>DJBL01000023.1 GCA_002435595.1 Stenotrophomonas maltophilia
GGCGGCATCCGCGGCGGGGGCCGCGGCGGCATGCGCCTGCGCTGCCTGCAGCTCGGCGTTGGCCGTGGCCAGCGCCTGTTCCTGCAGGGCCAGCAGTTCGTGGGCCTGGATCTCGGCGTCCTTGATCGACAGGCGGAAATCGGCATACATCTCCAGCACCCGCGCCTCGCGCTCGAGCTGCTCGCCCGCATCGCGGCTGACGTCCAGGAAGGTGCGGCGGATCTTCTCGAAGCGGCTGGGGATGTCGCCCCGGGTCAGCTTCATCCACAGGTTCTGCAGGCGCTCGCCCATGTCGATCCTGCCATCGCGGACCTGTTCGACCATGGCCGTGGCATCGTCACGAATGCTGTCGAACGCGCGCACGATCTCGGTGTAGCGGTCCGATACCCGCGCCGAGCTGATCTCCTCGCGCATGACCTGGTTGAAGTGCCCCGATTGCTGCAGCACGCGCGCGATCGCCACTACGCGACCTTCGTCCAGATTGGCCAACTGGGTCACCAGCGCTACCGCCGGTGCGTTGTTCTCCTGCGGGGCGACCAGGCCCAGGCTGCGCAGGGTGGCCATTGCCCGGTCCAGGTAGTTGGACGCGGCAGGCACGGTGGTGGCCTGCGGCGCAGGAAGGGTGGACTCGGACATGAGCGCTGTTCCAGACAATGGATGAGGTGGAGGAATTCAACAGGGCCGCGCAGGCTGCACCTGCAGCGCGCAGCGCGCAGAGAGGGGAAGAGGAAAAGAGGGGTGCGGCAGCGGGCGCAGCCCGGACGCGGCCAGCGGCAGGTGCGGCGGCAGATTGGTGCGGTACGGACAGATGGCAGGCACCTCGGACGCGTCCAATGCGTGTCGCCCCCCTTGGGCGATTCCCGGGCGCATTGTAGCGGGAGCGTGCGCGCGCGAGGAGGCCGTCGCGCGCGGGCCGGTGCGTGCGCGAGCGGCGTGGAGGTCGTTGTGTACCTCTAGCGTTGCCAGTACACGGCGGCCAGTGCGGCCGCCAGCGCCTTGTCTGCCGCCGCCTGGCTGAAGGGCGGCGTGCGCGGCGGGTCGTACACCTCTGGCCGGGTGCCCGCCACGATCAGGTCGATCGCATAACAGGCGCCGTCCCGCACGGCGCGGTAGCTGTCGGCGGACACGTAATGGCTCATCGCCGCGTCGCTGGTCTTGAAGTGGGCGAACGCTACGCCGCCCACCACGGCCGGCGCCGCCGCACCACTGGCTTGCGCCGGCGGCACCCGGCAGGCCGTGATGTCCGCGGCGGTCGTACTGCGCCCGATCCGCATCTCGGCCGAGGTCACCTCGTTGGAACCGTCCACCACCACCGCCACCAGCGGCGTGCCGGCGCTGCCGGGCGCCGGGTACAGCTTCCAGGCATCAAGGGTGAGATAGCTGCGCTTGAAGTCGTGCGCCAGGTGCGTGCCGGCCACCGGGCGTACTGCGATCCCCTTGCCAGGCTCCGCAAACCCGCCCACGTCACCCGGCGCCGCGGCGGTGGGAGGCGCAGGATCGGCTGGCCGGGCGGTACAGCCGGCGCAGGCTGCCAGCAGCAGCGCGGCACTTGCGTGGATGCCCAGGGCATGTTTCATGTCGGTCTCGTGGTCCCGTCCGGATCCACCGGATCGTGCGCCGGCCCCCGTTAAGCCGGCGCCACGCGCAGGTGCACGACCGGGCAGGGCGACAGCGCAGCGCCTAGCCGGGCCGCCCGATGCGATCGGCGAAGGCGTCGGTGGCCCGCACCAGTGCATCGGCGGTGGCCGGCTCGGTCGCGCCGTGGCCGGCCAGCACCATCTCCAGCCTCGCCTCGGGCCAGGCGCAGGCCAGCTCCCAGGCGCTGCGGGCCGGGCAGATGATGTCGTAGCGGCCCTGTACGATCACCCCTGGCAGGTGGCGGATGCGGTTGATGTCACGCAGCAGTTGAGCGTGCTCCAGGAAGGCGTGGTGGCGGAAGTAGTGCGCTTCGATCCGGGCTTTGGCCAGGGTCGCCATCGGATCGGCGCTGGATACCGCGTCCACGTCGTGCACCAGGGTGGCGGCGTTGTCCTCCCAGCCCAGCCAGGCCTCGGCCGCGGCGATCCGGGTCGCCAGGTCATCGCTGTCCAGCCGCTGCCAGTAGGCGGCGATCATGCTGCCGCGCTCATCTGCCGGGATATGCGCTTCGTAGCGCGCCCAGCGCTCGGGAAACACCCAGCGCGCACCGCCATCGGCCTCGTTGAACCAGCGATTCTCCTCGGCCCGGCCCAGGTACACGCCGCGCACGATCAGCCCCGTGGCGCGCTGCGGATGCGCCTGCGCATACGCCAAGGCAAGGGTGGAGCCCCACGAGCCGCCGAACACCAGCCAGCGCTCGATGCCCAGGTGCGCGCGCACCGTCTCGATATCGGCGACCAGGTGCGCGGTGGTGTTGTCGCGCAGCTCGCCGAAGGGCGTGGAGCGGCCGCTGCCGCGCTGGTCGATCAGGACGATGCGGTACCGTGCCGGGTCGAAGAAGCGGCGATGGGTGGGCGAGGCGCCTGCGCCCGGGCCGCCATGCAGGAACACCACCGGAATCCCGTCCGGCGTGCCGCATTCCTCCACGTGCAGGGTGTGCAGGCTGTCGACCGCCAACGCAAACGCGTTGTAGGGGCTGATTGGCGGATAGAGCGTGCGCATGGAGCGCTCCTGGGTGACGGGGCAGGGCAGCATAGCGACCGTGGCGCGGGCGGTCATCCCGGCGCCGGCACGCGGGCAGCGCCGGTCTGCGGCACAGTTGGTAGGAGTATTCCTACATCACTCACCGCTCTACCCCTATGTTCGCGCGAGGCCGCCACTCCTAGACTCTCACCGAAAAACATGAAGATCGCGCGCAGTCAGGCGCGGTAGCGGTCCGGCCGCAATGACACACGGGGAGTCTTGCCGATGAAACGTACTTCGATGAAGCCAGCTGCCGTGGCCAGCGTGCTGTTGGGCGTGCTGCTGGCGGGCACCTCCAGTGCGGACACTCCGCTCAGCGCCGACGCCAAGGCGCGCGCCGATGCATGGATCGGCCGTGATGCCTCCGAGCTGCTGCTGCAGCTCCGGGTCGACGGCGGGCGGCTGGAGATCGACGAAGACGACAGTGCCATGGAGACGTACTACACCTCCAACACCAAGAAGCCGGCATGGACCGAGAACGTGTACGGGGCGGTTGGCGATCTGAGGTATGTGGACCACCAGGTCCAGCACCCGCCCGAGCACCGCTGCGACATCACCTATGTGGCCGACCGCGAAGGCATCATCCGCCGCTGGGAACATGACGGCCCGCAGTGTGACAAGGACATTGTCGGGCCCAAGGCAAAGCGCTGATCGCACGAGGCGATCACGTTCAACGTCACACGATCAGGGAGATCTGCACCATGCTCAAGAACTGGCGGATTTGCATCACGGCCGTGCTGCTGGCATCGGCCGCACTGGCTGGCCCGGCACTGGCCAAGCAGCGCCCGGGCGTGATCGAGGAGCTGCAGCCGATCGAAAACCGCGGCGATGACACCTCCAAGCGCACCCGTTTCGGGCGCGCCCTGGGCGAGAACCTCGGCACCCTGGGCGGGCTGGCGGCCGCTACCGGCCTGGGCCGCTCCGGCCATGCCGAGGCCGGCGTGGTGGCCGTGCCGGTCGCCGCCGCCGGCGGCGCCAAGGTTGGCGGCGTGGTGGGTGAGAAAATTGCCGGCGAAGGCCCGGCCACGCGCTACATGGTCAAGGTGCGCCTGGACGAAGGCCGCGTGCTGAGCACCACCCAGCTGCGCGAGAACATTGTCGGCCTGGGGGTCGGCAGTCGCGTGATGGTCGACGGCAACGGCGACGAGGCCCGCATCACCGCCAAGTGAGGGTTCTCCCGGGGCGCCAGGTGCTGCGCCGCCCCGGGGGAGCGAACCACCGTCCGTTACCCGCCTTCGCGGTTCACCCGTGTGCGATAGGCCTGCACGTTGTCGCCGCGGATCCGTCGTTCCTGCGTCCCCGTCACCGTATCGACCTTGGCGTCCGAGCCGGTCACCGGCTTGGCGTCGATCGCGGTTTCGCGCTCGAAGGCGTGGGATTTGTCGGTGTTGCGGTAGTACCGGTACAGCGCCCAGTACAGCGCGGTCGCGCCGGCAGGGCCTGCAGCCAGCAACCAGAGTCCACTGTCATCGCTCATGAGGCAGCTACCAGGAAGAAGAGCACGAGGGCTTCGATGATGGTGCCGGTGGTCAACGCCGCCAGCAGCAGTTTCCACTGCTGCACCGGCACGCTGCCCATCGTTTCACCGGTGCGGCCATTGACCGCGATGTAGTGCAGCATGCCGCCGTTGCGGCCTGGCTGGTGGTAGGAGTACAGCCAGACCGGCAGGTACATCGACACCCAGCGCGACCCGTGCACGTCCAGCCGTTCCTGTTCCCAGCGTACGCCGCGATCGTAGCGGCGCACCGACCCCTCCACCTGTGCGCGGGCGATCGACAGCAACTGGTCCTCCAGCCGCGGCCGCAGCTTGTCCACGTCCAGGTTGCGCTTCTCCGAGGAGAAACCCATCAGGTAGGACGCGTTCCACTTCAGCGCATTCTTGGTATCGAAGGGCAGGATCGTGTTGATGATGTTGTTGGTGTTGGCACGCGTGTCCAGGTTGCCGCGCTCGGCCGAGGATTCCAGCGGCAGGTCGTCCACGGTGAAATCCACCTGGCGCTCCACGTGGTACACGTCGGCGTCGTAGTAGGTCTTCTTGTTCTTTTCGGTCCCGCGGGTGTACTCGCGCGTCTTGATCTCACCCTTGCCGGCCACCGCAGCGCTGACGTTGCTGTCCACGATCATGTAGGGCAGATACACGCCGATCACGTTCTCCGGCGTGAACTCCTGCTTGAACGCCTTGAGTGCGAACAGGCGGCGCTTGTCCACGAACTGGCGGATCCGCGCCACCGCGTCGTCCTTGCCGATCCGGAACGGCAGCACCGCGTCGGGCACCGCACCGTTGGCCACCTGCTCATTGACCCCGAACACGTGGCGGCACCAATGGCAGCGTGCCGTCATCGTGCTTTCGGTATTGATGGTCACCTCGGCGCCGCAACCGGTGCACTTGAAGCTCATCAGGCTGGCCGCGTCGGCGGCGATGTCGCGCGCCCCCGAGGCGATCACCGTCCCACGCAGCTGGTCGATGCCTTCGCCCAGGCCGAAGGCCTCTTCGGCCCGCGCACCGTCCCACTCGTTGCGGCAGAACTGGCAGACCAGCACATCGGTGCCCAGCTTCAGGCGGATATCGGTGCTGCCGCATTTGGGGCAGCGGTTCAGGCCGTCCTTGAGCTCGGCGGCGGACGTGTCCAGCGCGACCGGATCGGGCGCCTCCAGTTCGTCACGGATCGCGCCCGGCAGCGTGGCCGGGTCGATCGGGAAGCTGCCGGGCAGGGGAGGTACGTCGCGCGGCGAACCCGGCCCGGTGGCGGCCGCCGCCGGCAAAGGCGGTGGCGCCGTGGGCCGGGGCGGCAACGGCGGCGGATTGGATCCTGGGGTGGTCATCGGGGTGCGGCGTCCTGCTGCTTAGAGGCCCAGCGCCTTGGCCTTGAGCGCGTTGTAGTCGTCCTGGGTGATCAGGCCCAGATCCAGCATTTCCTTGGCCTTCTTCAGCTTGGCCACCGGATCATCGGCTGCTGGCGCGACCGGCTGCTGCATGCCACCCACGCCGAGCATGCCCGAGGCCATGCCCACGCCAACCAGGCCCGCGGCCCCGCCGTTCTCGCCGGCCGACTGGATGCCCTGGGCCACGCTGGCCTGCAGGTTCGCGTTGCCACGTGCACCGGCCAACGCATCGGCGCGCTGCACCGTCTTGAGCAGTTCACGGGTATTGGCGTCGTACTCGATCGAGACGATCGCGGTCTTGACGATGGCCAGGCCGCGGTCGGACTTCCACTGGTAGCCCTGTTCCACCGCCGCGGACAGGCTCTGTGCAAAGCCCAGTGAATCCTGCTGCAGCTTGGTGATGCGATTGCCCTTGCCGGGATCGTTGGTATACAGGCTGAAGGCGGGGGCCAGCGAACCGACCACTTCGTTGAACAGCTGGCTGGCGGCCGCGTTGTCCAGATCGGTGAAGTCGAACACCTGGCCCGGCTGCAGGTAGCTGGCCGGCACGAAATTCTTCACGAACAGGATCGGGTCGACGATCTTCAGCGTGTACGAGCCGCGGGTGACCGCGCCTACCTGGGTGCCCAGGAAACCGTCGTCCCAGTAGATCTCCGACTGGGTGCCGAACCGGTTGTCCGGCAATTCCTTGAGCGAGACGAAGAACGCCGCCTGCTGCGAACCGGGCTGGCCGCCGAACTTGAAGCGCTCCCAGCTCTGCTTGATCAGCGGCCCGACCAGGCCGTCACCGGCGAACAGCGACTGCGAATTCAGGTCGTCCGAACGCCATTCGTACCCGCCGGCCTCGGCGACGAAGGCGGTGATCGCACCGTCCTGCATCAGCAGCAGGCCATAGCCCTCGGGCACCACGATCTTCGAACCGTTGCTGATGATGTTGGACGAGGCGCTGGTGTTGGAGCCGCGCCCGGCATTGGTGCCGCGCGGGACCGCGGCGAACAGTGCCGCCGTCGACGGCAGGCCGCCGGGCACGGTGTAGAAATCCTTCCACTGGTCGGCCAGAACACCGCCGACTGCCCCCTTCACTGCCTGTACCAGACCCATGACCAACTCCCTGTAATCCGTGGACGGGCAGGGTGCCCGTCATGCGCAGCCGACTATATCAGCAGCTAGCCCCGGCAACGGACCCGCCGCCCCCGGACACCCAGGCGCCGCCCGCCGCGGCCATGCGGGAGAGGGTGGCCACCCGATGGGCCGCCCGCGGCGTTGCCCGCTACACTGGCTCCTTCGTCCGCCCCGGGGTTTTCGATGTCGGCACAGGCGTTGGGCACGGCCATCGAGCAGCGCTTGAAACAGGAGTGCGAGGCGATATCGGCCGCGTTGTCGTCCACCCACGACCTGCACGCGGCCATCCACGCCACGCGCAAAGCCGTGCGACGCATGCGTGCGCTGCTGGCCCTGCTGGCCGACACCGCGTTGGCGCTGGAGCGCACCGATCGCGCCCTGCAGCGCCTGGGCGATGGCCTGTCCACGGCCCGCGACGCGCACGTCGTGGTGGAGGCGTCCAGGCAGCTGCAGCAACGGCATCCCGCGCCGGGGTGGGACAGGGTGATCGCGCTGCTCGGTGCACGCCGCGCGCGCATCCTGCAGCGCCTGCAGCACGCCGACCCGGGCCTGCAGCGCCGCCGCCGCGCGATCGAACGGATCTGCGAAGGCCTGGCCCCGCTTGCCTGGGACGTGGTGCGCCGCCAGCACCTGCGCCATGGGCTTGCGCGCAGCGAACGACGCGTCGATAAAGCGGCCGCCCGCGCCATGCGCCACCACGAACCCGAGGCCATCCATCGCTGGCGCCGCCGCGTGCGGCGGCTGCGCATGCAGCGCGATGTGATGCGCGAGCTGGGTGCTTTGCCTGGCGAGAAGGCAGGGCAGGCCGGCGACGCCCGGCAGTCGCGCAACCTGCACAAGCTCAGCGACCAGCTCGGCTGGCAGCAGGACCTGCGGCTGCTGCATGCCCTGGTGCGCGCCATGCCGGCCCACGCGGACAAGCCGGCGCTGCTGGGCCATATCCAGCAGGCAATGCAGCCGTGAATGCCCCCGCCGCAGCGCGCCGCACCGCGCACAAACCGGCGTCGCGACGGCCCTGCAATCGCTGTGCCACGCGCCCCGCGCGGCTCGTATATAGTGCGCTCACCACATGGATGATCGGGAGGCGCAGATGGCGACGGATGGCTCGACTGCAGAGGGAACCGCGGGTGCCGGTGGTGCACCGCCGCCCACGCCCATCGCCGTGAGCGGCAGCAGCCCGCCGATCGGGACCCCGACCCTCGGCACCACCGCCGACGGCAAGCCTACCCGTAGCGACCTGCTCTACGACAACGGACGCGCCGGCGACGACCAGGTGCGGATCACCCGCGAACGGGTGATCGATGGCGACCAGTTCGACGACGTCATGACCGTGCACACCGGCAACAAGGACGACGAGATCCGGCTGGGCCAGCGCCCCGATGGCGTGGTCGCCGCCACCGTCAACGGCCAGCCCTACGAGCTCACCCTGGCCGCCGACCAGGAACTGGGCGTGCGCAGCAATGGCGGCAACGACCGCATCATCGCCAGCGACACCCTGCCGGCGCTGGGCCCGGGCGTCGATCCGTTCTACGTGCAGGTCAGGGACGGCGGCAACAGCGTCCGCGTGGACATGGACGTGCAGGGCGGGGACGGCAGCGACGTCATCATCACCGGACGGGGCAATGACCGGGTCGACGGCGGCAAAGGCGACGATGTGATCCTCACCGGCGCCGGTCGCGATGATGTGTTCGGCGGCGATGGCAACGACCGCATCGATGCCGGCGACGGCAATGACGTGGTCTACGGCGGCAACCACGACGACCGCATCCGTGGCGGTCGCGGCAATGATTACCTGGAAGGCGGCCAGGGCAACGACACCCTCGATGGCGGCGAGGGCCGTGACGTGCTCTCCGGCGGGCTGGGCAACGACACCCTGCGCGGTGGCGCCGAGATCGACCGCGTTTTCGCCGGGGCCGGTACCGATACGGTACATAACAGTGGCAGCCGCGACGTGGTCTATGGCCGGGCCGGCGAGGACACGCTGACGGCCGCGCGCGGTGCCGGCAACCGCCTCGTCGATGCAGGCGCACATGACCCCTCGCTGGGTGCGAGCATCACCGTGACCGGCTCCGATGCCTTCCGCCAGCGCGTGGAGGCCGACCTGGAACAGATGCGCGGCTCGCCGGCCGGCCGCGAAATGCTGGGCGCGCTGGACCGGGCCGCGGCGGCGCCGCCGGTGGGTAAGGGCAATGCGGTGACCATCGCCGAACTGGCCAACGAAGCCAACGGCGCGGCCGGCGGCCATCCCACGGCACCGGGGCAGGGGCTGAACACCACTGACGAGATGTTCCTGCGGCCGGACCCGACCACCGGCGCGCTGGTGGCCGGTGCTGGAGCGCCGGCGATGGTGCATTACAACCCCAGTTTCCACAGCGACTATTTCCCGGTACCCGGCGCGGTGCTGCACCACGAGCTGTCGCACGCCTACAACGTGGTCAACGGCACCCTGCAGCCGGACCTCTACCAGGGCAACGACGTCGACGGCCGCAGCAACCAGGTCGGGCAATGGGAGCGCCAGGCCGTGGGCCTGCCGCATGACGGCGGCCGTTACGATTTCGACAACAACCCCGCCACGCCGCCCACCCAGGCCAACCCGGCACCGTTGACCGAGAATGCCGTCCGCAGCGAGATGGGCCTGCCGCAGCGGACCCAGTACAGCAACGGCGCGGGCGACATGGTCGGCCCCGGCCAGCCCCACGCGGCACCGTCCAGTCCACACAACCACGGTCCCGGCCACGCGCAGGGCGCGCATCTGGATTCCCTCTTCGACGCGGCCCGTCGTGGCGACCAAGCCGACCTGGGCAAGGCCCTCACCGGCCTGATGGAAAGCGAGCAGGGCAGGGAGTTCCAGCAACGCATGGACCAGGCCAACCAGCACCAGTCGGCCGCGCCGGAGCATGCCGCCGAGCGCAACGAGCCGGTGATGGAGCGCTGAACACTCCCATGCACATGCCCCGCACGCCAGCGCTGCCCGCGCCATCCCAAACACCGGCAGCGCTCATCCGCTACCTCAAGCGGTCAGCGCTGCCTGCGCTGCTGCTTGGCATCTCCATGTCCGGCTGCAGCCACAGCCAACCAGTCGAAGGAACGGTCAGACCCGCCATGCAGCACGACGCCATCACGCCTACCGACCGGCCCGCCCAGGCAGACGCCACCGCCCAGGCCGCGGCCATTGCCGCGCAGTTCCGCTACTACACCGACAACCGTTTGCTGGATTTCCGCTACACCCTCACCAACCACAGCGCCGAACCGCTGGCCGTGTTCGATCGCGGCAACCTCGGCCGGACGCTCGATGCCGTTGGCCCGACCGGAAAGGTGGCGCGGCCCAGCATCAGCATCGACAACGGCGATGTCACGTTGAGCTTCCAGGCCACCGTGGATGACGGAGCGCGCCTGCTTGCCCTCGAACTCGCGCCGAAGGGCAGGGTGCAGGTGGAAGCCTGGGAGCCGCTGCCGGGCAGTGAGACGATCAAGCGCGTACGCGTCTGCGTACCGGTCGCGCCGATGCGCGCCGGGCGGTTCGAAGGCGGCATCGATACCCGTGACGGCCTGGTGCGGATCGCAACCGACGCGCCCAACCTCGACCTGGTATGCAGTGCCTGGGTGAACATCGCCGAAGGCGCGTCCGATTGGACCGACTGAGCAAGCGTTCGCCTGCGCGCGAGCAGCCCCCACACCATCAAAGGAACTGACCGATGACTGCAAGGACGCAATACCCGTGTTTCCTGCTTGCCGCAGTGGCATCCGGCCTGGCCGCGCTCAGCGCAGGCGCAGCGCCGCCGGCCAGCAGCCCCACCGAGGCGGACGCCCGCCGCGCCGCGCAGGCCGTGCTGCAGATGATCCCGGGCGATGACATCGAACACAGCTTTCGCCCGTTGGCCGTACGCGTGGCCGACCTCGACCGCGATGGTGTCCCGGAGATCGTGCACTTCTACAGCAGCACCTACACCGGTGGCAGCTTCGAGCAGAGCAGTGAGTTGGTGGTGATGACCCGGCTGGGCAAGGACGACCGACGCGGCATCAATCCCCATCCCGGCAACACCATCGATGACCAGGATTACGCGGCCATCCGCGCCGCCGGCTACGGCCAGGACGCCAGCGTGCACATCCCTGGCGAGTTCCGCCGGCTGGTCGTCGACGGGCAGCAGATCAAGGTAACGTTCCAGGCACGCGACGGTTCCACCTACTGCCACGCCAAGGCCCGGGCAACGAGGGGCGAGCCGTGTCCTGTCGCCGGGGAGCACACGTGGAGATGGCGCTGGACGCCGGGGAAGCTGGTGCGTGTGTCACCGGCCCCATCCGTTTGAAGTAGCCCCGTCCTCATCGTTGATGGCGATGCGGGTGTGGCGGCGGACCCAGGCAGACAGCGTGGCAAGATCGTGTTGGATGCTGTGTGGATGGGCGCTGATTTCCAACAGGATGTGCGCTTGTTCCGCTAACAGGCGCACATCGTAGTGCCAGGCGACGGAGTCTCCTGGCTCGGTGCCCGTCAGGCGCAACTCGTTTGGCTGAGGAAGCGCGGAGAACGTTGCAAGGGTGCTGATCGTGGCGGTGATCTCTGCGAGGTGCGCGGCACGTCACTACTGGTTGAGGAGCACGGTCTCGAGCTCTGCTGTCATCAGGGAAGCTTTCTCAACCTTTCACGTGCAACACTGAGGGGATGCCGCAAGCGGCCCCCCTCAGGTCACCTACCCTGGCGCAGCTTCAATGCGCGCTGCTGTGCGCCGAGGGTTTTGCATCCCTCACCACGGCCAGAGGCTGGTTGAATTTC
Organism: Stenotrophomonas maltophilia; assembly: GCA_002435595.1. Lineage (GTDB taxonomy): Bacteria > Pseudomonadota > Gammaproteobacteria > Xanthomonadales > Xanthomonadaceae > Stenotrophomonas > Stenotrophomonas maltophilia_AC. The sequence continues at coordinate 11,438 of DJBL01000023.1, forward strand.
TCGACCATCCGTCCGACATTTCGCCCATCCAGCTTGGCCTCGTAGAAGTCGCCCTTGCGCACGCGTTCGGCCAACGGGCCATACAGGTAGGGCAGCCACTCGGCCACATCCGCATCATCGGGGAGCAGCTCGAACGACCAGTACTTCTGCGCATGCCGCAGCATCGCGATGCCGCGCGCAGTGATTTCCACCACCGTCCATGTTTTGCAGATCTGCGCTATCTGCTGCTCGGAATAACTGCCGTACTGGTAGCGACTGACCTTATCCTTGCCGTCCGCCGAGCGGAACGGATGATTGGACAGTTCCGAGTTGAACGAGCCGGACAGCATCAACAGGTTGCCGAGCGACCCGGCAACGCCCGTCAGCGCCTGCTCCTTGTTGCGGCCTTCAGCCCTGATCTGGCTCTTCCAAGCGGAACCCGGCTTTTGCGGATACACATGTTCGACCGAATCGGACCAGTGGAATCGCTCCCACGGCTGCCGATCCGGCCGACCGCGCTTGCCGCGCAGCCTGTCCTCCCAAGCCAGCACGACCAGCTTCCCGAACTGCCAGCCGTAGAACCCGTTGCCCTTTTTCTTATTGAACCTGTCGTTGATGGCCGCCTGCACATGCCCTCTGCTGAAGTACCCCCGCCATGGGAACATCGGCTGCGTATAGGTGACCTCCTCTTCCTCATCAACACCGGACACATTGTCCACCAGCGACCGTATGTGGCGGCCAGCCAACTGGAGCGCCGCGGTGGCGTCGTCAGGCGAGGCGAGGGCAGGATCCGAGGCAATCACGCGCGTGCCCGGCGTTGCCAGTGCGTGCGCGGACAGGCTGAACTCGCTCTTGCCGATGTGCGCCGGCCTGCCACTGGCCTGGATCGCCAGAACGCCAAAGCGCTCGGCTTCCCAGACGAGCTGGGCGAAGGCGTCCGCCCAGCCCGTATCCTCCGACGGATGCGAAAGCAGTTTGGGGTACTTCCTGGCCAAGCGTACCAAGGCCCAAAGCAGTACGGGCTTGGCTGCCGCGTGCGCGGTCCGGTAAAGCGCATGCATTCGCTCGGCCACCTTCGGCGGCAGTCGTGCCGGCTCGTTGATCAGGTGCCAACACGCGGCAGCGTGCTCCAAGCTCCGGACATACTCCAGAATGCTGTCGCAGCTTGCGGTGCGCTTGGTCGAGAACTCCTCATCGAACAGGCGCGCATTGAGCCAATCGGCCACGCGCTCCACGCGGAACCAGCCTGACGCATGGGCAGACAGGAAGTCGTCATCGGCCAGCAGGCTGTCGCCCGCGCCGAGGCTGGCATACACCTCCTTCCAACACCGATGAACCTCGTCCGTCGTCTGCCGGGCGCGTTGCGGATCGCTCTCCTGCGAAGCAAGATAGATCAGGCGGTTCTTCAGCTTTTCCAAGGTACTCAAGGGCCGGCCGCGATTATTGATCGTCTCGAAGGCCACATGGATGTCGAACTCGGGCCTAATGGTGAGCACAAACAGCTTCAGGCGCTTGCGCAACGCATCAATGTAGCTGGCGCGAAGACCATCGTCGGCGAGCCCGACCGCCAGGGCATGGAAGTGCTCCCAGGCGTTGCCAAGATTGCGCGCATAGTAGGAGCGATCCCGGGCAACCGCGGCGCCGAGCTGCTTCTGACGCAATGCGTGGAAGTCGTAGCTATTCTGAAGTACGTCGTTGTTTCGGAAGGCAATCGGGTATGCATCGTCCCCGAGTGCGGACAGCAGCAACGCAATTGTCACCATCCGCTGCTGGCCGTCTATCAACTCGCTCGGCTCACCATCGGCGACGTCGGTGATCATGATCGACCCGGTGTAATGCTGTGCCGCGTCCCGGCTGACCACGCTCGTCAGATCATCCCACAGCGCATTCCACTGCTCCTCGCGCCACGCGTAGCCGCGCTGAAACTCCGGTACCACCAATGGCGTGCGTTTGGTGATCTGTTCGACCGTGAAAAGGTCTGCCTTGCTGAAGCCCATCCTGCTCGATCCTTGATGCCGGGAAAGCAGGAATCATAGAACCTTTCACGGCATCGGACGACACCCTGCAATGAAACGTTGGGAGCATGCGAAATGGGCGGGGCAGGGCGGTCTCATCCGATCCGGCTCGCGATGGTGCAGGCCGCCCCGGAGGAGCTCCCAACCCCATCTGGAGTCAGGGAAATCCCGACATTGCAACGCGCCCTCCGGCGCTATGATTGGCAGCCGGTCCAATCTGCCGCACCCCAGGTCACCGCAATGGATATGCAGGTGGATGTCACCCACGCCAATGCAACCTCGGCCAGCCCCACAATCTTGGCGCACAGCTGGCTCTACCCGCAGATACAGCGAGGGGCCGGGCAGAGCATCCATCCAAAGACGTCCCGCTCCCAAAAGTGGGGGCGCGGTCATGGGATGCTGGCAGCCGCGGTCGGCCTGCTCTCTGCAGGACTATCCACCCGTCTCCTCGTGGTCGAGATTGCAACCGCGCGCGCGTTCGAACGTATACGAACATATTTTTGAGGACGCTTTGAACACCATTCTTCTTGTCACCATCGCCATTCTGCTCATCGCAGGCGCCTCGTTCATTATCATCCGCCGAAACGCAGCCGGCGCCCGGATTGAAGCCAGTGAGGCCAGTCGCACTGCGTCACCTTCGGTCGGCATGCCGGGGGCGAACACCGACCTGGGCTGTGACTTCGCTCTGTTTGACGACAACGGAATGAGCCTGCTTGAATGCAGGGAGATCGAGCGCATCCCGGCGCGAACGCACGCCCTCGATTCGTCAGGTAGTGGCATCGAACGGGTCAAGCATCTTGCAGCTGATCTGTTCAAGGGTGCTGCCAGCGTTCCCGGCAGGACCGTCGAGGTAGTTTTCAAGCCCGAGATCCAGAAGGGACTCACAGAGGGCACTTACTCATTGATGAGGACCAAGTCGGGAGAGATCCTCGCCGATGCGGTCGACTCGTCCAACAAGCTGGTCGGAAAGGCCCGGCTGATGCAGGGCGGGAAGGCCAAGCAGCTTGCCGGCGGTGCCTTCCAGCTCGTCAGTATCGCCGTCGCTCAATCCCACCTGGCAGACATCGAGAAGAGCCTTGGCGTCATCAAGGACTCTATCGCAGAAGTGATTGAACGGCAGGAGAACGAGGACAAGGCTCGAATCACAGGCGCATTCGACTACATCAGGGAGATTGCCTCGCACATGCGGGAACTGCGCTGTCCGGATGAGTTGCCCCAGCACAAGATGAACGCCATCGAAGGCGTCATCAAGGATTCCTACGCGTGGCGCAACAAGCTGGAGGAAGACATGTCCTCGCTGATTCGGCAGATTTCGACCTTGAGCGACTCGGACACCTTCGGAACCGGCGACACGTTCAACAAGCTCAAGGGCCTTATCGAGCGTGTGAGGCCTCTGCTGGCGCGACGCGAACTGTTTCTCAACCTCGCCTCGGCCCTTGACTTCGTGACCGCCTATCTCGATCCGGTGCAGCGAAACTACTCACGCCTCTCGGTGAACGAGGAGCTCTGGAGCGCTCTCCTGGAGCAGTTCAGTAAAGCCGTTTCTGCCCGGGATGCCGCGCTGCTGGGCAAGGCATTCTGGAACTCGGGTGAGACTCTGCAGTTGCGCAAGGATAAGCTGAGGTCCATGACATCCGACTATCACCGGCTCGGTAATGACCAGCAGGCCAGCTACCTGCAGGTGCGACACGCACTGAATGCGAGTATGTCCCGCCTTATTGATCCCAGTGGCAACGTCCGGATCGCGATCGCATTCGATGGCCAAGGCGGCGTCGGTAGTGCAGCCATCCTCTAGTGCGCCTTACGGGCAGGAATGTCAGAGACAAAGCGACGGCAGGCGAGATCGATGCTAGGACCAGCGTGAGTGTCGGTTCTCCCAATTGTTGTCATCCAGATTAGGCCAAGATAATCAGTGGGTTGGCGGAGTCTACACTGATGAACAGCCCGGGGCAGTTGCCGAGCTGCAGTGAAACGACACGATCTTGGCAAATATTGTCGGGAACTGACACCATCTAGGGTCGGCAACTATGTGCAGACCTGGGCAAATCCGCAAGGACCTGGGTGCCGTAGCTTCCTGCCCTTGGGATAGCGGACCGGCGAGGATTTGGTTGCAGTAGCCTCCACTCGCCATAGACATCGGGCAGGGGTGTACGTCCGCTGGGACAAGGTACGCAGAGGCGCAAATTTGTAATCTGGCGTGACGATGTGCGCTTCTTGGCGAAGAGCGAGCTTCCTTCATCACCCTCGCAACGTTGCTGAGGCTTGCCTAAGGGTTAGGCGTCAAGCCGTCCTTCATCCTGGGTAGCGCAGGGTACTGACCGCGCCGGGACTGCCCCGGGGCGCCTGAATACACCTGTCAGGCCCCTGGGCTTTGCTAAGTAGAAGTACCGGTCGGCCCACAGTGCCTTTGCGGTGGTGGGGGCGGTTTGGCGCGCGGAGACTGGCATCCACCGAGGCCGTTCAGGGAATCGCAGATGGCGACCAGGATCCGGGACGTAGCTCCCACTGTTTGTTTGGCTGTGGTCATGCTGCTGGTGCTTCCCGCATGCAGCCGCGAGAGCACGAGCGAAAACCACACCTCGGCGGCCGAGGCCTCCCGCCCCGTCGTCCAGCCGGCGCCAACGCTGCCTAACATGCCTCCCCCCAATCCGTGGCTGGCGGACAGTGTCTACCCGACCTCCCACTTCAATCCAGCGGCCACCGATTCGGTGCTAATCGCGGGGCCGGTGGGTAGCCGAAACCTCACCGCGGCGGATGTGGCGACCGTGCCCACCCTGGTAACCTCCAATCCCACCATGAAGCGCGTGGGCGGGGAGGTGATCGCCTTTGCCAGCGGTGCGGTGGGAGTGCAGAAGATTCGGGTGACCGGCGATGCCTTTGAAGCCGTGGGAGGGCTGCTTCCTTACCCGGGCTTCGAAACGTCCGCCGCGATGGCGACACCGGCCGCGCTCGATGCTGCGCTGACGCAGCTCGACGCTGCTTATCGTGCCAAGGACGAGACGAAGATCCTCGGCGCGCTGAAGGGCCTGGGCGCCGCTGGCCTCAACATGGAAAGCGGTATCAACGGCGTGTACAACCTGTTTGATCGAGACGGCAATCACTACTGCGTCTACGGTGGCACCCACGTGCTGAAGACAACCGATGGCAACGTGGTCGGTGACCCGCCGCGGATCGTCAAGACCGCCGATGTCGCCAAGGGGCTGCCCGCAGACGTCGCCAAGTCGGTTACCCGCATCATCGGGCTGAACATGACCTACGACGGCTTCCTGGCTGCTGCTGCTCCCGGTGCATTGGTCGTCCTGGACCGGGACCTGAATGTGAAGGCGTCGGTGACGTTCAACGGCGAGGCAGTCGACAACAGCATCGTCATCGATGAGAACAACGGCATCTATGTGGTCACCGAGAAGCACATGAACAAGGTGATCTGGAATGGAACGACGCTGTCCACCGATGAGAAGGACGGGGCATGGTCGTCTCCCTACGATTCCATGCCCGGCGAAAAGGCATTGGCGATGGGCGCGATTTCCCGGGGTTCGGGCACCACCCCGACGTTGATGGGGTTCGGCAGCGACCCGGACAAGCTCATCGTGATTGCCGATGCTGCTGAAACCGGCAGCAACGCGGTGGCGTTCTGGCGGGACGCGATTCCGGCAGGCTTCAAGCAGAAGCCCGGAACGCAGTCCAACCGCATCGCCGACCAGATCCGGATCGACATCAGCCAGATGACCATCGAACCGTCCCCCAATGTGCTCGGCTATGGCGTTGCATTCCTCAACAGCACGTATCCAAAGCCGCTTCCGGCCGGCCCGGGAAATGCGTTTACCGGCGGCATCACCCGGCCAGCACCGATGGGCATACAGAAGTTCATCTGGAACCCGGACAAGGACGCGTTCGAGAAGGCCTGGATCAACCATGAGGTCGACAACACCGACATCATGGTGCCGGTAGTCTCAGCCGCCACGGGGCTGCTGTACGCAGCGCACAAGGACAAGGACAAGGGTGTCTATCAGTATCTCGGCCTCGACTGGTCGACGGGCGAGATCAAGTCGCGCTGGACGTTCCCTGATGATAGTCGTCGCTGGAATGCATTGGGTGGCATCACCACCATCATGGAGAATGGTGACCTGATGATAGGCGGGGTGTTCACCGTAAAGCAGCTCAAGATTGGCGGTCGTGCCGAACAATCGCATTAGCGTTCGCGCCGAGGTCCTGGAACCGCTGGGGTATGTGTCCGGACAGTTCGGCAAGAACCATTTAGGCGATCAGAACAAGTTCCTGCCGACGGTCCACGGCTTCTCGGAGTTCTTCGGCAATCTCTACCATCTCAATGCAGAAGAGGAGCCGGAAGATCCGAAGCATCCCAAGGATCCGCGCTTCAAGGAGATGTTTGGGCCGCGCGGTGTGCCAAGGCCAAGGCCACACGCACCGATGACGCCACCGAAGAGAAGCGCTGGGGTCGTGTGGGGCCGCAACAGATCGAGGCGCTATCTAGGAACAAAAGGACATCAATTAGGAACACCGACGCCCGACAGCAGGCCTAGGTAGCACTGGCCAGATTTAACATAATATACATTATGCGAAATGGCGTAATGGCCCGGCTGGCGCGGTTTGTCGGCTCCCGTTGGCGCTGGGTTCGTGACGAAGCAGGTAAATCTGCAACCTAGCGCCAAGTAAATCTGCAATTACTTCAAGCAAAGTGCGTTCAAAGACGGCCACGCCTCGACAGGATCCTCTCGCGACGTGCCAAGTCTGATTCCCAGGCGCTAAGTTGATCAATGACCTGACGCCACGGACTGTCCGCAGGTATTGTGGCTGCCGCCTTTGCCGGCGTACCGAGATCATTCGGCTGGTGCGACGAGGCGTCATCGGCCCCTTCAAATCCTGAGCTCGACGGCGCCACCATCACAGGTCCAAATTGGGCGTAGAAGGCGTCGATCCATTGCTTTAGCATGGCGCCCGAGCCGCGCCCTCCGAGCTCTTGTCGAAGATTGGCTTGAGTAGTCACCTGCCCCTTCTCAAGAAGGGACATCAACGCCAAGAAGGCTTCCTCTTGCGCGATTGGGCCGGGCATTGTCGTCTTCCGGAAGCAGGCGTCCGAGCCTCATTGTGCGCCGATTGCGCCTCCCTTCAAGTACCCTTGCCTATTCATTCGCACGCATCGACACCCTAAGTCTTCGGTGTACCAGTGAGACATTTTCCCCACGCGTTACAACGTGGAGACCGTGGCATTCTTACACCAGTAGCTCAGCAGCAGGCAGACCAGGCAGACAATGCGCAGTGATTTGCCGCCGGAAACCCCAGCATCTGCTCAAGCCAGAGCGGAGGCTGTGGCAGATTGCCTCGACGCCGCGACGTTTGAATCCCTCTTGGCACCGGATGCCCGTCAAGGCCGCTCGCTGGATCAATGCTTGCACTCTGGCGTCGTCTTCGCCGTGTGGGTCCCCGAAAGTCGTTTGTTTGTGTTCCCACAATGGCAGCTCGATTCGGATGGGAGACCATCTGCCGCCCTTTCCCAAGTGCTGGCGCTTCTGCGTGGCCAGTATGGAGTTTCGGGCGGCGAGCGGACGTCAGGTTGGGAGGAGCTTGAGTGGCTCATTGCTCCGCATGCGCGCCTGCACGGGAGCTCGCCATCCGAGATGCTGGTTTTTGCCCCGGATCAGGTACTTGAGGCTGCACGGCAAGATTTTTCCTCTTGGAGCGCGGAAGCAAGGTGGTGAGTGGAAAGCGGCGCTTGAGCTACGGGGATTGGAATGGTACGGCCTCCTCCACGCTGATTGGGGTCACGCGTTAAGCTAGCAGCTGATTTTCATAAGGAACTGCTGTCAACCCAGCACTCCCTTTGAGCCGTTCGTCCCTTTCATGGTCGCACCGCGTCCTGCTGCGCGGTGCGGCAGCTTAGTGGCGATCATTGGCCTACGCCATTGGATGGCACAGCGGCATTGCCAGCCAGACCCGCCTTGGTTGCCGAAGCTTGCTTGCCAATCTCAAAAACCAAGTTGCCCGCGTAGAGGCAGGCGGTGGTGATCACAATGTACTGCGCTACGCGCGCCACCTTATGACGGAGCCTCAAGCCCTGAAGAGTCAGCCTGTGCTGGAAGAACAGGGCCACTGAGCAGTACAGCGTCCAGAAGCCTAGGGTAATACAGATCATCGCCCCGACGATTCGCGCGAGCGGGCTCAACGAGGTCGCCAGCAAGGGGTGGGATGCCGCTATCACTGCCAGACCGAGAGACACGCCCTTGGTCAGCTCTATCTGATCTTTGATGCTGGCAAAGAAGCGCTCGCGCTTTCGCTGCTGATCGGATGCGCTGGCCGCCGTTTGCGGTGCAACTTGAACTGTCGACAATCTGTCCCCGATGCCCTTCATTTGAACACTCAATGCACTCGCTGAGCATCTACTATCGGCGTAGCGTCTATTTGCTTGAGTTCAGTGCTCCCAATGGCTTGGCATGACGCCAACTGGCGCAACGCCCGGGCGAATTCGGGCAGCTGTCCCGGCCACGACGCTAGATGCCGTCTACGGTCCTCCAGCGCGCCCTGTTGCCGCGCGAGACTTCTTACCCTCCAGTAGAGACGAGATCTGGCGCCTCCATGTCCGCGGGCGACCTGATCTCCGTCGTAACCCAGAGGCACCATCCAGCTAAGGCACAACGCGTTCTAAGTAACTCGAGGCGGTCGGCTACTTCCATCGCGCCCCTCCCCCTCGAGAAAATGAGATGGCGGCACGGCCGTCCCCGCCCGTCAATGCTGCACCTGGACCCAGTGGCAGAAGTCAGCACTTATGCTCATCCTGGAGTGTGGCTACCTCAAATGAAAGTACAGGCTCGTTGCGCTCACGCAACGTCTCACTGCGGTGTAGGGCTAACGACAGGTATACAAGCGCTGAGCGTGCGGTCCTCAACATCCGCAGGGCCTTGGAATCCAGTTCCTGCAGGTCAAGCTCGTAAGCCAACTGATCTTTCAGAATGTCTGGCGTGTGCGGGCCTGACTTGACATCAACAATCTTGACGAACTTGTGCTCGAGGTGATTGCGAAGAATCCTGATGTTGCGGGCATCGGGTGCCGCAACTGCCTGATCGTCGCTGCTGTGAATGTCCAGCGACAGCCGATACAGCGCCTGAAGCCAGAGATTCTGCGAGGCCTCCAGTTGGGGCCAGATATCGCCCTTGTGTGGGCCCTTGGGCTGTGTCCAGATCGTGGCGAACTCCACGCGCGTTTCGGGAATGCCCAACGCCCAGCGGTGGTTGATGAAGTAGGCTACCTTGTCTAGCACTGAGTAGGCGGCGCGGAAGCTTGTTTTCACTTGCTCCAATGCCATGGAATAGCGCGCCGAATCACCATTCATTGTCAACATGACTTCTCGGTCGGCGCAGTGGACCTCCTCTGCGGTCGAGCCGGCGTAAAGGCACCATCGCGCATAGGTGTACTCCTGTTTCATCTGGTTGAAGAACGCCAAGTACGTAATGCCGACGCCTGTTGCCATGTGACTGGGTAAGCCCAGCGGATCGTGCGCGGCGATCGGGGCGATGAAAGCGTCATTCATCGGATTTAGGAACAGCCGACGATCAAGGCACCATTGCCGGTAGTGTCGTTCCTCTTCGGAGTCTCCAAGAGAGAAGTGATGCATGGCCGCATGGTCCAGCTCATCCGGATAGCCGCAGCGGTTCAGGTAGGCCTGGAGTTGTGCGAGTTCGCTCGTGAAGTGGGAGATCGCCTCGGGATACGTCGCTTCATCGCGTCCGACGCCGATCATCACGGCAGCTGTCAGGTGGCGCCTCGCTTCGTCTAAGAACCAGAGCGCATGGCCGTCGTCATAGAGATGACGAGCGTAGTACAGCAAGCCTTTGCCCTGGGAGCCGAAGGCCATCGCAATACCTGGTCGGTCCTGCAGTGCGGCCCTCCATTCGTCCAATGCATCAATGATGCGACCGGCCGAATTGAAGGTATTGGCCAGATTGATCCGTATCTGTGCGCGGCGCGACAACGGAAGCGCCGACGCCGCGTCGTGTTGCAGGGCAGAGCGCAGGTAGAAAAGCTGATTGACCAGCTCAGGTTGCTGCCAGGACAACGCATGGCCGGGATAGCGTCGAATGGTGTACAGCGCGCTCCAGGCGTTGGCAATGCAGTACAGAACCCAGCAGATCGACCAACCGGAGGATGCTGCCGCTATCTGCGCCCCTAATGCGATCAGGTTAGTCAGTTCATCTTCGTCGCGCGCATCGCTTGCTGCATCCACAAGCGAGGCATATAGCTCCCAGCTACCCGTATCGAGGGCTCCCCTCGCCGCACCCTCCTCCAGCTCTCGGATTTCTCCGGAAATACTCATACCCTGCCCCTTCTTGCAGTTTCAGCACGTTGTCGATCGCCGCTGGCGGTGACTAAGCTCGTTCGTGCGTCGGCGCCGTGGTCCAGAGGCGATGCCTGATGGTCGCCTCTATCTCGTCCAGCTCCACCCTGCCCTGCTGCTTTACCCAGTCTATATCTGTGGCCAGTCGCTCCGAAGGCCGGGGCTTGGGGCCGATATTGTTGCTCTCGTGCTCGATCAGGGCGCCATTGAGGCGGCGGAGTATTCCCAGAAGCTGCTCCTTCATGGCACTGTCGAGGAAGATCGCATGGCGGCTGATCTTGTTCAGCGCCGAGTGGCGCGCTCGATTTGCATGATGCAGCTGCAGCCAGAACGAATACTGGCGATACTCCGTGTTTGCATCCGAACTTGTAAGGAGTTCATCTTTCTGCCACGGCTCAAGCTCACATTTTTCAAGGAAGGCCAGCAGCTGCTGCTCTTTCATGCGATTGAGGTCAGGGTAGGTCTGAAACGAGGAGACCAAGGCGGCGGTCGACCAGAAGGCCTCATGCACCTCGTCCCACACCAGTGGCAGCACCTCGAATTCACGTTGGTGAAGCTTCGTGGCGCGATCAAAGGACGTCGTGAGTTCGCTGCGCAGTCGCTCGATCTCCTTGTTCTGGGTGTGAACCAGCTCCTGCAGGCGGTTCTTGAACTTTTCGTCAAGCCAGTTGTCAGCCAGTTTCTTCAGTGCAAAGTACGTGACCGCGCTGAACCCGCCGCCCACCCCGACTACGCCGAGAATCCATTCGGAAACACTGGCCACCCTCTACTCCTTGTCTAGTTAAGAGTGCATCGGCTGCGGATCGCCCGCCGCAGGTGCGTCGGGAGCTTACCTCTTCGTGTTTTTCTTGGAAAAGTAGCTGACGCTGCGGTCGTAGACAGGGCGCACCGCTTTGTCCAGCGCGTCGGGATCCAGCGGGGAGAGGAGCATGGCAACGCTCAGTGCGAGTTGGACGAACACGGATATGTTGTCGATGTTGTGGACCAGCTCGTCCCAGTTGATTGTCACATCGCCCCATTCGAGGTGTTGGGTATAGATCCCAGCACCTCGACTCCACCATGTACTAAGCCAGACAGGCTCTTCTGGTGCGTGTTGACGACCTTCAATAGCGTGGCACTGTCCCAGCCCAGGTGCTCACCAGCCTCCCGGGCAACTTCGGCGATATGGATAACCCGCTTCCCCCGCTTGGGCATTTTACCCGTGCGCCGGAAGCGCATCAGTTCCTCGTGTCCTGCGGCTTTGGCGAAGAATGCTGCCCGCAACACATACTCCATCTGAGTCCGCTGCAGGGTTAGCGCCGCCACCCAGAACTGGGCGAGATCTTGCTCCAACAAGACGAAAATGGCGTCTGCGGTATCCAGTGCGGCCAATGCCAGTGGCATGGCCGTCGCGCTCCTCTCATCGACCCGGACGCCGAGCTCGGCGAACACGGGGCGGGTGAGCTGCACCAGGTCCCGGGCGGCGCGGATGCGAAGCTGCAGTTGATCGGCCGAGGCCATGGGGTGATCCTGCTGAGGAGTGGTCGCCGCCCGAATTCTAGCGCTTGCCGGTGACGCTGGTAGAGCGCCTGGTTTTGGGCGCTGGCGTGGCCTGCCCTGCGGTTGGTTTGGTCCCGCGCCTGGGCCAGGACTGCGTTCCAACGGCGCTGGGACAGCGTCACCACCGCGTCGGGCAGGTCGGGTGGGTCCGTCTCGATGGCGTGCTGGCGCAGTCGTGCGCCCACGCTGGACCACCACGTCTCGAGGGCTGGCAGGGAATCGTTACGAGCACAGCCAGATCTTCGCTAACCGATTGATGGATCGCTGAATTCTACCCTTGGCCGCACTTCCAGGCTCGGCCCTCCCCGGGAAGCTGTGGCACCATTCAATCATGGCCACCACGTACTACTTCTTGGACACCGAGTGGGCCGATGTAACGGGCAGCGAGCTGGTGAGTCTGGCGCTGGTGAACGAAGGTGGAGACCGCCTTTTCTACGCTGAGCGAGCCAGCCTGCCCGAGGCTCCCACCGACTTCGTTCGTCAAAGCGTCTACCCGCTGCTAGACCGCGGCGACGCAGCCCTGCCTGATGCCGCCCTGACTACCGAGCTGCGCGCCTTCCTCAGCGAGGTCGACGCGCCGGCGGTGATGGCGGATTTCCCGAACGATCTCCAGCTGCTGCGGTACGCCCTTGATGGGTTTGAGTTACCCGATGACCAGGTTGCCGCGTGCGGGCCCCGGCCGGCGCCGGTCATGACACGCATGTCGAAGGAAGGTCTTCCGGGATTACTGGTGGAAGATTGGTTCGCGGCCCATCCGGAACATAGGGCCAGGCGCCACCATGCCTTGGTGGACGCGCAGGCCTTGCGGATGGCTTGGCTGGTGGCGACCGACCGCATCCCTGCTCCGGCGTGGGCCCACTCCTACCGCCGCGCCCGGGGATAGCGGCATGGCGTCCATCCCCGGTATGCTTGCCCCATGAACCGCCTGAGCCAGCTCGACCTTCGAATACCGGCGTGATCGCATCGATCGATCACGCCCCTGTTGCTCATGTTGGTCAGAGCGCCGGCCTTATACCCCGGTGAGAGCACGCGCAAGATAAGCGCGTACACGTCGGTTCGATTCCGACCAGGGGCACCACCGTCAACGACGGAAGAATGCTTCTACTTGCGCGCCATGACAGCGCTTGTACTTGCTGCCGCTGCCGCACAGGCACGGTGCATGCTCGCGCAATCCCGCACCGAGTGACTGGCCCAAGAAATCCCTCGCCTGCAGCAGGGGCTGGATTTCATTGGCGGGCACGCTGACCTCGCCAGACTGGGATGCTCGCTCGCCGCGGTTCATCACCCGGACAATCGCTTCGGACATTTGGATGAAGTGCTTGATCAGCAGGTCATCGCGTAATGGCATGCGGACGTTGTCGATGGCCAGACCCTCGTAGTGTCTTCGTGGATCCGGTACGAAGAGAATACGTGTTTCACCTTCAGGCTTTGGCGTGATGTCGACCATTTCCCCTGCAGGGCTGACCCACACCGCGTGGAATTCTGCTTCCACCAACACGTGCGGCCATTCCCACAGCTGCCAACCGCACCGCATCTGGCCACCGTCTCGCACAACCTTCGCTTGAACGTTGGGGAAGCACTCATGCACGATCGCATCGGCTTCCGGCTGTACATCGAGATAGACCGGTTCTGCGCCGCGCACGACCGAATCAGTTAAGCGCCGCACCGCACGGGTGATTTCCGGGGGGGTGGTGGTGACTACGCTCATGGGAAAGCTCCTTGCGATCGTGGCGGATGTTCCGTTCCAAGGCTATGACCTCGGCGTCTCTTCCGATGAGATCCGCTTGGCTCCTTTGCCGCCGGCACTGGCTGGCTGCAGCTGGGCAAGCAGTGGCTCCAAGGTGCTCAGGCGCACAGTGGCGCGCAGGGTCTCCGCCTCGGCGTGCTCGCGTCGTTCGCGCTCCTGGGCCCGCTCGGTCCGGGCTTGCGCGAGCTCTTGTCGAGCCCCTTCCAAGGCCTGAGTGTCTTGGCTCCAGCGTACCTGCAGCGCCTGGTATTCGGCCGCCGTCAGGCGCAGCGCATCGAGCTCGCCCTGCTGTGTCTGGATGGTCTGGCGCAGCTGCGCTAGCTCCCTTTCCAGGCGGGTATGGCGCTCCAGCCACTGGCCATTTTCCCGGTTGAGCTGCACCAGGTCGTGGTTCTTGGCGGTCAATGCTTCGTTGGCCTGGCGCAGAGCGACCTGCAGTTCCTGCACCTGGTGCTCGTGCCGGCGTTGCTCCTGCTCGCGCTGGTCTTTGACCGAGGTGCGGTAGTGCTCAAGGGCTTCCCTGGCATGCTCGTGCTTCTGCTCCAGGGAGCGTGCGTGGGTTTCGTGCTCTGCCAGCCGCGCCGTGAGGCCGGCAATGCGTTCCTGCAGTTGGGCCAGCTCGATGGTGCGGCTGGCCACCTCGTCCCTGGCGGCTTCGCCCGCCTCGCGTTCTGTCTGCAGAGCTGTCTCGGTGCGCTGAAGCTGCGCGCTGAGATTGCCGGCCTCCTGCCGGGCCTGTTCCAAGGCTTGGGTGCGCTCGTGCAGCTCGGCCTGGAAGCGTTCCTGTGCCTGCGCGACCATCGTTTCGGCCTCGGCATGCAGCCGCTCGGCCAGGCGAGCCACCAGGTCCTGCAGGGCGTCGCTCACCGCGATTTTGGCGCCCACGCCTTGCCCTTCCTCCTCTTCGAGCTCCTTCAGGTAGCGGTGGATGGTTGTTTTGGACCCGGTATTGCCCAGTGCCACGCGTACCGCGTCCACCGAGGGGTTCTTGCCTTCGGCCCGGAGACTGTCCCGGGCGCGTTGCACATCGCTTTTGTACAAGCCAGAACGCGCCATTTGCCCTCTCCCGTGTATTTCGTAATGTATTACATACCATGTAATTACGTACTGCTCAATGGCCGCACAGACCGGGCCGGGGATATCAGCTTCAGGCGGGATAATATTGAATTATCCCGCGTGATCGGCGTTTCGGCCATTTCCAGCCGCCAAAACAGTACGAAACCGCCCAGGGCGCCGATCGCTGGGTAGTATGGCCCAGAGCGGAACGGGGGCCTGCCAGGTGGTGCCCGGCAGGCCCCCGCCACCGAACTCGTTGGCCATCAAAGGACTGTGCATGCCGATCGAACGTATCGTCATCGACAACTTCAAGTCGTTTCGCCATCTGGACCTGCCCCTCAACGCCCACATGAACTTGGTGGTGGGCGACAACGAGGTCGGTAAGTCCACCCTGCTGGAGGCCATCCACGCGGTGGTCACCGGGCAACTGCATGGGCGCAATCTCGCCTACGAGCTCACGCCCTACCTGTTCCACCAGCCCTCGGTGCAGGAATATTTGGCGACCCTGGCTGCAGGCACGCCGGCCTCGCCGCCACGGATCTCCATCGAAGCCTACTTGGGCGCAGACGCCGTGCTGGCATCGTTGCGTGGCACCAACAACTCCCTGCGCCTGGATACCGCCGGCATCCGCCTGCTGGTCGAGCTCAAGGACGACTACCGTGAGGAGTTCAACGCCTACCTGCAGCAGCACCAGGGCGCGGTCAGCCTGCCGGTGGAGTACTACACGGTGCGCTGGTATTCCTTCGCCAACAATGGCGTCACCGCTCGCAGCATCCCATTCGACTCGACCATCATCGACACGCACGGCATCAAGACCTTGTCCGGTGCTGATCGCTATATCGCCGGCATCATCGAGCAGGCATTGACGCCTGCGCAACGTGTCTCGCTGTCGCTGAGCTTCCGCCGCATGCGGCAGAGTTTTTCCGAAGAAGCGGATGTGGCGGCAATCAATGCGTACCTCACCGAGCACACCGGGGACATCAGCCACCGGGCGCTGACGGTGGGTGTGGACACATCGCCGCGCTCAACGTGGGAAACCAGCTTGTCACCTTACCTGGATGAGCTCCCGTTCACCCAGGCCGGCAAAGGCGAGCAAAGCGCGGTGAAGATGAAGCTGGCGATGCACGCGGCCGGCGCGGCCCACGTGCTTCTGATCGAGGAGCCGGAGAACCATCTGTCCTATTCCAGCATGACCCAGCTGATCGACAAGATTGCGGCCCTCTCCACCGCCCAGCAGGTGATTATCGCCACCCACAGCAGCTTCGTGTTGAACAAGCTGGGCGTGGACAATGTGATCCTGTTCAGTGCGCAGGGCCAGATGAAGCTGGACCAGCTGCCGAGCGATACGCACGACTATTTCATGAAGCTGCCGGGCCACGACACGCTGCGGTTGATCCTGGCCAAGCAGGCGATCCTGGTGGAAGGCCCTTCCGACGAGCTCATCGTGCAGCGCGCCTACAGCGACCACCACGGCGTTACGCCGATGGCTCGCGGCGTAGACATCATTTCGGTCAAGTCGCTGGCATTCAAGCGCTTCTTGCAGATTGCAGAGCGGCTGAAAATCCAGGCCAAGGTGATCACCGACAACGATGGCGATATCGCCGTTGTGCAGGAGCGCTATGCCGAGCACATCAACGCGATCTATTACGATTCCGACGAAAGCGCCCCATCGCTGGAAGAGCAGCTGATTAAAGCCAACTCGCTGGCCGAACTCAATACCGTGCTGGGCAAGACGTTTGCCGATGAGGTGGCGCTGCTCAAGTACATGAAGGGCCATAAGACCGATACGGCCTTGGCGATCTTCAACAGCCCGCACTCGATCAGGTTCCCGGACTATGTCCAGCGTGCCATCACCTAACCGGATCCTGCTCTCGGCGGCCGGTTCGGGCAAGACCACCCTGCTGGTCCGGCAGGCCTTGGAGCGACCTGGGCGGCGTATCGCGATTGTCACCTACACGCTGGAAAACCTTGAAGAGATCCGGCGCTCGTTTGAGGTCCACGCCGGCGCGGTCCCCGCCCATGTCACCTTGCACAGCTGGTATGGCTTTCTGCTGCGCCAGTGCATCCGCCCGTACCAGGCGGCACTGTGTCCTGAGCCTCGCATCGAGACCATCCTGTTCGTAGAAGGTGTCACCAACAACCGGGCCCCACGCACTCAGGTGGCGCGCCACTATTTGGCTGGCAACCGGATGTATTCGGACCGGGCCGCCGACTTTGCTGTGCGCTGCGATGAGCTGACCCAAGGTCAGGTTGTGGCACGCCTGGCGGCCATGTACGACGAGCTCTACATCGACGAAGTTCAGGACCTGGCCGGCTTTGATCTAGATCTGGTCGAGCGGCTGTTGAAGAGCGATATCGCCATCACGTTGGTGGGTGATACGCGCCAGGCGACGTATGCCACCAACTATGCGCAAAGGCACAGCCAGTATCGTGGATCCAATCTGGCAGCGCTGTTTCAGATCTGGGAGTCGGATGGCTTATGCCAGCTGGATCACCGCCTCATCAGTCTGCGCTGCGTCCAAGCCTTGTGCGACATGGCTGACACGCTCTATCCGCAGATGCCCCGCACCCAATCAGGCAATGGCGAGGTCACGGGGCACGATGGCATCTACCTCGTCGCTCCCGGCGACGTTGCTGCGTACATGCGAGAGTTCGCCCCCACAGTGCTCCGGCATGACCGGCGGCATGCCTGCGACGGACTGCCTGCGGTGAACTTCGGGCAGTGCAAGGGACGCACTTATAGCCGGGTCCTAATCTTCCCCAACGGGCCGTTGATGCAGTACCTGCGCACCGCAGATGCGGCGCGCATCACTGCACCATCGAAGTACTACGTGGCCTTCACCCGTGCGCGGCAAAGCGTGGCATTTGTGTACGCCGGCGTATGTACGCTACCGGGACACCAGCTCTATGTGCCTGCCAGCGCAAGCACGTAGAGCAGCGCTCATATCTCGCGGAAAGTGGCAGCGCCGGGCAGCCTAAGTAACAGCTGGCTTGATCGATGCCGAAAACCCTTACGTTTGCATCCTACAACGATAGTTGTAGAATCGCCGAATGAACGATGATTCTGCCGTCTCAGCGCTGTCTGCGCTTGCCCACTCCGACCGCCTGGCCGCATTCAGGATGCTGGTCCGCGCAGGTCCCAACGGAATGCCGTCGGGTGAAATTGCCGAAGCGCTCGCAATTCCTCCACCGCGCATGAGCTTTCACCTTGCGACCTTGGAGCGGGCGAGCCTACTGCGCTCTTGGCGCGACGGGCGGCGTGTCCTGTACGCCGCCAGCTACGAAGACATGCGACAGCTTCTTGAATTCCTCACCGAGGACTGCTGTTCCGGAAATCCGGACATCTGCAGCGCCCTCAATAACCTCGTCACTCCTTGTACCGCGGAGACTTGCGCATGAGCTTTCCTCAGCCGTTTAACGTCCTGTTCCTCTGCACCGGCAATTCAGCGCGCTCGATCCTGGCCGAGAGCGTCCTTCGCAAGATCGGCGATGGCCGTTTCAATGCGTTTTCCGCCGGCAGCCATCCAAAGGGTGATGTCCACCCGCTAGCAATCGAAACGCTGCGTCAGGCCGACTACCCAGTCGAGGGGCTGCGCTCCAAGGCGTGGGAGGAGTTCGCAGTGCCAGACGCTCCAGCGATGGATTTCGTTTTTACCGTCTGCGATCAGGCTGCCGGCGAGGCCTGCCCATTGTGGCCAGGACAACCGATTACCGCGCATTGGGGTATCCAAGACCCGAGCCGTGAAGCACGCGGGGACATGTGGCAGCGCGCCGCCTTTCGGCAGGCGCTTGTGTACATGGAGAACCGTATCAAGGCTTTCGTCGCACTTCCGATCCCCACGCTGACCCGGACGAGCTTGGCCGCCCAAGTAGACGAAATCGGGCAGTTCGACGGCACCTCATCGTCGCGACCCGACGTGGCGTAAGGGGATCATGATGACACTGACGATTTACCATAACCCGGCCTGCGGCACGTCCCGGAATACTTTGGAAATGATGCGCCAGTCCGGTGAACACCCGGAGGTCATCGAATACCTGCAGACGCCCCCAACGCGCGAGAAGCTGGGCGAGCTGATCGCCGCGATGGGCATGGCGCCGCGTGAACTCCTGCGCGAGAAGGGAACACCGTACGCAGAGCTGGGCTTGGATAATCCCGCGCTCACCAACGAACAACTGGTGGACGCGATGATGGCGCACCCGATTCTTATCAACCGTCCCATCGTTGTTTCCAACCGGGGCGTGGCCCTGTGCCGACCGTCCGAGAAGGTGCTCGCGCTGCTGGACAACCCGGTGTCCTCCTTCACCAAGGAAGACGGCGAAACTGTGACGGTAGCCGGAGCGTCGGCGTGATCGATCGCATTGCCGCAGATCTGCCGAGCATCGACGCAACGCAACTTGCACCGATCGACGTTGACGCACTAGCTGGGCCCGGCGACCCCAGGCACCCGCCCCGGATCCTCGTCCTCTATGGCTCGCTGCGGGAACGCTCTTATTCGCGGCTGCTGGCAGAGGAAGCCGGCCGGCTCTTGCGCTGGTACGGCTGCGACGTGCGAACCTTTGATCCGCATGACTTACCACTGCCTGACGGAGCCACCCCGGATCATCCGAAGGTGAGTGAGCTGCGCGATCTCGCGTACTGGTCCGAAGGCATGGTCTGGGTCAGCCCCGAACGCCACGGCGCCATGACCGGGATCATGAAGGCGCAGATCGACTGGATTCCTCTGGCCGACGGCGCCAAGCGCCCGACACAAGGCAAAACCCTGGCGGTGATGCAGGTGTCTGGGGGCTCGCAGAGCTTCAACGCAGTCAACCAACTGCGCGTACTTGGCCGGTGGATGCGCATGGTCACCATCCCGAACCAGTCCTCGGTGGCCAAGGCGTTCCAGGAATTTGATGAGGCCGGACGCATGAAGCCGTCCGCGTACTATCAGCGAGTTGCAGACGTATGCGAGGAGTTGGTGAAGTTCACTTGGCTGGTGCGTGGTCGCTCAGCGTATCTGACCGATCGCTATTCCGAGCGCGTTGAGAGCGCCGAAGAACTCTCCAAGCGCGTGAATCAGCGCTCCATCTAACTTTTGTCGGAGCGCTGCATGCTTGCCCTCGCGATTTTCATCGTCACCCTTGTATTCGTCATCTGGCAGCCGCGCGGATTCGGTATCGGTTGGTCGGCACTCGCCGGCGCCGCAGTAGCGTTGCTCACCGGCGTCGTCGGGTGGGGTGACGTCGCCACGGTGTGGGGGATTGTCTGGGATGCGACGTTCACTTTCGTCGCACTCATCATTATCTCGCTCATCCTAGATGCGGCCGGCTTCTTCGAATGGGCTGCCCTGCATGTGGCCCGCTGGGGCGGCGGCAATGGTCGGAAGCTCTTCCCGCTGGTCGTCTTGCTGGGCGCTGCGATCGCGGCAGTATTCGCCAACGATGGCGCTGCACTCCTGCTGACGCCGATTGTTCTTGCCATTCTGCTGCGCTTGAACTTCCCGCCTGCAAGTGCGCTGGCGTTCACTGTGGCTTGCGGTTTCATTGCTGATACGGCCAGCCTGCCGCTCGTTGTCTCGAACTTGGTCAACATCGTCACCGCGAACTTCTTTGACGTCTCATTTGGACGCTACGCAGCGGTCATGGTGCCGGTGAATTTGGTGTCGGTCGGTGCCACGCTGATCGTCCTGTGGCTCTGGTTCCGCCGCGACATTCCGCGCACTTACCCGGTCCACGATCTTGAAGCGCCGCATGAGGCGATCCGCGACAAGGCAGTCTTTCGCGCCGCCCTGCCCCTTCTTGCATCGCTGCTCGTTGCGTACTTCGTAACCGGGCCGCTCGGCGTCCCCATCGCCTTGGTGACGGGTGCGGCTGCGCTGGTGCTGATGGCAATTGCAGGTCGCTGGGCGAGAGGCGGCCGAGGCGCCACCATGGCCCTGACCAAGATTCTGCGCGGCGCGCCTTGGCAGATCGTGCTGTTCTCGGTTGGCATGTATCTTGTGGTTTATGGGCTTGGCAATGCCTGGCTGACAAAGGTGGCAAGTGCGGTGCTTGAGTGGCTGGCAGCGCAGGGAATCTTTGTGGCCACGATCGGTACCGGCTTCGCGGTGGCGGGTCTCGCATCGATCATGAACAACATGCCAGCAACGCTGGTGGGCGCGCTGGCCATCGACGGGGCTAATCTTCCGGCCGCCACCCGCGAACTGATGATCTATGCCAACGTCGTGGGCAACGACCTTGGCCCCAAGCTCACTCCCATTGGGTCGCTCGCGACCCTGCTGTGGCTGCACGTCCTTGCCGGCAAGGGCCAACGGATCACATGGGGGCAGTACATGAAGGTGGGGCTGATCCTGACGCCCCCCGTCCTGTTGGCCACGCTCATCGCGCTCTGGATCTGGCTGCCGCTCGCGCAATGACCGCGTGGACGCAGGGCCACCGTCAGTGATCACAATTTCTTTAGGGGTGCTGCGGTGGGTGGCGGCGGCACCGGTCCCGGGTCGTTGAAGCACAGCATGACCTGATCGATGCCGAATTGGTCGGCAAGCACCCGGGCGGTCACCGCGTGCACCAGGTCCAGGTCGACCGAGGGCGCCGCGACAGTGATGGTGGCCGCGATCGCACGACCGTGCTCTTTGGCGGGGACCAGGCGCAGGTCATCGACCGCTTTCACGCCCGGGTCGGTAAACATCGCCGCACGCACCTGTTCCAGGTTGATCTCGTTCATGGTGTCGAAGATTCCAAAGCAGTGCCACCGGCGCGGGGAGCTCGGTCGCGATGCAGCCAACGATAGAGCACCGGCAGCACCAACAAGGTCAATGCGGTGGATGAGACGATGCCGCCGATTACGACAGTGGCCAGCGGCCGCTGCACCTCTGAGCCGGCCCCGACATTCAAGGCCATGGGCAGGAAGCCCAGGGAGGCCACCAGGGCGGTCATCAGCACCGGCCGCAGGCGTCCAAGGGCGCCGTCGCGTATCGCCTCGTCCAGCGGATCACCCTGTTCGCGCAAGCGGCGAATGAACGCGATCATGACCAGCCCGTTGAGTACGGCCACGCCCGACAGTGCGATGAAGCCCACGCCGGCCGAGATCGACAGCGGAATCCCGCGCAGAGCCAGTGCCAGCACACCGCCGGTCAGCGCCAATGGCACACCACTGAACACGATAGTCGCGTCCTTGGCCGAACCGAAGGCCATGAACAGCAGGGCGAAGATCAACGCAAGCGTCACCGGAACGACCACGCCGAGGCGCTGGGTGGCCGAGATCAGCTGCTCGAAGGTACCGCCGTAGTCGATCCAGTAGCCCTCTGGAAGCGTGACATCTTGGCCGATGCGCGTGCGCAGCTCGCCGACGAACCCACCCAGATCGCGCTCGCGCACGTTGGCGGTGATCACCACGCGCCGCTTACCGTTTTCGCGATTGATCTGATTGGGTCCGCGTTCCACCTGGATCTTCGCCACTTCCCGCAGTGGCACCGTACGAGGCCCGCCATTGGCGCCGGCGGCCAGACGGCTGGACTCATCGACACTGTTGCTTGCCGGCAGCGGAATGGGCAGATCTGCCAGCACGGCCGGGTCTTGCCGCTGCGATTCGGGCAGACGCACCACCAGGTCAAAGCGACGGTCGCCTTCGATCAACTGGCCCGCGACACTGCCCCCAATGGCCGTGGCCACCGTTTCCTGCACATCGCCCGGGTTCAGGCCATACCGTGCCAATGCCGCCGGATCTGGCGTGATGGTCAGCAGCGGCAGGCCCGAGACCTGCTCGGCCTTGACGTCTTCGGCGCCGGGGACGCTGCGCATGACCCGCTCGACCCGAGTGGCAAGGCGCGTCAGCTGGTCCAGATTGTCGCCGTAGACCTTGACTGCCACGTCCGAACGGACGCCGGAGATCAACTCGTTGGTGCGCATCTGGATGGGCTGGGTGAACTCGTAGGTGCTGCCCGGAATTTCCTTGGCCGCCGCCTCCAGCTCTTCCACCAGTTCGGCCTTGGGCTTGCGGGGGTCGGGCCACTGGTCGCGGGGCTTGAGCATCAGGAAGGTGTCGGCCATCGATGGCGGCATCGGGTCGGTGGCCACCTCGGCGGTGCCGATCTTGGAGAAGATGTTGGCCACCTCCGGGAACTGGGCCAGGCGCTTCTCCAGCGTCTCCTGCATGGCCACCGACTGCTCCAGGCTGGTGCCGGGAATACGCATGGGCTGCAAGGTGATGTCGCCCTCATCCAGGCTCGGCACGAACTCCGAACCCAGGCGGGTGGCCAGCACGCCACAGCCCACCACCAGCACGGCCGCGCCTGCCAGCACCACGACCCGGCGCCGCAGTGCCCAATCCAGCAGCGGCGTATAGCGGGCGCGCGACCAGCGCATCAGGCGGTTGTCGTGCTCGGCCACGCGGCCGCGCAGGAAGGTGGCAATCGCCGCCGGCACGAAGGTCAGCGACAACACCATGGCACCGGTCAGGGCCAGCACCACCGTGATCGCCATCGGGTGGAACATTTTCCCTTCCACCCCGGACAGCGCGAAGATCGGCAGGTAGACCGCGGCGATGATGCCCAGTCCAAACAGGCTGGGACGGATCACCTCGGCGGTGGCCGAGGCGGTCAGGTCATAGCGCTCTTCATCGTTGAGCTGGCGGCCCAGCGCGTGCTGCGCCTCCCCGAACCGGCGCAGACAGTTCTCGATGATGATCACCGCCCCGTCCACGATCAGGCCGAAGTCCAGCGCGCCCAGACTCATCAGGTTGCCCGATACGCCGCCACGCACCATGCCGATGATGGTGAACAGCATCGCCAGCGGAATCACCGCCGCAGTGATCAACGAGGCGCGCACATTGCCCAGCAGCAGGAACAGCACCACCACTACCAGCAGCGCGCCCTCGATCAGGTTCTTGGACACCGTGCCGATGGTGCGGTCCACCAGCGCGGTGCGGTCATAGACGGCCTTGGCATGTACGCCGGCAGGCAAGCTGGCGTTGGCAGCGTCCAGCTTGGCCGCGGCTGCCTGGGAGACATCTCGGCTGTTGGCGCCAAACAGCATGAAGGCGGTACCCACCACGACTTCATGGCCATTCTGGGTGGCCGCGCCGGTGCGAAGCTCCTTACCTTCGCCGACGCCGGCGACGTCGCGCACTCGGATGGGCACCCCATCGCGGCGGTCCAGCACGATGTTGCCGATCGCCTCCACATTGGCCAGCTGGCCGGGAACGCGCACGAGGAACTGCTGTCCATTGCGCTCGATGTAGCCGGCGCCAATGTTCTGGTTGTTGCGCATCACCGCCGCGACCACGTCGTTCAACGTGAAGCCCAGCGCCACCAACTGGGCCGGATCGGGAGTGATGTGGATCTGCCGCTCGAAGCCGCCGATGGTGTTGACCTCGGTGACGCCGGGCGTGGTGCGCAGCTGCGGCCGGATCACCCAGTCCTGCAGGGTGCGCAGGTCGGTGGCCGTGTACGGGGTGCCGTCGGGCTTGCGAGCGTTGGGCTCGGCCTCCACGGTGTACATGAAGATCTCGCCCAACCCGGTGGAGATCGGCCCCATTTCCGGGTCCAACCCTTCGGGCAGCTGGGAGGCGATCTGCTGCAGGCGCTCGGCCACCTGCTGGCGGGCAAAGTACAGGTCGGTGCCGTCCTTGAAGACGACGGTGACCTGCGAAAGCCCGTAGCGCGACAGCGAGCGGCTGTAGTCCAGTTTGGGCAGGCCGGCCATGGCCGTTTCGATGGCGAAGGTGACCCGTTGCTCGGCCTCCAGCGGCGAGTAACCCGGGGCCTGGGTGTTGATCTGGACCTGGACGTTGGTGATGTCCGGTGTGGCGTCGATGGAAAGGTGACGGTAGCTCCACACGCCCAGCGCAACCAGCGCAGCAGTGAGCACCAGCGTCAGCCAGCGATGGCGGATGGACAGCCCAATGAGGCGTTCGAGCATGGCGGGCCTCATTCCTCTTCCACGGTGGACTTTTCGATGTCGGCCTTGATCAGGAAGCTCTGGGCCACCACCACCTGTTCACCGGCTTTGAGGCCTTCCAGCACTTCGGCGCGTTCAGCGTCGCGGCGCCCCAGCTTGACCGGCCGGGTGTGGTAGGTCTCGCCCTGCTGCACGTAGACCACGTCCTGGTCTTCTGCGGTCTGCAGCGCGGTGATCGGCACCACCAGCGCGGCCGATTGGCGATCCACGGTGATCCGTGCCTTCACCGCCGAACCGGGCCGCCACAGGCCATCGGAGTTGGCCACCGTGGCGCGCGCAATGGTGCTTTGGCTGGCGGTGGCGGTGCCGGGCAGGACGCGCTCCAAGGTGGTCTGCGCGGTGACGCCATCGCTCAAGCGGGTAACCGTCACCGGCACGCCGGCACCGATGTGCTGGGCGTCGGCGCCGAAGATGTGTAGGTCCACCCACAGCGTGGACAGGTCAGCGACCTCGAACAGCGGCGCGCCCTCAGCGGCTGCCATGCCCACAGCGGCCGTACGCGCCATGACCACGCCACTGATCGGCGCGGTGACGGTGTAGGTAGTCAGGCTCAGGTTACTCTCCACGGTGGCCAGTGCCTGGCCGGCACGCACCTGATCACCCACGCCCACTCGCACGGAGCGGACCGGTCCGGGGAAGCGTGCAGTGACCTGCGCGATGCGCCCATCGATCGGGGTCAGCAGCCCTTGCACCTCGTGCTCGTCAGCAATCTCACCTGGACCCGCCGGCGCGACCTGGATACCCGCCGCCCGCGCAGCTTTTGCGGCAATCTTGGTTTCCAGCGGCGCTTCCTCGTGCTCGCCGTGCTCTTCGCCCTCAGCGGCAGCGCCGCCCTCGGAGGCTTCGTTGGGGGCGGACGCATTGCAGGCGGTTAGCAACAGGGCCATGCTCAGTGCGGTCCAAGAAAAACGGCTCATGGGCTATCTCCAAGTGAAGCGGCCGCCGGCGGCGTTACAAGCGCCTGGCCGGTCAGTCGTTGAATTTCGATCAGGGCGCGCTGCGCATCGAGCGCCACGTCCAGCTGCTGCTGGGCCATGGCCGTGCGTTCGGACTGCAACTGGGCCCATTCCAGGTAGCTGATCGCGCCGGCGCGATAGGCGCGCTCGGCAGCCTGCTCAGCCCGGGCCAGCTTCGGCAGTACGTCGCCTTGTAGCCGCGCCACCTCGGCCTGCGCCACGGTGTAGCGGCCATGGGCTTCGACCAGCGTGGAATACAGCGACAGGCCCTTGGCCTCGCGCTCGATCGTCAGGACCTCCAGCTCGGCTTCGCCGGCGCGGATCTCCGGCTGTGCGCGGCTGCGACTGCCCAGTGGCATGGACAGGCTGGCCACCAGTGCGGTGTCATCAGACTCCTGCAGGCGGCGCACACCGAGCTGCCAGGACAGGTCCGGCGCGGCCGCCGAACGCGCCAGCTGCAGTCGTGCCTGCGCGATCCGACGGGCGTCGGCAAACTGCGCCAGTTCCGGAGTCCGCTCCAGCGCCTCGGCCAGCGTCTGCATGGATGCGATCGCCGGCAAGACCATGGGATCGGCCGCGGCGACCTCGAAGCTGGGAGCACGTTCGCCCCACAGTGCGGCCAGATGCTGACGAGCGGCCATTCGCTGTTGCTCGGCCCGATCACGGGTCAGCTCGGCCCGCGCCAGCGCTGCCTGCGCGGTGAGCACTACCGATTCGGGCGAAGCACCGGCCTGCAGGCGCTGCCGGGCGGCCGCAACGGTCCGCTGGCGCTGGCCGACATCCACGTCCGCCAGCCGGCGCTGACGGTCGGCGCCAACGACGGCCAGATAGCGCTGCGCCGTCTCGGCGAGCAGATCCAGCCGACCGGTCTCCCGCTGCACGGCCAGCGCATCAATCCGGCTTTGGGCCAGGGTACGACGCGCGTCGAGCTTGCCGCCGCGCTCCAGGACCGAACTCAGGCTCAAGGTCAGCTCGGCGCTGTCCAGACCACGGGCCGCGCCCGTGCCTAAGGC
The DNA here is from genome assembly GCA_002435595.1 of Stenotrophomonas maltophilia. GTDB lineage: Bacteria > Pseudomonadota > Gammaproteobacteria > Xanthomonadales > Xanthomonadaceae > Stenotrophomonas > Stenotrophomonas maltophilia_AC. Next base: position 38,026 of record DJBL01000023.1, read on the forward strand.
ATTTTCGATCTCGGCACCGACCGTCCACGGTGGACGTTGAACGGCCTGATCGCGCTCGGCAGCGAGCACGGTGGCCCGCGCATCGACCAGGCGCAGCTCGGGGTGGGTTTGGGCCACACGTGCGAACGCGTCGTCCAAGGTCATCAAGTCGGCAGCCGCCGTCGGCGGCGTCACCGCGCCGCCCAACAGCAGCCATGCGGCTATAGCCGCCAATCGCACATGCATGGAAGTACTCCGAAGGTTCTCGATATCGACAGGGCGCCGGCGCACGCCGGCCGACCTCACCCTGCGATCGGGGGGCGGAATGGCGCGATCAAGTGCGCGGGCGGATACCGGGGCGTATCGGCGTCCAGCAAGTGCACATACCGACCGATGTCCGCCACGGCCAGCAAGATCTCAGGGGCCGGCGCCGCTTGGCTGCAACACAGCACCAGCTGCTGAAGCCGATGCAGGGCGACGTCTACGCCACGCTCGGCAGCTGGCGGCGACACTGCCGGGCCGCGGTCGGCAGTGGCCAGATGGGTTTGAACATGTAGCTCGCCGACCAGTGCCAGCACCGGCTGCGCCACCAGACCCACGGCCAAGTGCGCCAGCAGGAGCCAGCGCAGGCCAGAACCCAGCCGGCCAAGCCTGGTCATGCAGCCGTCTTGCGCGCGTCGGCACGTGCCCGGCGGGCATCACCCAAGATTTCGAAGGCCTCCTTGATCACATACAAGCCGATCAGGGCGCCGATCACGAAATCTGGGTACGGGCTGGCCAGCCACCACACCAGGAGGCCCGCCAGGATCACGCCAACATTGGCGACCACATCAGCCCGGGTGAACAGCCAGGTCGCCCGCAGATGCACCTCGCCGGACTTCAGCGGCGCCAGCATGCGCAGTACCGTCACGTTAACCACCAGCGACAGCAGGGCGGTGCCAATCATCCAGCCGCTGACCGGCTCGGCACCGAACATTACGCGGCGGCCGACCTCGACCAACACGCCCACACCCAGCACAAGCAGCACGCTGCCGCTGACCCACGCGGCATTGGCCTTGAAGCGCGCCGTGCGCCCGATAGCGACCAGGCCAATGGCATAGGCGGTGGCATCGGACAGCATGTCCAGAGCGTCGGCCAGTAGGCCAGTGGAATGAGCAATCCAGCCGGCGATGCCGCCGATCACGGCCATCGCCGCGTTCAACGCTAGAGCGATCCAGAGGACGCGCCGCTCCTGCGCATTCTTGGCCTCGTGGTGGCAGCCGCAATCACTCATCGGAACATCTCCAGTCGCAGGGAAGCCGGGCCCCGGCGGGCCGCTGGCATGACACAGCCGGTGAGGGTAAAGTCCGTAGCTACTACGGAGTCAAGCGTACTACGAATGAAAATCAGTGAGGCTGCCGACGCCAGTGGATGCCACCTGGAGACGATCCGCTATTACGAGCGGATCGGCCTGCTGCCGCGCCCGGGGCGCACGGGGAACGGTTACCGGGTCTATGGCCCGGCCGACATCGAGCGGCTGCGCTTCATTGCGCGTGGCCGGGACCTGGGTTTCAGCTTGGAAGAGGTCCGCAGCCTGCTGCAGCTGGCCGGCGATGAGGAGCTTTCGTGCGGGGACGTGGATCGGCTGGCCCGCAGCCATCTGGCCGACGTGCGCGCCCGCATGGCCGACCTGCAGCGCATGGCCAGCGAGCTGGAACGGGTGATTGCCAGTTGCCATGGCGGGCAGCGGGCGGAATGCACGATCCTGTCGACGCTGCGCCAGACGACCTCGGTGGAGGCCACGCGCCAGTGACCGAACTGGACCGCTACCTCGATGCGGCCACGCGCCAGAACACGGTGCGCAGCTATGCGTCGGCGCTGCGGCACTTTGAAGTCGAGTGGCAAGGCCACCTCCCAGCGACACCTGACAGCGTGGCCCGGTACCTGGCCGCTTATGCGCAGACCTTGGCGACCAGCACCCTCCGCCAACGCCTGGCGGCCATCGCCTCTTGGCACCGCGACCACGGATTTGTCGATCCCACCCGGTCGCCGCTGGTGCGCAAGGTGCTCAAAGGCATCCAGACCCTGCACCCGGGCCAGATCAAGAAAGCCGCGCCGCTCCAGATTCGGCGGCTCGTCGAGCTCGATGACTGGTTGGCTGCAGCGATCGCTGCGGCACATGCCCGGGGCGACGGAGCGGCGGCGCTGCGCCATCAACGCGACCGAGCGCTGGTGCTGCTTGGGTTCTGGCGGGGATTTCGGGGCGACGAACTGCTGCGTCTGGACGTGGCCCATCTCACGCTGGTGCCGGGACAGGGGATGACCTGTTTCCTGCCGCGCAGCAAGGGCGATCGCCAGGCCGCCGGCGTTACCTACAAGGTGCCGGCGTTGTCGCGGTTGTGTCCGGTGGAGGCGACCCAGGTGTGGCTGCAGGCGGCCGACCTGCAAGAAGGACCGGTATTTCGGGCGGTCAGCCAATGGGGCCAGGTGAGCGCCGAAGGCCTGCATCCCAACAGCTTGGTGCGCGTGCTGCGCGAGTTGCTGACCAGTGCCGGCTTTGCCGATGCCGGGCTCCACAGCAGCCATTCGTTGCGCCGCGGCTTTGCCAGCTGGGCCAACAGCCAAGGTTGGGACATGAAGGCCTTAATGGAGTACGTGGGCTGGCGCGATGTGCAGTCGGCCATGCGTTACCTGGACGGGCGTGACCCGTTTGCCCGGGACCGCATTGAAGCAAGCCTGCCCAGTCCAACCGCGCCGGTACCGGCGACTGAAGCCTGATCCCACCGCCAAGGAACTGGAGGAGGTCTATACCCCCACCGCCGCTGAGATTGCATTCGCCAAACAGCTGACCACCCAGCCGGGACCGCAGCTGGCGGTAGTGATTCATCTCAAGCTCTTCCAGCGCCTGGGTTCCTTCACGGTGTTGGCCGAAGTGCCCGAGCGGATCCGGAAGCAACGCCCAGGCCGCCCGACTCCGCAATTCATTTTATTGGGACTTCAACCTCGCGCCTCAATACTCGCCGGGTGCGTGAGGACACGTCTGGTTGGATTTTTTCGCCGACTCGGGCTTGTTTGCGCCGTGCTCTAAGCTTGTTCAACAATAGGTGTCTGCGCAGACCTAGCGCAACGATCATGTCCCGCTCGTCCCGCAATACGCGCCCCTTGTCGCAACGTCCCAAATTGCGTAGGCCGTCTATACGAAGGTGCACCGGGCAGCTTCGAGATGCACCACGCTGAAACAGGGACCAATGCGGCAGATTGCTGATCCCATCACAATGCACGGCGTTCTTGTTGGAACGCCTAACCGAGGACTGCAGTTGCGCAAGGGTCTGCACCCACTCCTCGAAAGAGCTCAAATAGCTAAGTGCAGCCTCTCTTAGGCTTGGGCATAGCATCGGTGCCGTATGAGATAAGTAGAAGCCTTGGAACAAATGATCTTCAATCTCACGAAGTTCGATACGCCGCTGCATTAGCCACACCGCATACGCCTGTGCAAGACAGCAAAGATGCGGTTGTAGTTTCACGACGCGATGAATGCGGCGATCACTGATCCCCACCGACCGGGTAGCATGAATTCTGCACGCAGCATGTCCCTTTAGATGGGTTCGACGCAGCCGACGTGCGATGCATCTGAGTAGTTTCCGGTACGGATCAATGGGATCGGGTTGTTCGGGGTCATGCAAATGATGTGGCAGTGGCGATAGATGTGTGGTTGGAAACAGCTTGAAGGAGTGAGGGCGTTGCGAAAGCGCGGCTTCAATGCGTTTGCTTGGGATTCTCACAAGCGCATACCAATACAGGCTTGCATCCGTGCTGCGTCCTTGGGCGTCGATGAATGGCGAGCCCTCGCCCGTTCCAGCTTTTTGGTAGCCATATGTAGCCGCATTCGCCGCAGCCTCCCATTTCTCAAGTTCGTCTAGAACCCGAGCCTCCGATTGCCTTCTAGGAGTTTCGATCGCGCCGGGAATTTCGCGCCTTAGTGGCGATGCGCCGCAGGACTTGCAGACGAATCCATGCACCTCCCTCCCCTTTGTATCCAGAGCGATTCCACAGCGAGGGCAGCCAGTCTTCAGCTTTCGGCGGTGGAGGATGCAGTGGCGGAATCGCTTATCCTGCTGATAGCGATAGTGCATGCCTGATTGAATGCAAGTGGGGCAATAGCGGAGAGGCTCGTCCTCCAGCCATCGACAGCGTTCTCCCAGTGCTGAATTGACGTCTAGAATGCAGGCACAAAGATCATCGGGTGCCTGGACGGTGAGAATCTGCTCAGAAAGGAATACGGCTGTCTCCCCAAGGTTGAATCTCCACGACTGGCTTAACCTACTCCACTGGATATCGCTGACGTTGAACCACTCCAACAACTGGACGATTGTCCAGGAGGAGCAATGGTCGTCGATCAGCAAGCGGCTCCAGGCGATCATGACCGCCTTGATGCCCTTGCCCTGCCGGTTGCTGTAGCCGCTAGCGCTGGTGGCGTTCTGCTCCGGTAGCCTGAGTCCAGAATAGCTCGCTCCCACGTGACCCGTGGAATCCTCAGGGCTTCGGCGTCAGTACCTTCGTTCTCCTGGCCGACCAGCATCAGCGCCTCGGCTACCCATTGCATGCTTATGCCTTCATGGTCGACCATTCCAGCTGATTGAGCCCGAAACGCTTCGTACAACTCTGATGCACAGTTCGCCAAGCGGAAGCCATTGGCATGGGCACACGGCCACAAATATTGCGTGTATGACCACCCAGACCCGCGGGGGTATTCGGTCTCCTCGTCGCACGACTTGAGAACGACGCGGAGATCAGCAACATCCTGCAGGCTTCTAAACTCGATCAACTCCGCCATGAATCTGATCGTCAGGTCCGGCATCTCGGCCATAAACCGCTGATGCATTGTGCATAGTTGACTCTGGCCGAAAAGAACCACCGTGACCTTTATCTCATGAACATTCAGCCAGTTGACAACGCGCTTCAGCCATCCGAGATCTTTGACGTGCAGGTTTTGGGCTTCGTCAATAACCAGGAAAAGATGACGTCCAGAGACGGACATGGCGTAGAGTGCTCGAAGCAATTGATCGCGCTTTCCTGCAAGTGAGCGATGCACCCGAGGCTCGTAGTCGATGATAGATAGAAGGTCCTCGATCAATGCGCCTTCCGCGGCGACCTCCTTGGATGACGGCTCGTAGACCACGAATGCAGATCCGGGAAACTGGGCGGGGGCCAGCTTCTCCAGAGCATAAATGCAGGACGATTTCCCGCACAATGGGTGCGCCCAGAAGGCGATCGAGGAGCGGAAGCGTTGCGCTCTGTCGAACACCAGGCGGGCGACTTCCTTGACGGGCGCGGTAGGCAGTACAGCTGCTGCCATAAGAAGTGGGTGCCTATCCCGCAGCGATGGGTAGGTGGCTCGGATCGCCGCGATGCTGTCCTGAGGGTTCATGCGTGGCCTCATCATTTTGCGATGACGGTAAAGTCGATATCCCGCCCAGCTCGAACGCGCGCCGCCAAGGTTTTCGTGTCGGGGCGCTTGGGCTTTCGCTCGCTCAGTGGCTCAGCTGTATATCCCTTCCGGGCCTCCTCAGCGACTACGGTTGCTGCGCGGGTGGACCGTGGAGCACTCGAACAGGCGTCGAGGGCTTGCTGGGCAAGCTTTCCGAGCGCCTGACCTGTCGGGTTCACGTACGGATCATCATGCCCGTTCTGAATGTTGGACTTGAGTAATCGTCGCATCTCGAGAGAGTGCGGAAAACGCCAGCGGGAAGACAGCGGCACCAGTTCGCCTAGTTCCATCCCGTCTTCCGTGTAGGCGCGAACGCGGGATACGTCGTACGGGTCTGCATGAATCTGTACTCTGCGACCAATGAGATCCCAGCGAGCTGCCAAAACTGGCGAGCTGTACTCTACGCTGGCATAGCAGATGCACGGTGATCTACCCTTTGCGCGACTGCCGCGCACCGGAGCTGAGCTCACCTCGATCCTCAGCGGCGGTGACAGGGCTGAACGGGCCGGAGCTAGCGGGGCGAGACAGCCAGAGCCTGTTGCGTAGTACTCAAGCATTTGCGCCGCAGGGCTACCCCCATAGTTTGCTTCGGTACCATTGAGGTTCCAACGATCCACGGCGGCAGCGGTCCCCCGCATGAGTTGTTCAAGGGTAACCTTGTGCTTTACGGCCTGCGATTCGGGCTTGTTTCGCCTGGTGTCTACCGGACTGTTCCCCGTTGTCGAAGGTGATTGGTGAAACACTTCCTGCTCAATCCACCCAAAGACCCGCTCGACCACCGCTCGACGCTCCGGTCGCTTGATGCCGCCCCAAGAGACGGCGGCCCCCGTCTCCGAACGCACCCTGTCACCAACGGAGTCGGAAAGGTGCGCGAGCGCGTTATCAACGAAGACGCTTACGAATCCGGCGCGGAATTCTGGGTGATCAGCTTGATTCCCAATCGAAACATGTAGCGCACGCACAATCTCCTCAGACAGGCACTGCCCAGCGACAGCGTTGCCCATGCACCCCAGGAAATCAGCGGTGGTAATCTGTCGGCGCACCACGACAGCCCAGCCAAGAATGTAGCTCGTGAACCTGTCCACTACTACGATGAGGGTCATGCGGTAGCAGGGCACATACTTGGTGCCCTTGGGAGTGTTGACCCCTGCTGCGAAGATGATGTCTGACGTGTGCTCGTCAGCTTCAACGATCTCAAATGGTGCTACAGCCTCGGGACTCTCTGGCCAACGGCCTGGTCGTTTTGATCTTTGCCTGCACTCCTCGCCGTACTGCAGCAAGGCAATCTTCTCGTGTCTCTGGGAAAAGAAATCCTCCACGTACTTGCCGATGCAGTTCCTCCCTTTGCGGTTAACGCAGAACGGCCAAGCCTGTCGACTAATGCCAGAGGTGGTACATAGCTGCAGGAAGATCTCATGAGCAGTCAGCTTGGTAGCTCTTCCTCGCTTCCGGCCATCCGGATCAATCCCAGTCGCGAGGTACTTATCCAGTCCCGCTTGGACATCCGGCTGCCGAGTGAACAGCGCCGACAGTGCCCCCGTGTAGCCCCCTAATGACTGCCGTGGCATAGCACATACCGGCTTCACTCGAATAGGTTTGCCTGTTCGAAATCCCTTTGCCAAGCCCGTCCAGCCTGCTACGCGGCCATCATCCATTACGGCTACGCATCTGTTGAGGTATCGAAGTACCTCGCTTGTTTGAAGTCCGTAGGATGATGCGATCGAGGAAGTCGGATCCCCGTTCAGGTAGGCGATCAAGCCATGCATCCGCCGCTCATACAACGCCAACTCTGCTGCGCTTAATTGACTCGCGTCGAACGCGGGCCACGCCCCGTAGTCGGCAAGTTCCGCAGGAAGTGTCCTGCGGTTAAATCTAACGGCCGAAGTCATGCCGAGCCCTCAGGAGCTTGGTATGCGAGGACCATGGGTTGGCGTCCATGTCGGAGCTGATGACCCGGTTGCGCAAAGCAAGGACGGTGGCACCGATTACCACAGCGGGATGAATCGAACCTTGGCTGCGCATCACCTCGCCGAGAGTGGCCTTGCCGCGCCGTCGGACAACGGCCTCAATTTGTTGTGCAACCGGGCCAAGGTCTGAGCCGCGGCTGCGATGGTAAGCCGAGATAGCGAATTGCCAGTTACGTATCCTCATCGCGAATCGGCAAAAGTCGCGTGTGCCAATCACAACGAGCGAATCGCGGCACACGACGCTCAGTGCGTCCACGTTTTCCTTGGATCGCATCGAGCCATCGTCGATCGCAAAGGCCTTCACCGATCTATCAACCAACGTAACCATTGCGTCGGCGACGACCGTGTCTACCCCATTAGGTATCTCTAATGCCCGCTCCTTATACTCAGTGCTGAGGATCGTCGGATCGCCCTCGCAGTAATAGAAGAGTTTCATCCGCAGGTCGCCGCTCAGTGTCACCGGCGACTCTTCTGTGGGCGACTGAAGTGCCCAGAGGTTTGCTGAGTTGCTAGACCGCGCTTGGCGTATGCCGAGACGGCGTTGCCTAGCCTTCGTAACGAGGCTCATCCTCTCTCTCCTGGCGTATCACTCAGCATGCTTGGCTCTTTGCCTGCACAAATGCGACCGCAGGCGTGTTGGTGGCCGAGTTGCTAGCTGGAGCTCTGCGCGATTTCGGCTTGCGATGCACAGCGCGGCTCCGGAGGCCATGGTCAGGAACCTACTCCTGCAATCGGGGCGGTGCAACCGGATCCGTGCAAGAACTGACCAGTGGACTGAGCAAATTGCAGAAATACGTGCTGTTGCAGACGTTGTTGCAGATTTACCTTAATGTGGCACCGTATTCAGCTTGTTAGGAGTAGGCATGCGCGCTGGCTAAACTACTGAAAACTGGATGATCTCAGGTTGCACACATACGTGGTCCGTCAAGTACAGCGGGCAATCTCCCTGTTCTTCGACGAGCTTCGCTTGAATCCTGGCCAGGTACCGTCTTCCGTATCGATCAAGGCATTCAGTGGGCGCAGCCAAGCTGACACCTTGGAGCACCATCTGCGCTGGCTGTGGGATGATCTGGAAGACTGGGTGGCCGAACTGCCTGACCCCAGCTTCGAAGGCCCGTGGTTGAGCCATATCACCTCGCTTGGCGACGCCCCGGAGCTGGCGCTGGCCTGGGGGATCCAGGCGGACGACCGCAACCGGATCGTTGAACATGATTGGGTGACCGTCAGCGTGCAGTACGACGGCGAGCCGACCGACAGCACAGCCCGCTTCGACATGACCAAGGTCGATGGTCGCTACGTGCTCGCGCTTGACTCCATTCGCGTCATCTAATGGGATCAGCGGCTGAGCATGGAGAGCGATGAACTCATTGCCCCGGCCCCTGGCGATTGGCTACCTTTACCCACCGCGTATCGGTGCTGAGCAAGGTCCATCAGCTGCGGCAACTGGCCAATCCCATCGACAGCGTTGAGGTGCGCCAGCTGCTGGCCAGTGCCCGCCGCAGCGCGCACAAGCGTGGCGAACGCCCGCAGAAGAAGGCGGCCATTACCTGGATCGAGCTGCAGGTGCTGCTGGTCACCTGCGGAAACGACCTGGCCGGCCTGCGCGATCGCGCCCTGCTCTGCTTTGCCAGCGCCGCGCTAAGCAAGCCGGCCTAGACGGAGGCTTCGGCGGACACAGCCTGCGCTCGGGTTTTATTGGCGCAGCCCCTTCACCCCGAACAGGTTACTTGCACGCATCGAACACTAGGTCATCCATGCGCCGAGTCAGTTCAAAGGACCGATGTAGGCCTGCCGCCGCGAACGCTGAGGCGCGACTAGCCTTTGCAGCCTCACAGCGACTCGGGTCTTTGTACTTGCTGATCGAAACACCCCTGACCCCGCCTGACTGACTGGCATAGCCATACGCCTGCGGCTGGCTGGCGCGGCGCTGAATCAGTTCACGCTGAATTCCTTCAAGCCGCTGCTGGCGGTATGGACTGGGCGCTTCAGGCACAGCATCCCATGTCTTCACAGGTGCTCCCTTTGCACATGGGGCGGACTGATAGACCGCCTGACCGCCATCAACGCATTTGTGCACCTGTTGAGCGGATGCGGAACAACTGCAGAGTAGCGTGACAATCAAAAGTATCGCTCTTACGTCCATGTAGCCCCCTATAGCTGCCAGGAGAATACCAAAAGCCCGCGTGACGCGTCACGCTAATTGCCGCTGTACCGATTTTGCAGGGACGCAGGGAGCGTAGCCATTGGCCGCTCGCCGACCGAGATGAGCACGCGCGGAGTTGCACGGTCGTCCCGCGCTGGGGTTGATCCTGGCGCAGCCTGGAGCGAACCTTCGCTGTTGGCAGCCCTGCCCTGCTCCAGGCAGCCCCTGCCGCGGACACGCCTGTATGGTCAGGGCTCCGCCACTTGCGCTGGGACGTGGACGAAAAAACTGCGGCACAGCCGGCACGGCGCAGCCCGCCTGCGAGGTGCCGATGCTGCTCAGGCGAGCCACGAGAATCCATGGGAATACAGACTTCGGAGTTGGATCATGAATCTTGAGGACGCAAACATGTACCTCACCCGGCAAGACGCAGTCGAGCGCTTTTGGCTATGGTCTCTCGATGGTGCAAGGACGGCGGATTCTGAAAGGGAGACAGATTCCCTATTGCCTCGTCGCATCACCTTGTTCGAGGTTCAGTTCTCCAACAGACGCGACCGCAGTATCGAGACGTTTCACCTAAGCATCAGGAGAGCTGCGTCAATCGGCGGTAGTCCGTCACGCCCGGTTGTCCAGGTAGTCCGTGGAGGATCTCAGGTTTTCTCAAACACCAGCGGTTCGTTCAGCATTACCGTCGACCATGGTCGCCACGTTGCAAAGATCGGCCCTAAAGGTTGGGTTGGCATTTACCAGGATGACAATTTTCATGGCCGCGGCCTGGCAACGTTCTGTCTGAGCTGGCTCTCAGCCCGTTGCACCCTGGCTGGACTAGGCGGTTACACGATGGCCGACATTTCTCTCAGCGCAGTAGACGCTAAGGACGATGACCAGCGAGAACGACGAAACAACCTCTACCGGCGACTTGGCTATGCTGTGCAGGTAGCAGATATCGAAGGTTCATTCAGCTGCCATCGTACGGTCCGCGATCTTGTAGCCGACGGCACAAAATTTCTCCCTAACCTCATCTGTCCAGCTGCGATCAGCACCCTGCTCACTGATGGGGGGGATGACATCAAAGATGGCGCGGACGCCACAGATTTCCTGCAGGCCATCGGCCGACTCGCCTGAGTGAGGGCCCCGCAGCGTTACAGGTGCCCAGCGCAATGTGGAGTTGGCGGGATGCTGGATATGCTGCGACTGCGACATCCCGCCAAAGGCGCGGCTCAATTCACCCAGGTACTCGCCATGCCCTCCCCTCCCCCACACCCCGCTCAGCTCCTCCGCATGAGAATCATCTTCTCCTGCGACATGTCGCGCATCGTGTAAGGAATACCTCCGGTTCCATAACCGGACTCCCGGCGCCCTGCAAACGGCATCCAGTCGGTGCGGAACGCAGTAGGGTCGTTGATCATCACAGCCGAGGCGTCCAGCCGGTTGGCCGCGCGCATCGCGATATCGATGTCCTGCGCGAAGACGCTTGCCTGGAACGCGGTAGGCAACGAGTTCGCCCGCGCGATAGCCTCGTCAAGCTCGCTATAGCGGTACACCGCCACCACCGGGCCGAAGACCTCCTGCGTGGTCACCCGGGCGTCGCTGGCAGGGTCGAGCAGCACGGTGGGCTGCAGCGTCGTTTCGGAAAGGCGCTTGCCGCCGGTTGCACACTGCGCCCCACCCTGCACCGCCTCTTCGATCCATTCGGCCACCCGATCGGCCTCGCGAGGCTGGATCAGCGGACCCACCTCGGTTTCTTTCAGTGTGGGGTCGCCGGTACGGAGTTTTTCCACGCGCGCGATCAGCGCCTGGGTGAAGTCGTCGGCGATGGCGTTGTGCACGAAGATGCGCTGGGTGGATACGCAGACCTGTCCGGCGTGGTAATACCCGCCTTTGACGATGGGTTCGATGATCCTGGCCAGGTCCGCGCTGCGGTCCACGATGGCCGGCGCAACGCCACCATGTTCCAGCGCCGAGCGCGCCCCGTGTGCGAGCTTGGCATGCAACGACCACCCGACCCGGGCCGAGCCGATGAAACTGAGGAAGGCAACGCGCGGGTCGGTGACAAGCGCCTCGGCCAGCGCGTTGCCATCCGGCAGAAAGCTCTGGCACCACGGCTCCGGCAGGCCTGCCTCGTGGACCATCGCCACGAACTCCAGGCAGGACAGCGGCGTGGTCGACGCCGGCTTGATGATGACCGGGCATCCCACCGCGATGGCAGGCGCAACCTGGTGGACGATCAGGTTCAGCGGGTGATTGAATGCCGAGATCGCCGCGACGACGCCGATCGGCTCGCGGGTGGTGAAGGCCCAGCGATTCTCCGCCGCCGCTGAAAGGCCCATCGGGATTTCGCGGCCGGCAAAGTTGCGCAGCTCATCGGCAGCGTTGTGGACGCCATCGATGGCGCGGGTGGTCTCGACGATCGCATCGGGCAGCGGCTTGCCGCCCTCGCGCGCGATCTGCAGGGCCAGATGGTCGCGTTTGGCCTCCATCAGTGCGGCCAGCTTGCGCAGGATCGAGATGCGCTGGTGCGGCTGGAGCCAGCCGTCGCGGTTCTTGAATACCCGCTGGGCGGCGCCGAGTTTGCGTTCCAGCGCCGCGGCATCGTCGAACGGGACATCGGCGATGGGCGCGCGATCGAAGGCTTGTACGACGGTCAACATGGGGGGTTCCTTGTGTTGGGCATCACCGCGGCCGCTTACGCACAGCCCACGTCGGGCGTGCGGTTGCGCAGTTCGTCGACCAGGACGCGGGTGTTTTCGGAGTAGTCGATGGGCACATCCAGCAGGTGGACGCCACCGCCAGCGAGGGCGGCCTCGATCGTGGGCACCAGCTGGTCCACTGCCGTGATCCGGGTGCCCTTCGCACCATAGGCTTCGGCGTAGCGCACGAAATCAGGATTGCCGAAGCGCATGCCAAAGTCTTCGAAGCCGTCGACCGCCTGCTTCCAGCGGATCATGCCGTAGGCGCTGTCATTGAGGACGATGACCACCAGGTTCAGGCCCAGCCTGACGGCGGTTTCCATCTCCTGCGAATTCATCATGAAGCCACCGTCGCCACAGACCGCCAGCACGCGGCGCTGCGGAAACAGCATCGACGCCATCATGGCCGACGGCAGGCCCGCGCCCATGGTGGCCAGCGCGTTGTCGAGCAGCAGGGTGTTGGCCACATGCGTACGGTAGTTTCGGGCGAACCAGATCTTGTACATACCGTTGTCGAGGCAGACGATGCCGTCTTCGGGCATCGCCTGCCGCACGTCATGGACCAGGCGCTGGGGCGTGACCGGAAAGCGGTCCTCCTCGGCGCGGTCATTGAGGCGGGACAGTATCTTCTTGCGTAGCTCACTGGTGCCGGCATCTTCGATCAGTTTGCCCTCCAGCCGCTCGGCAAGCGCGGTGGCACTGGCGCCGATGTCGCCGATCACCTCGATATCGGGGTGGTAGACCTGTTCGACCGTGGCGGACTGGAAGCCGACATGGATGACCTTGGGCCCGCCGTTGTCTTTCATCAGGAACGGCGGCTTTTCGATGGTGTCATGGCCGATGGCAAGGATCAGGTCGGCGCGCGCGACAGCCTCGTGGACATAGTCGCCTTCGGACAGCGCAGCGGTGCCCATGTACAGGTTGGAGCCGCCGGTAACGGCGCCCTTGCCCATCTGGGTATTGAAGAATGGCAGGCGCGTGCGGGCGACGAATGAGGAAAGCGCGTCGGTCAGCGAGGGACGGCTGCAGGCCGCACCGATCATCACCAGGGGGCGCTTGGCCGCAAGGATGGCAGTGACGGCCCGGTCGAGCGCCGCGTCAGGGGCAACGGGCCGGTCCAGGGGGTGCACCGAAATCACCGGCACCGCGTCGACCTCTTCGCCGGCGACATCCTCCGGGAGTTCCAGGTGCACCGGGCCCGGCCGCTCCTCCATGGCGACGCGGAAGGCATCGCGCACCATGGCCGGAATGGCCGCGGGGCTGACAATCTGGCGGGTCATTTTCGTGAGCGGCTTCATCGAGGCCACGATGTCCACGATCTGGAAGCGCGCCTGCCGGGCGCTCATCACTGCCTTCTGGCCGGTGATCAGGATCATCGGCCACGCCCCGAGATGGGCGTAGGCCGCGCCGGTGGAGAAGTTCAGTGCACCGGGGCCGAGGGTGGCGAGGCAGACCCCGGGCCTGCCCGTGAGGCGGCCGTGGGTCGCCGCCATGAAGGCGGCGGCCTGTTCGTGACGGGTGAGGACCAGCTCGATGCGGGAGTTCCGCAGGGATTCCAGGAAATCGAGGTTTTCCTCGCCCGGAACGCCGAAGATGCGGTCTACGCCCTCATTTTCGAGTGCGGCGACCAGGAGGTCTGAGCCCTTGGGCATTGCTTCGATCCTTGCGGTGATGAACTGCGGGCAGTTCGGTGCCATGGGGAAAAGCGTGGTGTGGGACGACTATACGCCCGACACTGTGCACACCCGTCGAAGAGACAGCATCACGCGGTGGGACGGTGCGATCCATGAGGCGCTTGTCAGCCGCAGATGCGTTGCCCGCTTGTGCCGCCGATATCAGCTCGCTTTACTGCCGAAACCCGCCCATCCGCAGTGCCATGTCCATCGGGTTCTGGTTTTCCGTCCGTGCAATCGCCAGCAATATGGATAATCTGCCCGCAGCCACGCATGCCCAAGGAGAGCGCATGGATAAGCAGGAAGGCATCGCCCTGATGCCAGCGGCCCCGGAAGACGTTGAACAGCTCTGCACAGCGCTCCAGCAGTTCAATCATCCCTTCACCGGTGGTGGTCAGGAGTCCGAACTGAGGATTGTGGCGCGGTGCCCTCAGGGGGCGCTGCTGGGCGGCATTCTGGCGGACGTGGCACTGGGCTGGCTTGAGATCCACGTGCTCTGGGTGGAGCCTGGCGAGCGGTCGGCAGGTTTGGGCACCGCACTGCTGGAGGAGTGCGAACGCCGCGCGCGTGAGCAGGGCGTCCACTCGGCCCGATTGGACACCTTCGACTGGCAGGCCGAGGGGTTCTATGCGCGCCACCGCTACGTTGTATTTGCCCGGCTGGCCGACTACCCGCTGGGACACGAGCGGGTGTTCATGCGCAAACGCCTGGCGTGACCCCACCACCCCGCCCTTACTGCCCGCTCATGCCTTGGCAAAGCGCCGAATGGAATCGGCGACGGGCGTCTGCCCCTGGGTCAGCTCGATGATGATGCGCGATACCGAGGGGTTCTCGACGATCTCCAGCAGGGTGGCCGCGACATCGTCCCGACTGACATCTCCATACGGAATGGCCAAGCCGGTGCGGACCCTCCCGGTGCCAGATCGAGCAGTACAGAACGGCTGCGCAGAACGCCAGGCAAGCCGGTTTTGATGGCGTGGAGGTCCACTCGGCCAACAGCTATCTGCTCGACCAGTTCCTGCGCGATTCAACCAATCAGCGCACAGACCGCTACGGCGTCTCCATTGAGAACCGTGCGCGCCTGACCTTGGAAGTCACGGAAGCGATCGTCAAGATCTGGGGAAGTGATCGGGTGGGCATTCGCCTCTCCCCGGTGACTCCGGATGCCGGCAACACGCCGCCGGACAGTAACGTCATGGCGCTGCATGGCTACCTCATCGAGAAGCTCAATGCCTTCAACCTGGCGTACCTGCACTTCGTCGAAGGTGCCACGGCGACCAGCCGCAGCGTCCCGGACGGCGTAGACATGGATGCCCTGAGCGCCCTGTTCAACGGGCACTTCATCGGTAACAACAACTACGACCTGGAGATGGCCATCGAACGACGGGCCAGCGGCAAGATCGATTCGGTCGCCTTTGGTCGCCTCTTCATCTCCAACCCGGATCTGGTTGAGCGCCTGCGACGCGGCGCCGAACTGGCCATTGCGCCGCGCGAGTCCTACTACGGCGGTGGTGCGAAGGGCTACACGGACTGGCCGAGCGGCCGCTATTGAGCACGCGTCCTGGCGAAGGTGCCGGCAGACACCCTGGAGAGATCCAGGTGAGCTGTCGGCGCACCAGCGTATCCGGCAGGCCCCGTGGCCGCTGAAGTGTGTCGCCCGGGAACGGCCACGGATGAGGGGGCGCCCGGCGCGGATGGGGCCTCCACGCTGCCGACACCGGCATGGGACGGGTACCCTGGCTGGGTACTGAGACGACCAGGCCTGGTCGCCCCGGTCAGGGAGCGTCCGCACCGCCTGCCCGCCTGCCGGCGCTCGCCCGATCGGGAAGCCTCCTGCAGAGCCTCACTCACTGATCGCCGACACACTGCCGGCCACCACGCGCCAGATGCCCTCCTTCTGTACCCAGGTGCGGAGATAACGGAACCGGCCGGCAAACGGCGCGCCCATGAGCGTGCCAGACAGCTCAGCGGTGACGGCCGTGATGCATGTCGTGCCGTACGAGCGCACCTCTACCGTGTGCCAGACCGCCTGGAGCATGCGCTGCGACCCCGAGCGATGCAGCTGCAGATCGTCGGCCTTCGTATACATGCCACCTCCTGGTCCGACGAACAGCAGGTCATCGTCAATCAGGGCGTCCAGCTCGGCGACATCGCTGTGCAGCATGGCGAGGCGAAGCCGCTCTTCATACTCCTGAATCTGCATATGCGTCAGTTCTCCAGATGGCGTTGCGATGTTGATTGTCGTGCAATCGGCCATGGTTTGGCGCTTGATCGGGTGCGCGTGGTCAGGGCCTTTTCCGCCTCCGGCACCACGCTGTGGATCACCGCCACGCCACCCACGCCACCCACGCCCCCGGCGGCACGGACTGCACCCCGATGGCCGTTGCCCGCGCCGCCCTGACCAGGGCACCAAGCGGATCGTCCACTTCCTGGTAGGCATCTACGCCGGAGATCCCGTAGTGGATCGGGACGACCGACCGCGCGCCCAGCACGGTGGCCGCAGCGATGGCCTGCTCGGGGGTCAACACGCCTGGCTGACCGCTGACCGGTGTGCGCCACCCAAATCGGGCGCCGTTGATCGGCAGGAACGCCACGTCGAAGGGACCGAGCTGGCGACCGATCTTCCACCAGTGGCCGTGCCACATCGTGTCTCCGCCATGGAATATCCGCCGGCCGGCGGCCGATACCACCCATGAAACCTGGGTGTCGCCGTATCCATCCGAGGCCGGCACCGCCGTGGCGGTAAAGTCACCCAGCAGCTGAGGCTCCCAAAGGCGTGCGGACCGCGCCCGTGCTCCCCCGGGGACGGGAAGCGGATGCGTCCCCTCCGGGTAGATCAGGCTCCCGCCATTCCGCAATGCCTGGGCCACGGCCCCGGCGTCGAAGTGGTCCGAGTGGACGTGCGTGAGCAGGACCGTGGTGTCTCCCCGCCCGCCGTCGACAGGAACCAGGGCGTCCGGCAATGCCCTGCCCCACTCCGTGGCGCTGGTCAGCGGGTCGATGAACAGGGTGGAGCCCGGCAACTGCAGGCGAAGGCCCGCCCAGGCCAGCCGCTGAATCCGCAGGTCACCCGACGCTGACCGCGCTGTCGCCCGGGAAACGGGCAGCAGCGCGGCCGTGGCGCCTGCCGCGACGCCGCAAAGGAAGACGCGGCGACCCATCCGTGCGCCACATGGCAGATGGCGGATCATGCGACCTCCACCGAATGTGCCAGGTACGTGTCCAGTTCAAAGATGCCTTGAAGGTCAATGGCCGCCAGGTTGCGCAGATGCCACTCCTCTTCAAACGCGCTCGCCTCGACGCCGGGTGCCAGGCAGTCTCCGATCCGAATGGCGGCCAACCGGGCCGCGAGCGATTCACCCGCGCCTTGCGCGCGCATCGCGATGACGTTGCTGCGGAGCTGGTCCAGATAGTGCACCGCGTTGTCGAGCACGGCGGCCTCAAAGCGCCCCATGTGGCCGCCAACGACGGTGCCGCGCCCAAACTGCCTTGCCCGGCCAATGGCCGTTCGGATCTGGACGGGGTCGGCCTTTGAGAGGTACACGATGTTCCCCACGATGTTGTCGCCGACGCAGACCAGGTCGGCGGTCGGAACATCGACGCTGATGTGATCCATCGTCTTGCCGGGGTTGTGCAGCAGGCGCAGCTCATGGCGGCCCCAGCGGATGCGCATCGCGCTGTCGAACACGACCTGCGGCTCGCGGTAGAACCCGTCGACACGGCGGTTCTGTGACAGGAACGCATGCCGGTAATTGCGATGCGCGATGACCATGGCGTCGGGGAAGGTGGCGAGGCCGGCGATGTGGTCGCTCATGAAATGGGTGGAGACGATGACTCGCACCGTCTTTCCCAGCTGGTCGCAGATCAGCACGCGCAACGCTGCCGCGTCCGCGGCGCTCCCCAGTGCATCCACCAGCAGCGCATCACTGCCATCGAGGAACACGGTCACAACGGATTGGTGGTCCTTGCCAACGCACAGGAACACGTCCGGGCCCAGCGGTGTCAGGTGCATGGCGGCTTGCCTTGAATGGAGGCGGCCATGATTGACAGGCAGGCCCGCGACCACAAACGAGAAGATTTGCCTTTCAGATTACTAAAACTAACCTGATAAGATCGATGACCCGTGCTGGCAGGAACCCCCTCATGAAACCGCGCCGCGCCCCTCCCCTTACTGCGCTGAGAGCGTTCGAGGCCGCCGCGCGATCGCTGAGCTTTCAGAAGGCCGCCACGCAGCTTTTTGTTACACCGGCGGCGGTGAGTCATCAGGTCAAAGGACTTGAAGCCTACCTGGGCACCGAACTCTTCGATCGCGGCCATCGGGCGGTGACGCTTACCGCGCAGGGTGCCACCCTTGCGGCGTCGCTCACGGAGATTTTCGGGATGCTCGACCAGGCACTGGACCGAAGCGTGTCCGCTGAGGTTGGCCACCTGCGCGTCAGCACCATGGAGTCGTTCGCCGCGAAGTGGCTGGCGCCGCGGCTTCACCGCTTTCACCAGGCCCACCCGGATATCCGCGTTCGGGTCTCGACCACCGATCAACTGGCCGACGTTGGCCAGGATCAGGTCGATGTTGCGATCCGCTACGGCCTTGGAACCTATCCGGGCGTGCAGGTTGAGAAGTTGATGGACGCCCCGGTGTTTCCGGTGTGCGCCCCAGGCACGACACGGAAGGATGGAAAGCCCATTGCATCGCCTGCCGATCTAGCCCATGTCGCCTTTGTCCATGACCAAAGCGCCGAAGGGCGACCGGGCGTTCCCGATTGGGCGGCGTGGCTGCACGCTGCCGCCCTGCACGGCGTGGCCGCTGACGCCGGCCCTGTGTTTCCCAGTATTTACCTGGCCCAGGAGGCGGCGATCCACGGTCACGGCGTTGCCTTGGGAGTGGCGCCGCTGGTAGAGGAAGACCTGCGCCGAGGACGCCTGGTGAGGCCCGTTGAGAGCCAGCTCCCCAATGCCTACGCGTTCTGGACTATCCGCCCGTCCAAGGGGCAGCGCCAAGCAGCGACGGACGCATTCTGCAGCTGGATGCACGCCGAGGCATCAACTTCACTGCAGGGAAGCTGAGGAATGCGGGGGAATCGGGCGTGCCTGACAAAGCCATGTCAGCCGCTGGGTAACCGCGCGCTTTTACACGGAACGGGGCGACGCAACCAGTGAGCAAGATGCAGATGGAGACAGCGGCTGCGACCAACGCCAGTGCTTTCATCGAGGGAGCCATGCTATGCGGTCTATTTTTCTTCAACCGCTGACATCTGGCGCCCGTCATTGTAAACCCGCACCCGGTTCGGGCTCCTGGATCGAAGCCTCCAGCAAGGCAACGTAGGTATCCAGTCGGATCCGCTGCCCAATCAACATCCAGCCGAGCAGATACAAGAGCGACAATACAAAGATAAGCAGCGCCCCCAGCCAGCCAACATCGAAAACAGCGCCCCACTCTCCCCACTTCCAGCCACGGACCTGCAGGTAAAGGGCAAGCAGCAACGGGAACGGCCCAAGGCGCTGCAGACCGCCGTACATCAAGCCCATGCGATCAATCATGTTGGCTCGCAGGGTGCTGACATACCGCAGCCGCTGTTCGCGCTGGGCTTTGGGGAAGGCGCGAAGATCGGCAATCGCTGACTGCCAATGGATGAAGTCGCTGTCCATTCCTCTGGCATGCGACAACCTGGGCTGGGTGTATTGGCGGTACTCCCTGCATGCCGCGAGAATACCGCCAAGGGCGAAGCCAGCGCATTCCACAACCAGGCAAGCCACGACTATGATCAGGGCCACGCTCCCGGGAAGCCACCGGTCCGGGATGAAGGCGGTCAGCACGCCGATCGCCACGGCCGCCCCCCCTATCCGGAAAGACCACTTCTCCACCCTGCCAGGCTTGGGAAAGATGCTGTGGTCCATCAGCCCCTGCACGCGCTGGTAGAGCCACTGGAACGTCAGCTCCTCTGAACGTCGTGGCTGCGGGGCATCCACCTCCGCCTGTACATGCATATCCATTGCTGCCCCTCTAGCACGTCGGCCCCTGTGCCGATCCAGGCATCCTAACGTGAAGTGCGCGCTTTCGCCCGCCTTGCGCCATTGATCGTCGGCCAACTTGCGCCTGCCTGACGACGGCACCTTCACCGCGCCACCCTATGCTGGAACCCCCTTCGTATCCACAAGAAGAGACGCCATGACCAAACTGCATACGCTGATGATTGCCGGCTGCCTGATGGGCTTCAGTGCCGCTGCCGCCGCTGAAACGGTCAACCTGACCAACAGTGCAGATGGCGCCAACCGCGATGCCGGCATCGCAGCGGTAAAGAAGAAGCTGCAGGACGCCTGCACCGACCGCAAGGGGTCACCCGACAATGATTCGTTCGAGGTGGTCTTCGAGAAGACCAGCGACAACCCGAATGTGCCCAAGCCTTACTACGTGGACGGCAAAATGAAGTGTGAGCTGCCCGGCTGAGGGCACCGGCACGGCCTGGCCGAGGCTTCAGGCCCGGCCGACGGCTGTCTCACGCGCCGCGATTCTCTCCACCAATGTATCGATCGCCGCCTCCATGGCGCGTGCCGTATCGGTGCCGCTCTGGTTGGTGATCACGAATATGCCAAGGTCGTACTTGGGCACGATGTAGATGTAGCACTGCGAACGTGGCACGCCCCCATGATGCGCGTAGTAAACACCCTTCAAGGCGTCGCCGCGGACGATGTTCCAGAAGTAGCCGATGCTGAACTCCGGATCGAACGTGACCAGGGCGCGATGCGATTCCGTCACAACCGGCCCACCGGCCAGTTGGAACCTGAGGTACTTCACCATGTCCGGCGTTGTCGCCTTCACGTTGCCCGACGCGCCCCAGGGCAACTGCGGCATCGGCGTGGTCGGGATCGGGTTGTCGCTGTGGTAACCCACCGCAAGGCGGAGCATCTCTGTATCGCCCAACCGGATCCTGATCCCCTCCATGCCTGCAGCATCAGCAAGAACGTCGCGCAGCAGCGTTGCATAGTCGCGCTTGTAAACCACTTCCAGGATATGCGCCACCAGTTCCGTTCCGGCACTTGAGTAGGCGTACTCCTTTCCAGGCACCCTGCCGATCTCCACAGTGTGCAGGTCCCTGAAGAAATCCGCCTGGCCGTACCCCGCGTAGACAGCGTTGAGTTCGGCAGGCGTACGGTGGTTGGTGAAGTCGGCGAGGACCGTGTTCGCACGCTCCGGCACCATGTTCGGCAAGCCGCTGGTATGCGAGAGCAGGTGGCGGACGCGCAAGGGCTCGCCGTTGTATTGCAGGTTCGGATAGTCCCCCTGGAGGTATATCCGGACATCGTCGTCCAGACCCACCTTTTTCTCCAGGACGGCGTTGGCCATCAGCGTGCCGGCCAGGGTCTTGCTCAGCGAGCCGATTTCATAGAGGGTCGCATCGGTCGGTGGGCCGGGCTTTCCTGCCTCCATGTCGCCGCGATGCCGGATCAATTCCGTGCCCCGGTACACCACGCCGATCGAGGCCGAGTGCAGCAACGGCTGCTGGATGAGCGTGGCCGCTACCTCGTCGAGGTCGCCGGCCAGATCCTTCGCCGGGGCTTTCTCGGCGGCACATCCTGCGGCCAGAAGCGCAGCGGATATGACGAGGCAATTCAGCCACTGCCTGGGTCGAACCATCATCGAAGTAACTCGCATGCGTCGGCGCTTGGGAGGTAGCCGGAAAGGGCGCCCACGATAGCGGATGGGGACCGCGCACGCCTGTGGCGGAAGGCGGGGTGGCTGCCGTGCCGGTGGGCGCCAGGCTGGCCGCATCCGTGCCAGGCGGCCGCCCCATCCCACGCGCGTCCTCCAGCACAGCGACGCCTTTCGGCGGCACTCGCCACGGACAACCACCGCGCCAGGCGCGGCGGCAGGCGCACCAACCCTGCGCAGGGTCCCGCCCGGTTGCGTCTCCATGTAGGGCCGGGGGCCGGCTCACTCTGCAAGAGATGGAGCCAGGGGCCGCGCAGCGTCAGGAGAGGGATAGGCGGGCATCCGGGACGCAGCGGAGCAACGGTCCGCGCTACGCTCCCCCGGTCCTTTGGCGGACCGGGGATTGCGTACGCTCAGCGCTGGTTGTCTTTCAGGAACAGCCACGTAATCAGCGTCGCATCCGGGCCGTCCGGATCGGTGAACGGCAATCCTGTCTGGCTGCCACTCCAGGCATGGCCCATGCCCTGTACCACGTAATGCTGGGCCAGCGTCCGGCCGCCATAGCCATAGGTGTCCACCCGATACGCGCGCCCGCCCGGCACCTGGCCATTGAAGGTGCTCGTCGGTACGTACTTCACCGAGTCGTTGTCCAGGCCGTCGTCGGCCAGGTCATTGGTCTGCAGGAACTGGCGCACGGCCTGCTGGCCGTTCACCGGATTCACGGTGCTGTCGGCGGTGCCATGGACTACCAGCACCGGGATCGGCCGCGGCGTCGGCGAGCCCGAGCACTGCCAGGCCAGCCGTCCGTTGCTGTCCGGCGAATAGATGCTGCCGGCCAACAGCGCGTAGGCGCTGCCGGACACGGTGGTGGCCCCTTTGTACATGCCACCGGAGTGGATCGCACCGGCGGCGAACACATCCGAATAGCAGGCCAGCATGATCGAGGTCATCGCGCCGCCGGCCGAGATGCCGGTGACGTAGACCCGGCGCGGATCAACGGCGTAGCTGCCCTTTACCTGCTCCACGATCCCGGCCAGGATCGAGGCCTCGCCGCTGCCCCGGGCCTGGTTGATCGGCAACTGCCAGTTCCAGCAGCGTGCGGGATTGGCGGTGACGTTCTGCCGCGGGTAGACCACCAGGAAGCCTTCGGTATCGGCCACGTCGTTGAAACCGGAGGCCTCGCCCATCAGGTTTGGCCCGGTCACGCAGCCGTGCAGCACCAGCAGCACCGGCAGCGGCTGCGTGTCGTCATAGCCCGCAGGCACCCATACCTGGTACTCGCGTGCACCGAACACGTTGCCGAACAGACCCACATCCCAATGCCCGGCGGGCCCTGCCGCGAAGGCACTGGCCGCCGCTGCCAGCCAGGTGCACAGCACCAGCAGGGCCGCCTTGATCGAATCGATTCCAGAGTTCATTGCCAGATCCTCATGCGTGAGTCGTGGATGAAGTGGTTCCGGGAATCCTCGTGGTCCGGCCTGCCAGAGGGTGCTGCGACGCCGCTGTCACACCCAGCCGGTGGCGTAATGGATGCCGATCACCACGAACACCGCGAGGGTCTTGATGACGGTCACCGCAAATATGTCCTTGTAGGCCTGCCGATGGGTCAGCCCGGTCACCATCAACAGGGTGATGACCGCGCCGTTGTGCGGGAGGCTGTCCATGCCACCGGACGCCATCGCGGCGACGCGATGCAGCACCTCCATCGGGATGCCGGCGGCCTGGGCATTGGCGATGAAGGTCTCGGACATGGCGGCCAGGGCGATGCTCATGCCACCGGACGCCGACCCGGTGACCCCGGCCAGGCCGGTCACCGTGACCGCCTCATGCAGCAGCGGGTCCTTGATCGCGCCCAGCGCATTGGCCACCACCATGAAGCCCGGCAATGCGGCGATCACCGCCCCGAAGCCGTATTCCGATGCGGTGTTCATCGCCGCCAACACCGCGCCGCTGATGGCCGTACGGGTGCCTTCGGCAAACTGGCCCACCACCGGGCGCAAGGCCAGTGCCAGCACCGACAGGATCCCGACCAGCAGCGCACCTGCCACGGCCCAGATCGCCCCGATCCGGGCCACGTCCTGCACGACCGGCGCGGCACTGCCCATGATGGACGGCACGAAGCTGTGCTCGCCGCCGTACCAGTGCGGCATGCCCAGGGTGAGCAGCTTGTTGGAGACAAACACCAGCACCAGTGGCACTACGGCGACACCTGCGTGCGCCAGATGGGTGCCGGTGAACGGGGTTGGCTCGTTCACCAGGGTGGCCGGGTCGCCGTAGCCCTCGCCGGTGCGCAGCGCAGCGCGGCGTCGCCACTCCAGGTAGGCCATGCCCACGGCAAGCACGAACACGCTGCCCAGCGTGCCCAGTACAGGCGCTGCCCAGGCGTCGGTGCCGAAAAACGTGGTCGGGATGATGTTCTGGATCTGCGGCGTGCCCGGCAACGCATCCATGGTGAAGCTGAAACCGCCTACGCCCAGCGTGGCCGGGATCAAGCGTTTGGGGATGTTGCTCTGGCGGAACATCTCGGCCGCGAACGGATAGACCGCAAACACCACCACGAACAGCGACACGCCACCGTAGGTGAGCAGGCCCGACACCAGCACGATCGACAGCATCGCCCGCTGCGGCCCGAACAGACCGATCGCCGCGCCGACGATGGAGCGGGAGAAGCCGGACAGTTCGATCAGCTTGCCGAACACGGCACCGAGCAGGAACACCGGGAAATACAGCTTGAGGAAGCCGACCATCTTGTCCATGAACAAGCCGGTGAACATCGGCGCCACCAGCGAGGGGTCGGTCAACAGCACGGCCCCGAGCGCGGCGATGGGCGCGAACAGGATCACGCTGTAACCCCGGTAGGCCACCAGGATCAGGAAACCCAGCGCTGCAAGTACGATCAGTAACGACATACGGCGCTTCCGGATGGAGACGCGCCCAGTATCCGGATCTGCGCACCGCTGCCGACTGGACCTAGGTCCACTCGCCGCCGCCCCACGGCACCGCTAGCCTAGGCTCCAGGGGTGGCAAAGGGCCATCTGCAACGGACATGCCTTGGGGGAGGACCGAATGACACGGAATTACTTGAGCCTGATGATCGGCGCGCTGCTGGTCTCCGGCGCGGCGCTGGCGCAGGAAGCACCGCAGGCCGCGCCGGCGGCGGACAAGGCCGCCTCGGCCACCAACCTTGACAGCATCACGGTCACCGCACGCAAGCGCGAGGAGACCCTGCAGGAGGTGCCGGTGGCGGTCACCGCCTTCACCTCCGAAGCGCTGGACAGGATGAACGTGCAGGACATCAGCGACCTGGACGGCCAGGTGCCCAACCTGACCATCTACGCCGCACGCGGGGCCAGCAGCACGGTCACGGCCTACATCCGCGGCATCGGCCAATCCGATCCCACCTGGGGCGCGGATCCGGGCGTGGGCATCTACCTGGACGACGTCTATATCGCGCGCCCGCAGGGGGCGCTGCTGGACGTCTTCGACGTATCGCGCATCGAGGTGCTGCGCGGGCCGCAGGGCACCCTCTACGGCAAGAACACCATCGGGGGCGCGATCAAGTACATCTCGCGCGGGCTGCCCACCCAGACCGAGGGCTTTGCCCAGGTCACCGTGGGCAACTACAGCCAGTTGGACGCCAAGGCCGCCATCGGCGGCCCGATCGGCGGCGCCGACAGCGGCCTGCGCGCACGCGTGGCGGTGGCCAGCATGAACCACGACGGCTTTGGCGAGAACACCTACAGCGACCAGCCGGTCAGCGACAAGCAGATCAACGCCGCGCGACTGAACCTGGGGGCGTATGCGGGCGACGACTTCGACGTGCAGTTCGCGCTGGACTGGATCAAGGACCAGTCCGGGATGCGCGGCTCGAAGATGCTGGCGCCCAACCCGTTCCTGCGCGCCTACCCGCCGATGGACAGCCGCTACGACACCCGCTCGGGCATGCGCAACCTCAACAGCGTGGAAACCAAGGGCGCCTCGGCCACGGTGAACTGGCGGCCCAACGACGATGTGGCGGTCAAATACGTGCTGGCCAAGCGCGAGTCGGACAGCGCGGCGAACATCGATTTCGACAGCACGCCGGTCAGGCTGGCCGATGTCGGCGGTACCTACAACGACAACCAGGTCAGCAACGAAGTGCAGCTCAACTACGATGCCGGCGGCCGGGTGCGTGGCGTGGTGGGCCTGTATCAGTTCAGCGGCGAGGCCGGTGGACAGATCCAGAACAACTATTTCAGCGCACAGTTCGCCGACAACCAGGGCAAGGTGCTCACCGACAGCATCGCGCTGTATGCCGACTGGACTTTCGACCTGACCAGCAGGCTCAAGCTCGACCTCGGCGCGCGCTACACCGACGAGGACAAGCGCGCGGTCGTGCTCAACCGCCTGTACAGCGATGCGACCTTCAGCCGACCGCTCGCGGTGACGGCCGATTTTGACAAGACCACCAACTTCAAGAACGTCTCGCCCAAGGTCTCTCTGGACTACCAGGTCACCCCGGACATCATGGTCTACGGCCTGGCCACGCGTGGCTTCAAGTCCGGCGGCTACAACATCCGCGCCAACGCCGTGGCGGTGCCGCGCTCGGCCGAGCCGTTCGACGACGAAACCGTGGACAGCATCGAGATCGGCAGCAAGATGGGCTTCTTCGACCAGCGCCTGTTCCTGAACCTGTCGGCCTTCCACAACAAGTACAAGGACATCCAGCTGTCGGTGTTCACCGGCATCGATACCAATGGCGATGGCACCGACGATTCCTTCTTCGGCGACTTCACCAATGCCGGTTCGGGCACCGTCAACGGCCTGGAGATCGAGTACCAGTACCTGCCCAGCCAGCACTGGCTGATCTCGGGCAACCTGGCCTGGCTGGACACGAAATACGACCAGTACATGGACCGCGGCATCAATGTCGCCGACCAGATGAAGTTCACCAATGCGCCGGATTTCTCCGGTGCCTTGAACGTGGAGTACCGCACCGCGCTGGCCTCCGGCGGCAACCTGTCGGCGCGGGTGAGCTACAGCTACCAGAGCGAGGTGTGGCCGACCACCGACCTGAGCCCGGTGATCCGCCAGCCGGGCTACGGGCTGGTCAATGCCGGGGTGATCTGGAAGCTCGATGACGCCTGGACGTTCTCGTTGCAGGGCACCAACCTGGCCGACAAGGCCTACCGCACCACCGGGTACAACATCCCGGCGGTCGGCACGCTGATCGGTTTCTATGGCCCGCCGCGCCAGTATAGTCTCAGCGTCCGTTACGATTTCTAGGAAGCCTCTGCATGACGCAGTCTTACGATGATCTGTACTGGAACAGCCGCGATGGGTTGCGCCTGCACGCGCGCGACCACGCCCCTGCAGCGGGCCAGGCGCGCCGCGGCACGGTCATCTGCATCCCCGGCCTGACCCGCAATGCCGCCGATTTCGATGCCCTCGCCCACGCATTGAGCGACGTCGGCTGGCGCGTGATCGCCGTGGACCTGCGCGGCCGTGCAGGCTCGGCGCGTGCGCCGGATCCGTCCGGGTACAACCCGCGGGCCTATGCCGACGACATGCTGGCGCTGCTGCAGTCACAGAACATCGACAAGGCGGTGTTCATCGGCACCTCGCTGGGTGTACTGGTCACCATCACCCTCGCCTCGCGCGCGCCGGGACGGATCGCCGCGGCCGTGCTCAATGATGCCGGCCCCAAGGTGCCGCGTGAAGCGCTGGCGCGGATCGGCAGATACGCCGGCAAACCGGTGCCGCCGATGGACCTGGCGCAGGCCGCTGCGTACATGGCATCCATCGGCCAGGCGGCATTCCCGCGTTACTCCGCCGACGACTGGCGCGCGATGGCGTTGCGCACGTTCCGCCGCCGCGAGGATGGGCTGCTGGAGCTGGACTACGACCCGGCTGTCATCCGCACTACCCGGCCATGGGTGCTGTGGCTGCTGCGCCCCATGCTGTGGCGCGCGGTGCGGGCGCTGACCGCGCAGGCGCCGGTACTGGTGGTGCGCGGGGCACTGTCGGACATCCTGCCGGCCGACGTGGCACGGCAGATGGCCGCGACATCGGCAAGTGCGCGCCTGGTCGAGGTGCCCGACGTGGGCCATGCGCCGACCCTGTCCGAGCCGGAAGCGCTTGACGCGATCCTGGCCTTGCTGGCGGGCGTGCGATGAACGCCAGTGCGATGACCGCTGACCTGCCGACCGCCTTGCAGGCCTTGCATGCGTGGGCCGCCAGCGAGCGGCTGGGGGGCGCTGCGCGGCTTGAGCAGTCGCGCATCGATGCCTTTGCCAAGGCCACGGGGGACCACAACTGGATCCACGTCGATCCGGCCCGGGCCCAGACCGAATTGCCGGGCGGACGCACCATCGCGCATGGCTTTCTGCTGCTCTCGCTCACGGTGGAAGACGACGTGGCCGCGCTGACCCGCTTCCCCGGCATCGCCCATGTCCTCAACTACGGCCTGAACAAGGTCCGGTTCCTGGCGCCGGTTCCCAGCGGTGCACAGGTCCAGGTGCGCTCGCGGCTGCTGTCGCTGGACGCGCGCGCGCCCGGGCAATGGCTGCTGACCCAGCACAAGGCCGTGGAGCGGCTTCCCGACGGCGCGGTGGCGCTGGTGGCCGAGCAGTTGTCGTTGATCGTGGTGGCCTAGCCGGGGCTGCTGCTCGCCGGCGGCGCTTGTCTCTACACTGGAGCGATGTTGACGCCTTCCATCGTCCTGTTCGCCTGCATCGCGTGGACCGTACTGCTGTTCGGCGTGGCGCTGTGGGGCGAGCGCCAGGGGCACCGGCTGGCGCGGGTATGGCCGGCCATCTATGCGTTGTCCCTGGCCGTGCACTGCACGGCCTGGACGTACTACGGCGCTGCCTCACAGGGCGTGCAATGGGGTTTCCCGATTCCGCCGACACTGGTCGGGATGGCGCTGATCTTCGCCTTCGGCCTGCCGTTCCTGGCACGGCTCGGGCGCCTGGCCAAGCAGCACAACAGCGCCACCATCGCCGACCTGGTGGTCGCACGGCTGCGCACGGACCAGGGGCTGGGGATCACCATCACCCTGGTCGCGCTGTTCGGCATCATTCCCTACATCGCGCTGCAGCTCAAAGCCGTCAGCCAGGGCTTGGTCGCACTGCTGGGCGAAGCATTCGCGCCGGCCCGCTGGCAGCTGGACATGTCGTTCTGGTTTGCGCTGACCATGGCCGCGTTCACCCTGCTGTTTGGTGCACGCAAGGCCTCGGCCACCGAGCACAACCGCGGCATCGTGGTGGCGTTGGGCCTGGAGTCGGTGTTGAAGCTGGCCGCGCTGCTGGCCATCGGCCTGTATGCCGGGCTGTCGGTGCACCAGGCGGGCACGCCGCTGCTGGAGAAGATGGCCCAGCTCCCGCCGCCGGCGATCATTCCCGATTACCTCACCATGGTGGCGCTTGGCGCGCTGGCCGCCTTCACCCTGCCCCACCAGTTCCACGTGGGCGTGGTGGAACTGCGCCAGCCCTCGGACCTGAAGACCGCGCGCTGGCTGTTCCCGCTGTACCTGCTGCTGATCGGGCTGCCGTCGGTGCCGATGGCGCTGTCCGGGGCGGCGCAGTTGCCCGCGTCGGTCTCACCGGACCTGTACGTGCTCGCCTTGCCGCAGGAACGCGGGCACCACTTGCTGGCGTTGCTGGCGTACCTGGGCAGCCTGAGCGCTGCCACCGGCATGATGATCCTGTCCGGGCTGACCCTGTCGATCATGCTGGGCAACCACGGCTTCGGCTCGCGCCTGCTGGGCAGCGTGGCGGCGGGTGTCACCACCGCCGACCTGCGCCCGCGCGTGCTGGCCTTCCGTCGCGCCGGCATCGTGGCCGTGTTCCTGATGGCCTGGCTGTACAGCCGCGCGATGAGCGGCACCGAGGCGCTCAGCGATTTCGGCCTGATGTCCTTCACCGCGCTCTCGCAGCTGGCCCCTGCGGTGCTGTTGGCGGTGTATCGCCCGCGCACGCCCTCGCCGGCGATCATGGCCGGCATCGTGCTGGGCTCGCTGGTCTGGCTGTGGCTGGTACTGCTGCCGATGGTGATCCCTGCCCCGCCGCCGTCGGTCGGCCAGGAGGGACTGCACTGGCTGGCGATGTTCTCGCTGCGCATGCAACCGGGCCATATCGCCATCAGCATGGGTGCCAGCCTCGCGGTCAACCTGGTGACTGTGGTGCTGGTGTCGCGCGCGGTGCGCCCCTCGGTCCCGCTACGCAAGGATGCGGTGGCGGCGGCGTCGTTGCGCAAGACCGCTGGCCGGTTCCTGGGCCAGGAGCGCGCCCGCCAGCTGATGGATGGGCATGCCGGGCAGATGCTCGATGACGACCGGGTCACTGCCATCGAGCGTGAACTGACCGCCGTGGTCGGCGCGGGCATGGCCCGCCTGCTGGTGGAGGCCGCACGCGATGGCGGTGCCGCGCCCCTGGAGGCGGTCACCCGTGCGGTTGGCGAAGCCACCCAGGCGCTGCGCTTCAACCAGCGCCTGCTGGAAGCGGCGCTGGAGAACATGAGCCAGGGCATCAGCGTGGTCGATGCGCAGTTGCAGCTGGTGGCCTGGAACAGCCGCTATGCCGCGCTGTTCAAGTTCCCCGCCGAGCTGCTGCAGGTGGGGCAGCCGGTGGTCAACCTCACCGCGTGGGCGTTGGGGCAACTGAAGATCGGGCAGATCCCGGGCGACTCCCCCGACAAGGCACTGCAGCGCCGTGTCGCACATATGCGACGCGGCACCCCGCACCTGTCCGAGCGGATATTCCCGGACGACACCATCGTCGAGATACGTGGCAACCCGATGCCGGGAGGCGGCTACGTGGCCACCTTCACCGATGTCACCGCCTTCCGCCGCGCCGAGGATGCGCTCAAGCGCAGCAACGAAACGCTGGAGCGCCGCGTCCAGGACCGCACCGCCAGGCTGGAGCAGGCCGTGCACGAAGCCGAACGCGCCAACGTGGCCAAGACCCGCTTCCTGACCGCGGTCGGCCATGACCTGATCCAGCCCCTGCATGCCGCGCAGCTGCTCACCGATGCCATGTCCCAGCACATCGAATCGGAGTTCCTGGACAGCTTCCTGCGCCAGATCCGCGGTGCGCTGGATTCCACCGATGACCTGCTGTCGGGCCTGCTGGATATCTCGCGGCTGGAGGCGGGTGGGCTGGTCGCCGATCCGCGGCCGTTCGCCCTGGCGAGCGTGCTGGATCCACTGGCGCAGGAGTTTGCCGTACTGGCAGCGGCGCGGGGCCTGCAGTTCCGCCATGTGCGCAGCGGCGCCTGGGTGCACAGCGACCCCCTGCTGCTGCGCCGCGTGCTGCAGAACTTCCTCGCCAATGCGATCCGCTACACGCGCCATGGCGGCGTGGTGTTCGGCGTGCGTCGCCGGGGCGACATGCTGTGCATCGGGGTGCACGACAGTGGCCCGGGTATCGCTGCCGAGCAGCAGGCGGTGGTGTTCGAGGAGTTCCACCGCGGCGACCGCAGCAATGGCCAGGGCCTGGGTCTTGGGCTGACGATCGCGCACCGCATCGCCGACCTGCTGCATGCACCGCTGCACCTGCACAGCGTGCCCGGCCGCGGCTCGGCGTTCTCCATCAGCGTGGCACGGGCCACGCCGCCGGTGGCCCCGCGTACCGAACCTGCCGCGGGCAACAGCAGCATCAAGGGCATCCGCGTGCTGGTGGTGGACAACGACCCGGCCGCGCTGGAGGCCATGCGACAGATGCTGTTGTCCTGGGGCTGCGATGTCATCGCCACGGGCGACGCCAGTGCGCTGGACGGGTCAGCGCACGCGGCCGCACTGTGGCTGTTCGACTACCATCTTGATGATGGCGACACCGGCGTGGCGCTATGGAAGCGTCTGGTCGCCGCCCACGGGCCACGCCCGACGGTCATTCTCAGCGCCGATACCGGCAGCGACACCCGCGATGCGGTGCGCGAGGTGGGGCTGTCGCTGCTCAACAAACCGTTCAAACCCTTGGCGCTGCGCTGGGCGATCAACCATCTGCTGGCGACGCCGGGCACGGCAACCGCCTGAACCTTCAGGCGTCCTGCGCCTCGTCGATCTGCCGCGAAGGATCGGCCAGGCCCATCTCGTGCAGCACGCGGATGGCCTGTGCACGATTGCGCACCCCCAGCCGGCCCATGATGCGGGTCATGTGCGCCTTGACCGTGCGCAACTGCACGCCAAGGCGGTCGGCGATCTGCTTGTTGAGCAACCCTTCGGCGACCAGGCTCAGCACCTTGTACTGGTGTGCCGACAGGCTGGACAGGCGCGCGGCCAGGTCGGCGTCCTTGCTGAAGGGGGCCACCCGCGCCACCGGCTCGCGCAGCAGGGCCGGGATCCAGCGCTCGCCCTCCAGCACGGTCTGCAATGCGCACTGCAGGTCGGTCAGCCCCGAACTCTTGGGCAGATAGCCGGCAGCGCCCAGGTCGATGGCACGGCGGATCACATGCGGCTCTTCGTTGGCCGAGACAATGATGATCGCCAACCCCGGCTGCAGGGCGCGGATCGTTGCCAGCCCGGCCAATCCGTGATTGCCAGGCATGTGCAGATCCAGCAGCATCAGGTCGATCGACTGGCTCTCGATCGCTTCCAGGACGCTGTGCAGCGAGTCGGCCTCGCTGATCTGCAGGTCCGCCACCGCCTCTTCGGCCGCACGATGCAGCGCCGCGCGGAACAAGGGGTGGTCATCGGCGATGAGCAGGGTCGGCATGTCCAACCGAGGTTAGCAAATCGCCTGCCGCTCGGCACGGGTACCTAGGTACGCTGGCGCGCGCCGCCATGCTTGCTAGGGTGGCCGCATGAACATCCACCGCTCTCCCCTTCTGCTGTGCGCCGCGCTGGCGCTGTTGCCGTGCGCCCTCCCGCAGGCGCAGGCGGCCGCGCCGCAGCCCAGCGCCGCCGCCCCCGTGTTTGAACAGTGGCGCCAGACCACCCATCGCGGCAACGATGACCTGCTCACCGCAGGGTTGGGAATCGACGCCCTGCGTGCAGCCACCGCGCCGCCGTTTGCCCGCCCGTCCCAACCCAGCGCCGAGGAGGCGCGGCGCCGCGCCATCTGGAGCAGCTGGCGCGGTATCGCCGACCTGACGCCCGGCGGCGGCTTTGGCGAGGTATACGGCCATCTGCAGGCGACACCGGGTCGCGAATTCTCGGCCTATGCACGCGTTCCCGGCGCGCGCCACCCGCATCGGGTCCTGGTGCAGGTTCCCGACACCTTCGACATCGCGCGACGCTGCCTGGTGGTCGCCGCGTCCTCCGGCTCGCGCGGCATCCATGGCGCGATCCCGCTGGCCGGCAGCTGGGGCCTGGCCCACGGCTGCGCCGTTGCCTACACGGACAAGGGTGCCGGCAGTGACTACTACGACCTGGATGCCAGGGCGGGCGTCCAGGCCGACGGTACGCCCGCCACCGCGGGTGCGCTGGCCTTCGTTCCCACTCACGCGTCAACCACGCACGGGATCGCCGTCAAGCATGCCCATTCCGGCGACAACCCGGAAGCCGACTGGGGGCGTCATCTGCTGCAGGCGTTGCAGTTCGGCCTGCAGGCACTCGACCGTGCCTACCCCGATGCTGCGCCGTTCACGGCGGCTACCACCCGCACGCTGGGCGTCGGCGTCTCCAACGGCGGTGGCGCGGTGCTGCGCGCCGCGGAGCTCGACGTGGACGGATTTGATGCGATGGTCGCCGGCGAACCCAATGTGTCGGTGGCAGGCGCCCCGCCGTTGTACGACTTCGTCACCCAGGCCGCGCTGCTGATGCCGTGCGCGCTGCTGGCCGTGGATGACCTGCCGCAATCGCCGTCGCAGGAACCGGCGGCGCTGGCAGGCGCCCAGCGCTGCGCCGTACTCAAAGCCGCCGGAAAGGTGCAAGGCGATGACACGGCGGCACAGGCCCGGTTTGCACGGCAGCAACTGGCCGTCGCCGGGCTGAGTGACGGTGCAGTGCGCGCCGGCGCATTCTCGACCGGGTTGGATCTGTGGCGGGCCATCGCGGTCACCTACGCCTCGGCCTATGGGCGCTACGGACCCGGTGAGCACCCCTGCGGATACCGCTTCTCTGCCGTCGGCCCGGACGGCAAGCCCGGCCCAGCCCCTGCGGACCTCCGTGCACGCTGGTGGAGCGAGGGCAGCGGCATCCCGCCCGGCAGCGGCGTGGTGCTGGTGGAAGACGCAGCCACCCCGTCCGTGGAGGATCCACTGCAGGGCCTGGCCTGCCTGCGCGCACTCGGCACCGGCGACAGCGCCGACGCCCGACGGGTACGCGCCGGCATCCTCGCCGCCGCCGCCAATGCCCCGCGCCGCGACCTGCCGATCGTGGTCATCCATGGCCTGGATGATGGGCTGGTGCCGATCAGCATGACCAGTGATCGCTACGTGGCTCTGGCGCGCAGCGCGGGCGCGCAGATCGCTTACTGGCGGGTCAACAATGCGCAGCACTTCGATTCACTGCTGGCGTTGCCGGACTATCGAAAGCGCTACGTGCCGCTGCTGCCGTACCTGTTCGCGGCCTTGGACCAGGTGTGGGCGCACCTGGAGGATCCGGCGCGGCCGCTGCCGCAGGACGCGCTCATCCAGCCCACGCCGCGCGCGGAAGCGCCCTTGCGGCCAGGGCAGCTATCCCTCCCCGCAGCGCCGCAGATGCCCACCCGCTGACCCATCACCAGGACGCCTTCATGTCACCTGCCGCCGAGGCCCAGGCCTTTCCGCTGCTGATCAAACAACTGCTGCTCACGCCGCTGGCGGTGCACCCGGATCGGGAGATCGTCTACGCCGACACCGTTCGCTTCGACTACCGCACACTGCACGCGCGCATCGGCCAACTGGCGGGCCTGTTGACCTCGCTGGGGGTCGGGCACGGCGATACCGTGGCGGTGATGGACTGGGACAGCAACCGCTATCTGGAGAGCTATTTCGCCGTGCCGATGATCGGTGCGGTGCTGATGACGGTGAACATCCGCCTGGCACCGGAGCAGATCGCCTACACACTGAACCACAGCGGCGCGCAGGTGATCCTGGTCAACCGCGACTTCCTGCCCCTGCTGGACAGCATCGGCGGGCAACTGCCGGAGGTGCGCGCGCGGGTCCTGCTGGAGGACGTTGCCGGCCCGCTGCCGGCCGGTTTCGCGACCGAGTACGAGGCCGGGCTGCGCGCGGCGACGCCGCTCGCCCGCTTCCCGGACTTCGATGAGAACAGCCGCGCCACGATGTTCTATACCACCGGGACGACCGGCCTGCCCAAGGGCGTGTTCTTCAGCCACCGGCAACTGGTGCTGCACTCGCTGGCGGCGATGGCCGCGCTCGGCAGTGCGCCCAGCCAGGGCCGCCTGCACCGCGGCGACGTCTACATGCCGATCACCCCGATGTTCCACGTGCATGCCTGGGGCCTGCCCTACCTGGCCACGCTGATGGGCATCAAGCAGGTCTACCCCGGCCGCTATCTGCCGGACCGGCTGCTGGCGCTGATCGCGCGCGAGAAGGTGACCTTCTCGCATTGCGTACCGACCATCCTGCATATGCTGCTGGAGCACCCGGCCAGTGCCGACACCGACCTGAGCCACTGGAAGGTGATCATTGGCGGTGCGGCCCTTCCGCGGGTGCTGGCGCAGCGGGCACTGGCCTGCGGCATCGACATTTTTGGCGGCTACGGCATGTCCGAGACCTGCCCGCTGCTGACCATCGCCCAGATCGACGTGGATGCACTGGACGATCCGGAGCAGGAGCTGTCGCTGCGCACCAAGGCCGGCATCCCGGTGCCGCTGGTGGATCTTCGCATCGTCGACGCGGCGATGGCAGACGTCGCCCACGATGGCCTGGCCACCGGCGAAGTGGTGGTGCGCACGCCCTGGCTAACCCAGGGCTACCTGCACGACCCGGATGCATCGGCCGCCTTGTGGGCGGGCGGCTACCTGCATACCGGCGACATCGGCAATATTGATGCCGACGGCTCCCTGCGCGTGACCGACCGCATCAAGGATGTGATCAAGACCGGCGGCGAATGGATCTCCTCGCTGGCGCTGGAGGACATCATTGCCCTGCACCCGGCCGTCAACGAGGTGGCGGTGATCGGCATCGCCGATACGAAGTGGGGCGAGCGGCCGCTGCCGCTGGTGGTCAGGCAGCCCGGCAGCGAGGTTACCGAAGCCGAGATCATCGCACTGGTGGCCGCGCGCAGCCGCTCCGGCGATATCTCCCGCTACGCGATCCCGGACTGCGTCCGCTTCGTGGAGGCGATCGAGCGCACCAGCGTGGGCAAGATCAACAAGAAGAAGCTGCGCAGCCTGCATGATCCAGGTGCAGCGCTGGGCGCCGGCTGAGGGCAACGCCGCCCGCTGCCGGCACAGCCGCCTGCCCACCTGATCCGGACATTTCCTGGATCCCTCGATGGGCGGGCGTGACGCGTCACGCCACTGGGCCGTGGCCGGCCCGCGCGGGACGCCGGACAGCGTGCGGCAAGGCCCGCCGTTCAAGGTCGCCGCTGCGATCCGTTCCGGGTGGGAACCGGCTGCGCAACGGCCCGGCATCTCCGGGCCGGGCCATCCGTGGCCTGGCGCGTGAGGAAGCGGGCGTTGCCGGGCAGTGCGCGCGGGTCAACCCGACACGGTCGCCGGAATCTTGATCGACTTGACGTTCACAAACTCCTTGAGGCCTTCCGGGCCGTGCTCACGCCCATAGCCGGACGCCTTCACGCCCCCGAACGGAAGTGCCGGGGATGCGACGTCGAAGGTGTTGATGAAGACCATGCCGGTATCGAAGTACATGCTGGCCAGTTCCCGGGCGCGCGCCACGTTACGGCTGAAGATGCCCCCGCCCAGGCCGTAGCGGCTGTCGTTGGCGATGCGCAACGCATCCTCGTCGTCCTCGGCGCGGATGATGGCCGCCGCAGGACCGAACAGCTCATCCTCGTAGGCGACCTGTCCCGGCGCCACATCCGCCAGCACCGTGGCCGGGTAGAACCAGCCTGTGCGCTCCGGCACTTCACCACCGACCACCAGGCGAGCGCCCTGCGAGACGCTCTTGCCCACCTGCTCGTGCAGCTTGTCGCGCTGCGCCTTGGAGACCATCGGCCCGAGCTGGGTGTCATCTGCATTCGGGTCGCCCATCCGGATCCCTTCGAACGCCTTTCCATAGGCACTGACGAACGCCTCGTAATTCTTCTTTGTCACGATAAAGCGCTTGGCGTTGACGCAGGTCTGACCGTTGTTGAACAGGCGGCCTTTGACACAGGTCTTCACCGCCAGATCCAGGTCGGCGTCGTCGAGCACCAGATAGGCATCATTGGAGCCCAGCTCAAGCACCGTCTTCTTCAGCGCCGCGCCGGCCTTGGCTGCCACAGTGCGCCCTGCCGCTTCGCTCCCGGTCAGGGTCACCGCGCGCACCAGATCGTTCTCCACGATGTCATTGGACTGGTCGTGGCTGATCAGCAGCACCCCGAACAGCCCCTTGGGCAGGCCCGCGCTCTCGTAGATGTCACGCAGCAGCAGCCCACTGCCGGTGCAGCTCTCGGCATGTTTGAGCAGCACGCCATTGCCTGCCATCAGGCTGGCAATGGAATAGCGGATCGCCTGGTAGGCCGGGAAGTTCCACGGCTGGATTCCGTACACCACGCCGATGGGCGCGTGGGTCACGATGCCCGTGGCACCGGCCACATCGCGCTCCTCATCGGCCAGAACCGCGGGCCCGTGCTGGGCGGTGTAATCACAGATGCCGGCGCACAGCTCCACTTCGGTACGACTGTCCTCGATGAGCTTGCCGACTTCGTCGGTCATCAGCTGTGCGAACGCTTCCTTGCGTTCGCGAAGCGCCGTGGCAATGTCCGCGATCACCTTTGCCCGTTCCTGCAGCGGGCGCAGACGCCATTGCAGGAAGGCTTCATGGCTCGCCTTGACCACGGCAGCGGCCTGCTCGTCTGACATATACGGATAGGTGGCGACCACTTCTTCGGTCAGCGGATTGATCGTGGTGAGATGCTTCGTGGACATGGAGAGGGATGCTTCACTTCAAGGGGGGCTGACAGGGTCGCCGCCGTGCAGTTCCTCCGCCGTGAATTCTGCAGCGGGGTGCATCACTGCAGTTTCACCGTCACGCATCGCCGTTGCCGCTGCCATCGCCCCAGCGCAGCTCGAACGTCAACGCCAGCATCTGCCCCGGCCCCAGCCGGTGCGGCAGCAGCGTAAACCCATCCGGCGGCCCGGTCTGCGGTTCCACGCACGTTGCATGCGCTGCACCGTCATACACCACCCAGTGATCGGTATCTGCGCGCAGACGCAGCACCTGTTCCCCAGCCACCATCGCCACCTCCTGCTGGTTGAGGAAGCAGTCATCCCAGGGCCCGGGCACGGGGCGAACAGCGGGCAACGTTGCGATCCCCTCCCCGTCCCGCGGGTACATCGCGCGCGGTGCGAACCGCACCAGATCCGGCTTGCGGAACCACGGGTGCCAGCCAAGCACGGCCGGCATCGCCTGGTCGCCGGCCTGCACTGCCAGGCCCAGCACCAGTCGATCCGGCAGCACGCGGAGGGTCTGCGTGGCAATGCCGCCGAACGGCCAGTAGCCATCCTCAGGCAACGCCAGCGACAGCGCCGCGCTGTCCGCATCGAGACGATCAAGCCGCCACGACCGCGAGAACCCGACGCCATGGATCGCATGTGCGCCCAGGTTCGCCGGCAGCGCAACCGCCCTGCCTTCAAAGCTGAAGCGCCCGTGCCGGATCCGCCCGGCCCAGGGCACCATTGGATAGCATCCCCAGCCGATGGCGGCTGCACCCGCCTCATGCTCGTCCACCAGCCAGTCCACCCCGTCGTAGCGGATCTGGGCAATGCGCCCCCCCGCTTCCGGCGCGAGCGCGACCTCCAGCCTGCCTGCGCGCAACCAGTACGGGCGCCCAGCAAGCAGCGGCGCCCGTGCATCGTCCCTGGGTGAGGCTGTCTCAAGCGCCATAGGGATCAATGGTCCGGATGCTGCCATCCGGCGCCATGTGCAGCGGCGTGCACTTGACCGAGCGCAGATGGGTCACGCCGCCCGACAACACGGCGTCATGGTAGAAGAGGTACCACTGCCCACCGAAGGCGCAGATGGAGTGATGTGTGGTCCAGCCCACCACGGGCTGGAGGATCACACCGGCATAGGTGAACGGTCCATACGGGCTGTCGCCGATGGCGTAACACAACAGGTGCGTATCACCGGTGGAATAGGACAGGTAGTAACGGCCCTGGTGCTTGTGCAGCCACGGCCCCTCGAAGAACCGCCGCGCGTGGTCATCGGCGCGCAGCCGTTGTCCGTGCTCGTCCAGGATCAGGACCTCGCGCGTGGGCTCGGCGAGACCGGTCATGCGCGTGTCCAGCCGGCCTACCCGCGGACCGAGTGCAGGTGCATCGCCGGCAGGCTCCTCGTGCGCGGCGTCAAAGCGGTTGTCGCGGTACTTCTGCAGCTGGCCACCCCAGATGCCGCCGAAATAGAGGTAATGCGTGCCGTCGTCATCTTCGTACACCGCCGGATCGATCGAGTAGGTTCCCTCCATCGGCTCAGGCGCGGCAGTAAACGGACCTTCGGGGCGCTCCGCGACCGCCACCCCGATCCGGAACACGCCGTGGCCGTCCTTGGCCGGGAAATACAGGTAGTAACGGCCGTCGCGATGGGCCGCATCCGGTGCCCACATCTGCTGTGCGGCCCAGGGCACGTCGCGCACATGCAGTGCCATGCCGCAATCGGTGGCCTGGCCATCCGGCGAATCCATCCGCAACACGTGGTAGTCCTCCATGCCGAAGTGCCCGCCCTCATCATCGAAGGGCACCCCTCCGTCGATATCGTGCGACGGATAGATGTACAGGCGCCCCTCGAACACATGCGCCGAGGGATCGGCCGTGTAGATGTGGGTCACCAGCGGCTGGGAGATGGCGTGCGCGGCGAGCTGACCGATATCGCCTCCCTGCCGACGCAGGCGCAGGTCGTGCTCGATGCTCGTCTCCATGCGCTTATCGATCCTGTAAAAGAACAGCAGCCCGACCGCGACCAGGAATGGAAGCGAGCAGTACACACTCACCGTCAGCCGGATACCGTCCACCACGGCCGGGGGCTGCTGTTCGGCGCCGGCCTGATAGCCGTGGTGCGCGAGGATGCCGGCGACCAGCGCACCGCCGATGCTCAACCCGATCTTCAGCCCGCACAGCATCGCCGAGAAGATGATCGCGGTGGCGCGCCGATGGTTTTTCCATTCGGAATAGTCGGCGACGTCGGCGATCATCGCCCACAGCAGCGGGATGGTGATGCCGTAGCAGAACCCGTGCAGCATGAAGGCGCCAAAGGCCACGCCGACCGCCGTGGGCGGAAACAGGTAGAACACCAGCAGGAATACGGTGGAAACCAGCAGCGCGCCGCCGAACACGTCGCGCTTGCCGAAGCGGTCGGCCAGGCGGCGCGAGACGCCGATGCCCAGGATCATGCAGAGGATCCCGCAGGCGTTGAACAGACTGAACGCCGAGGTCGCCGGATCCTGCGGCCAGCTGAAACCGGCCAGGCCCCACCCGTTGAGCGTCGCGTTCAGGCCGCCGATGAAGCGGTTGAAACCGGAGCTGTCCAGGAAGCCCGCCAGGGCCGCCTCGCGCATGTAGTACTGGAAGTAATAGATGTAGGTGCCGCCCTTCAGGGCCAGGTTGATGAACACCAGCACCGTCAGGGCCAGCATCACCTGCCACGGCCGGTTGTGCAGCAGGTCGGACAGATCCTGCAGGACCCCGCCGGTCTGTTCCTTGGCAGGCACAATGCGCTCGCGCGTGGTCGCGAAGGTGATCAGGAAGAACACCGTCCCCACCACCGCGAACACGGTCATGACCCGCGCGAAACCCTGCACGCGATCCCCGTCGCCCAGGATCAGTACCAGCGGTAGCAGCAGCACCTGGATGATGAACTGCGCGATCATCACCGCCACGAAGCGGTAGGCCGAGAGGCTGTTGCGCTGGGCCATGCTGCCGGTCAGCACGCCGCTGAGCGCCGAGTACGGCAGGTTGTTGGCCGCGTATACGAGCATCAGCAGGCCATAGGTCACCAGTGCGTAGGTGACCTTGCCCTGGGCGCCCAGGTCAGGCGTGCTGAAGGCGAGCAGGGAAAGCGCGCCGAACGGAATCGCGGTCCACAGGATCCAGGGCCGGAACTTTCCCCAGCGGCTGGCCGTACGGTCCGCGGCAATGCCGATCAGCGGCGTGAACACGAAGGCACCGAGCAGGCCGATCACGAAGATGATCGTCGCCGCCGTCGCCGGCGGCAGCCGATACACATCGGTATAGAAGAACGCCAGGTAGGTGATGAGCGTCTGGAAGATCAGGTTGGCCGCCAGATCGCCCAGGCTGTAGCCCAGCTTCTCCCGGACGGACAGCGTGTGCCCGCCGGTCTCCACGCGATGTGCATCAGTCACGATCGCCCCCCACGGTGAAGCGGCCGTGCACGCGGGCATCGGCACTTGAGCCCCCTATCCGCACTTCGTACGCCCCCGGCTGCACGGCATAGGCGCCGCGCGCCTGGTCATACTCGCGCAGCGCCTGCTGCGCGTCCAGCTCGAACGCCACGGTGCGCCGCTCGCCCGGGGCCAGGTGGACGCGCTGGAAGCCGCGCAGCGCCTGCTGCGCGTCGGCCGCCCCGGCCGCCAGCCGCCGCACATACAGCTGCACCACCTCATCGCCGGCCCGCTTGCCCGTGTTGGCCACCTCCACCTGCACCTTGAGCGTGCCGTCGTCGGCAATGCGGGGCGCATCGAGGCGAAGCCTGGCGTAGTCGAACCGGGTATAGGAGAGCCCGAAGCCGAACGGATACAGCGGCGTGCCGCGGAAGTAGCGGTAGGTGCGGCCTTCCATCGTGTAATCGTCAAACGCGGGCATGGCCTGGTCCGCCGTATAGAACGTCACCGGCAGCCGGCCAGCGGGGTTGACGTCGCCGAACAGCGCCTCGCCCACCGCGGTACCGCCGCGTTGCCCGGGGTACCAGCTCATCAGGATGGCGGACAGATTCGCCTGGGCCCACTCCACCGCCAGCGCCGAACCGCCGGTGAGCACCATCACCACCGGCTTGCCGGTGGCGTGCAGCGCCTCCAGCAGGGCGCGCTGGGTGGCAGGCAGGCGCAGGTCGGTGCGGTCGCCGCCGGCGAAACCGGGATAGGTGACCGTCATCTCCTCGCCCTCCACGTCGCCGGTCAGGCCGCCGACGAACACCACCACATCCGCGCTGCGGGCAGCGGCGAGTGCCTCCTCGAGCGGCGGCTTGGCCCCGGGCATGCGCCAGCCCAGCCGCACGCCGGCGTCGCGCTGGGCATCGTAGTACTCCAATGTGAGCTCGTAGGCGCGGCCCGCCTGCAGGTCCAGGTCCACGCCATCGCTGCGCAGGCGATCACTGTCGACCCAATGGTCCAGCACCCGCTTGCCATCGACGTAGAGGCGGAAGCCGTCGTCGGCGGCCGCCTCGATCCGGTAGCGGCCCGATACCGGCGGCAGCAGCTGCCCCTGCCAGCGGATGCTGAAACCATCGTTGGGAATGCCCTGCCCCGGCGCCGCTTCACCACGGGCCAGCAGGTTGTCGGTCGGCGAGCCCCGGTCCCAGCGGAAGCCGATCTGGGCATCGG
Source organism: Stenotrophomonas maltophilia (assembly GCA_002435595.1). GTDB lineage: Bacteria > Pseudomonadota > Gammaproteobacteria > Xanthomonadales > Xanthomonadaceae > Stenotrophomonas > Stenotrophomonas maltophilia_AC. The sequence continues at coordinate 80,177 of DJBL01000023.1, forward strand.
TGCGGACCAGTGCGGGCGTTCCTGACAGGTCGGGCGTCCGGAAGTAGGCTCCGCGCAGGCCGCGTTCCGGAGCGTCGGCCGACGGACGCAGATACGCCGCCTCGATCAGCGGCGTTGCACTCGGGTCGTCGCGCCCTTCCACCAGGTCCACACCACGCGCATAGCGCACCTCGATACCCGTGGCCGCGTCGCGGATACCCTGCAGGATGGTGACCGGAGCAGCCGGTGTGCCGAAGTAGTTGCCGAGCAGTGCCATCGTGTCATCGGCGGTGGGGCCGACCACGGCAATGCGCTTGAGCGTGCGCGGCAGCGGCAGCACGCCATCGTTCTTCAGCAGCACCAACGATGCCCGTGCGGCGTTCAGGGCCAGCGCATCGTGGGCCGGCGCCTGGTTCACCGAGGCCGGGATCCGCGCCCAGCGCACGCGCTCGGGCGGGTCGAACATGCCCAGCCGCATCCGCGCGGTGAACAGGCGCGTCACTGCATCGTCGATCTCCGCTTCGCTGATCAGCCCTTGGCGCACGGCGGCCGGCAGCGTGGCGTATTCCTGTCCGCACTCCAGTTCGGTGCCGTTCTTGACCGCCAGCGCGGCGGCGGCCTCGCGGGTGGGCACGAGGGCGTGATGCTTCCAGATATCGACGATGGCCCAGCAATCGGAGACCACGTAGCCCTTGAAACCCCAGTCGCGGCGCAGCACGTCGCGCAGCAGGAACCGGCTGGCGCTGGCGGATTCGCCGTAGACCCGGTTGTAGGCCCCCATCACCGCATCCACGCGGCCTTCCTTGACCAGCGCCTCGAACGCCGGCAGGTAGGTATCGTACAGATCGCGCTTGCTGGGGCGCGCGTCGAAATGGTGCCGGTCGGCCTCCGGACCACTGTGCACGGCCAGATGCTTGGCGGTGGCGTCCAGCTTGCGGTACACCGGGTCGTCGCCCTGCAGTCCCTGCACGAAGGCGACCCCCATGCGCGCGGTGAGGTACGGATCCTCCCCGTAGGTTTCCTGGCCCCGCCCCCAGCGCGGGTCGCGGAAGATGTTGATGTTGGGCGACCAGTAGGTCAGCCCCTGATAGCGGCCATGCGAGCCCTCACGGATGAACTGGTGATGCTTGGCGCGTGCCTCGTCACTGATGGTGGTGGCCACCTGCCCCATCAGCGGCACGTCGAACGTGGCGGCCAGCCCTATCGCCTGCGGGAACACCGTGGCCTGTCCTGCCCGCGCCACGCCATGCAGGCCCTCGTTCCACCAGTCGTAGGCCGGAACGCCGAGGCGCTCGATGGCCGGCGCCGCGTTCTGCATCTGGGCGACCTTTTCCTCCAGGGTCATCTGCGCTACCAGTGCCGCGGCACGGGTCTCAAACCTGGCCGAGGTGTCCAGCCACGGGTGGGCGTCGGCCGCGTGGGCGGTGGTCGCCCATGCCATGGCGGCACACAGCGCCACGGTGCCGAGGATGGGGCCGTGACGGCCGCTGCGGAGGGAGGACGAACGCGCCATCATTTGCTCCTCAAGGCGCGCTCATCGCGCGCGAATGGTCCCAGCAGGGCACCGACAAAACCGCCGGCGCGCTCCGTACTCAATACCGTTCCGTCCACCTCGCCGGCGAGGCTCTGCCAGCCACGGCCATCACCGGTGTCGAACGCGAACGCATAGCGCCCCTGGTCAGCGGCGATCTTCAAGCGCAGTGACGTGGGCGCGGGCGCCTCGCGCGAGGCCAACGTGCGGGTCACCCCGCTGCCATCGCGTCCTTCGAGGAAGATCGCCACCCGGTCCCGGCCCAGGCTGCGCACGCCAAGGAAGTACCAGTAATCCTCGTTCTGGAACGCGGCCAGGCCGGCCGCCACGCCCGCCGTTGGCGGCGTCATCCCGGTGCTGGCCTGGAACCGCAGGTGCTGCTGCCTACGCCCGAGGAATGCAGGGTTACCCAACGTGTCCAGGTTCTCCGGCAGCGGATGCACGGCCAGCGCGCCCGGACGCAGGCTCAGGTCTGCCCAGGGCTGCTTGGGGACGCGCACCTGCAACCATCCGCTGCGCAGCGTGGGTGCGTCGAAGCTGTCGCGGTCGACGAAGTTGCCGGTCGACGGTGCCTGCGAGGCGTCGCCCTGCAACCATGACGGTGCCTTGAGCGCGTACGGTATGGCCTGCCCAGCCGGCAGGATCACCGGCCAGCCGTCCTGCCATTGCACGGGCAGCAGATACGTCTCCCGCCCGGTGTTGTAGTGGCGCTGCCGATAGTTGCGGCTGGCGAGGAATACCGCCCACCAGGATCCGTCCGGGCCTTCGACCAGATCCGCATGCCCGGCGTTGGTGATCGGCAGTGGACGGTCATCGGGCAGGTCGCGCTGGGTGAGAATCGGATTGCCCGCATAAGGGAGGTAAGGGCCCCAGACCTCGCGGCTGCGCAGCACGACCTGGGAATGCTGTGGCCCGGTGCCACCCTCGGCGTCGGACAGGTAGTACCAGCCATCGCGCCGGTAGAGGTGTGGCCCCTCGATCCAGATCGGGTTCCTGGCCGGTTCCACCCCGCCATCGACCAGCACCTTGCGCGGCCCGACCGGTTTGAACGCGGCCAGATCGAGCTGCTGCATCCAGATTGCGCGGTGACCCTCGTAGCGAGGCGGACCCGGTGGCGCATCGTTGTTGAGCAGGTAGACGCTGCCGTCGTCATCGAAGAACAGCGACGGGTCGATGCCGCCGACGCCGGGCAGCCAGTGCGGGTCGGACCACGGGCCGGCAGGATCGCGCGCGGTGGCGATGAAGTTGCCGCCGCTGTCGACCGCGGTGGTGACGACATAGAACACGCCCTCGTGGTGCGCGATGGCCGGGGCGAAGATGCCGCGGGACACGCTCAGGCCATCGAAGTCCAGCTGGCCTGGACGGTCGATCACATTCCCGATCTGCTTCCAGTGCACCAGATCGACGCTCTCGAACACCGGAATGCCCGGGAAATAGGTGAAGCTGGAATTGACCAGATAGAACCGGTCATTGGCACGGACGATACTTGGATCGGCATGGAAGCCGGCCAGGATCGGATTACGGTAGTGGCCGGCCGGCAGCGGCGCTTCAAAGGCGGCATCGTCACCGGCGTACTCGAACCAGTCGAAATACACCGGCGGCGCAGGCGTGGCGGCGAGTGAGGGCGCCGTGGACAGCAGCAGGAGCACCGTGGCGATCAGCAGACGCATCATCGAACCCCTGCAGTGGTAACGGAAAGTTCGAAGGGCCCGGCCGGCGCGCCACTGCTGTCACGCAGCGTGCAGATCGGGCCATCGGCCCAGCAGTAGCGCACCCGCGCGCCCGCGCCGGCGTGGGGGCTGCGCAGCACGACCTCGCGCCCCTCCAGCACGGCGTCGGCATAACGGCAGTGCCGTGCCTGGTCATCACACAGCTCAAAGCCGATCGGGCCGTTCGCACCGGTGGTCAGCAGCGTCCCGGTGACGTCGTCGAACACGATGCGTGTTTCGCCGTTCGCGCGCGACGCGGTGCGCGCCGTCGGGCCGGACGCGGCCAGCGCCCGTTCGCCGTACACCACATGACGGGCGAGCCGTGCCAGGCGGCGGCCCAGTTCCTGCTTGTTGGGTGGGTGGATGTCGTACGCATCGCCGATGTCGATGGCCACCGCATGCCCGCTGTGCGGGTCCTCCGCCGCCACCCGCCGCTGCGCCTCGCGCACCTGTGCCCAGCCACTGTCGCCCGGCGCGACGGGCGGCTGGCCATAGCCGGCCAGCTGTACCACCAGCCACGGCAGATCAGCGCCGAACCGCCCGCGCCAGTCGTCGCGCAGGCCGCGCAGCCGCGCGGCATAGGCGGCGCCGTCGCCGGTATTGGATTCGCCCTGGTACCACACGGTACCGCGCAGGCCATAGGTGCCCAGCGGGGCGATCATGCCGTTGTAGAGCGTCGACAGGCCCGTGGCGGCGTGCCACGGCGCGGGCGGGGGTGTCGATGCACCGGCCGCCACCCGGTAGTGCCACGGCGCGTCGAGGACGATCCGCGTGCCGTCGTCCAGCTGGAGGGCGTTGGCATCGGCGGGCCCGGCAAGGCCGCCATCGCCGTAGGTGTCGAGCACGTTGATCACCACCGTGTTGGCGCCCGCCTTCAACACGCCGGCGGGCAGCGGATACGAGCGTGCCTCGCCTGGACCATACTGACTGCCCACGGCCACCCCGTTGACCCAGGTCATGTCCGTTTCGTCGATGGGTCCCAGTTCAAGGCGAGCGCCCTGCACCGCCTGCGCGGCGCTCAGGGTCAGCCGGGTGCGGTACCAGACCATGCCGTTGTAGCTGGACAGCGACGGCACGCCCCAGCGCTCCCAGGCGCCCAGCAGGGCGGGAGCAGCGTGCCATCCCGCGCCCGGTGCACCGGGCTGCCAGGGGGTATCCCCAGGCACGGCGCCATCGCGGGTGGTCCACCAGTGCTGCCACTGGCGGCCCCAGCGGGCGGTGGCAGCGGCCGGGTCGTGGGCACGGAGTGCAAGCACGTCGAGCGCACGCCGGGTGCCGCCCTGCGCGCGCAGGGCCGTGGCGCTGGTCCAGGCTTCGATCCGCGAACCGCCCCATGCCGATTGGATCAGTCCCAACGGTACGTTGACGGTCTTCTGCAGCTCGCGGGCGAAGTAGAAGCACGCCGCGGAAAAGTCGCGGACCGTGCCTGGCGAGGCGGGCTGCCACGAAACCGGCGCGGCGAAGGTGGACTGGGGCGTCACGGCCGCGGCCTTGGGCACGGTCAACAGGCGGATCGTCGGCTGCGTGGCAGCGGCCAGCTCGCTGTCCGCGTCAAGCGCGCGTCGCACCGGAAGCTCCATGTTCGACTGCCCGGCGCACAGCCAGACATCGCCCAGCAGCACGTCGCGCACGATCCGGGTGGCCTGCCCTGCGCGTACCGTCATTTCATGAGGCCCGCCGACCGCGACCGGGCTCAGCGTTGCCTGCCAGTGGCCGTCGCCATCGGCGCGTGTGCTGAGCAACTGCCCGGCGAATGTCACGGACACCGTGACACCGGGCGCTGCATTGCCCCACACCGGAATCGGCCGGTCGCGCTGCAGGACCGCGTGGTCCTGGAACAGCGGATGCAGCAGCGGCATCGTGGCTTCCTGCGCTCCTGCGCAGGCGCCCCAGCCGCCCAGGGCCAGGCTCAATACGGCGCCCAGCCACGATCCGCGGCTCATCGCCCATCCCCCGGCGCAGACGGGAACTGCAGGGCCTGGTACCAGGCCAGCGGGTGCGGTGGCGCGGCTTCGCCGGCGGGCAACGGCCGGCCGCTCACCGACTGGAAGTAGGCCACGCTCGCATCGCGCCACCATTGCGCTTCGCGGCGCTGGATGGCGAGAAAGGCGGTGACCTGCGCATGCCGTTGCGCATCCACCCGGCCCTGCAGGTCGGCCCAGGTCGCCTGCATGCCCTGTACCTGGCCTACACCCTGCGTATAGCGCGCGATCAGTTCATCCCACAGCGACCGTCCCGACGCCATGCGGTGATCCCACGGCACGTGGTGGAACCACAACAGCAGCGGCTCCGGCACCCGCTTTGGATCCGCGTACACGGCCGCCAGCCCGGGGGCGTACTGCCCCACAGCATTGCTGCCGTGCGCGGTGCGGTCAAAGCCGATGCCAGTGCGATCGGCGCGGTGGTAGTACACCGAGGTCCAGTCTGCGCGCGCACCGCCATCCACCCACGGGCCCGGCCCATAATGGTGCCCGCGTGCCATCAGGTGATGCAGGCCCAGCGGGGTCATGTAGTTCACCGCCGCCTCGCGCGAGGCCATCATCATCTCGACGACCGGTTCCACTACCCCGGGGCCCGGCCCGAACGTCATCGCCGCCCACTCCGCCGCGATCGCACGGCTGGAGTGATGCGGATTCCACGCGAGACGGCCGTAGGCGTACCAGTTGGCCTGATCGAAGTGCGAGCCGCTCCAGGTGCGGTCACTGCCGATGTTGGCCACACCGGCGATACCGGTCAGGAACCGCGCTACGGTCGCCCCCTCGCCGCGCACGCGCGTATCCGATTGCAGCACCTCCTCATACAGGGGCCCCAGGTACACCAGATGCGTGGCGAAGCCGAGGTACTCCTTGGTGATCTGGACCTCCATCATCAGCGGCGTGCGCGGCATGGCGCCGAACAGCGGATGGAACGGCTCGCGCGGCTGGAAGTCGATGGGCCCGTTCTTCACCTGCACGATCACGTTCGGGCGGAACGCGCCGTCCAGGCCGGCAAACTCGGCATACGCCTGGGTGGCGCGGTCGGCACGTACGTCGTGCGCGTAGACAAAAGCCCGCCACATCACCGCGCCACCGTGCGGTGCCAGCGCATCGGCCAGCAGGTTGGCGCCGTCCGCATGCGAACGGCCGTAGTCCTGCGGGCCGGGCTGCCCTTCCGAGTTGGCCTTCACCAGGAAGCCACCGAAATCGGGAATACGGGCGTAGATCTCCCCGGCCTTGTCGCGCCACCACCGTTGCACCTGCGGGTCGAGCGGATCGGCGGTGGTCAGCCCGCCCAGCTCGATGGGCGCGCTGAAGCGCGCGCTCAGGTACACGCGGATGCCATAGGGCCGGAAGATGTCCGCCAGCGCCGCGGCCTTGGCCAGATAGACCGGCGCCAGACTCTGCGCGTCGGCGTTCACATTGTTGAGCACGGTGCCGTTGATACCCAGCGAGGCGTTTGCCCGCGCGTAGTCCGTGTAGCGAGGATCCTTCCATTCCGGCAGGGTCTGCCAGTCCCACAGCGAGCGGCCGGCATAGCCGCGTTCCACGTGGCCGTCCAGGTTGTCCCAGTGGTTGAGCACGCGCAGCCGGAGCCGAGGCGATTGGCGCACCTCCAGCCCGTCCAGTGACGCGCCGGTCTGCAGCCGTCGCAGCAGATCAAACACGCCGTAGAGGACGCCGATATCGCGGGGTGCGGCCACCAGCAGCACCTCGCGCCCGTTGATGTGGGCACGCCGGAGCAGGTAACCCTCCTCGCCCAGCGATTCGAGCTCCGCGCCGAACGCTGCGATCAACGCCGAAGACTGCGGGGTACCCAGGACCACGGCCTGGGCCCGGACCGCTGCGGTGTGCATGCGGGGAGCGCGCCCCAGCAGTCCGCTGAGGCCACGCACGAGTTCCTCGCGTGCGGCCCGCTGGGTCGGGGTCTGGTCGGGTGCCACCACCTCGCCCAGGCGCGCGCGCACCTGGGCGGCACGCCCGGGTTCCAGCGGTGCGTAGCGCATCCAGAGGGCATAACCGTCCTCTGCACGAGCGCTGCCGGTACATGCCATCAGTGCCACCGCCGCAGCCAATATCCAGTGACACCGCTCGACATTCCAACGCGGCAGCAGCGTCGCCAGCAAACCTTGTAAGCTGGCCCTGTGCCCGCCTCGCGGCAGCGTCACAGAGAACAAAGGCAACGCGTATTGGACAAGCCGAAGAAATCGGTCCGCCGCAAGACCAGTGGCGTGACGATCGACGAGGTGGCGGCGCTGGCCGGGGTGTCGCCGATGACCGTGTCGCGCGCGATCAACCAGGGCAAGGTGCGCGATGCCACGCGCGAACGGGTGATGCGCGCGGTGCGCGAACTGGGCTATACCCCCAACCTGGCTGCCAGTTCGCTGGCCGCCGCGCAGCACACGCGCATTGCGCTGATCTACACCAATCCCAGCGGCGCCTACCTGCGGGAACTGCTGGTGGGGCTGCTGCGCGTCGCCTCCAATGCGGCCATCCAGCTGGTCATCCACTACTGGGACAACTTCGACCCTGCCGCCGAGCGCAACGCCGCGCGTGCCTTGGGCGGGCGCGTGGATGGGGTCATCCTGCCGCCGCCGCTGTGCGAGTCGCAGGCAGCGGTGACCGAACTGGTCAAGGCAGGCATCCCGGTCATCGCGATCGCATCGGGTCACCTCAGTGACGATATTTCCTGCGTCCGCATCGACGATTTCAACGCCGGCAAGCAGATGGCCGAGCACCTGATCCAGCACGGCCACACGCGGATCGGCTTCATCCGCGGCCGAAGCGACCTCAGTGCGAGTGCGCGACGCTACGATGGTTTTCTCAGCGCCCTGCATGCGGCCGGGCTGCAGGTCGACCCCGGCCTGGTCCAGCAGGGCGACTACACCTACCGCTCCGGGCTCGCTGCCACCGAGAGGCTGCTGTCCCACCGTCGGCCGCCGACCGCGATCTTCGCCAGCAACGACGACATGGGCGCGGCCGCGATCTCCGTGGCGCACCGACGCGGCCTCGAGGTGCCCCGCGACCTGTCGGTGGTGGGCTTCGATGACACCTCGGCCGCAACGACCGTCTGGCCCGAGCTCACCACTATCCACCAACCCATCGCCTCGATGGCCGATGCCGCCATCGATATCCTGCTGCGCACCATCCGCCACACGCGCGGCGAAGCGCGCGTGCTGACCGACCACGTCATGCCGCACCGGTTGGTGGTCCGCGACTCGGTCGCGCGTCCGCCCACGCGCTGATGCCACGCGACGCATCGTCACGCGCCCGGGCATGCGATGGTGGCCTCCGCTTCATTCAAGGCACCCAGCGCGACGCGTGATACCGAAAGCGTCATCGCTGCGGCCGTGCCGATGGACCAGGGCCGATCCAGCTTGCCGACATCCGCGCCGGCCGCCGCCAGGCACTTCAAGGGCAGGCCCACGCGCGTCCATTGACCCGCCGGCAGCCTTGCCAGCGTCGGGCCAAGCGCAACGCGTGCCGAGCAGCCCGCACCGCAGGCCACCGACAACCACGCCTCGCCGCGCGGCGCGGCGTCAACCCGCAGCGTGGTCAGCAGCATCAGATCACCGTTGCTCTCACGCTGCAGGTCCAGTGCCGTGTGCGACTGCAGCGCGACAATCGCCTCCCCCTTGCCGGTCCAGGCAAACCGACGGCCATCTTCCTGCGCCAGGTGATCCACGCCGGTGACGTTCAGCAGACCGCCATCGAGCGCTTCGGGCACCTTGGTGACGGTCACGCCCTGTCCCGTGCTGCCCTCCAGGCGCAGCGCCATGCCGGCGCCGGCGTCCCCACGTGCAAAGAACACCCCGGCCGCACCTTCGTTGCCGGTGACGCCGGACACTTCCGACAGCGCAGCCAGGTCGCCCTTGTCTGCGTAGGTCAGGCCGAAGCCGAATGCGAACAGCGGGTTGTAGTCCTTCTGCCCGACATTGTTGGCGTACTGCGTCGCGCGGCGCGGCCAGCTGAAACCCAGCTTTCCCTTGAAGTCGTACTGCACGCTGCCGTCGGGCCTGCGCAGCAGCACATCGGCAATGCCGGCACCTTCCGACCCGGGCAGCCATGCCGCCACGAAGGCATCGGCGGCGTTGATCTCACGATTGACCCACAGCGGCCGCCCGCTGAGAAACACTGCCACTACCGGGATGCCGTCCGCCTTGAGTCGCTTGATCAGCGCAAGATCGGTGTCATCCCCCGGCTTGTACGCCAGGGTGGCCAGATCGCCCTGGAACTCCGCATAGGGGTTCTCGCCGAACACCACCACGGCCACATCCGGTTTCTCGGTGTACTTGCCATCCACCGCAAGCAGTGCCTCGCCACCGGCAGCCCTGGCTTGCTGCGCAATGCCCTCATAGACCGTGTCGGCATTCGGGAAGTCCTTGCGGGTGGTGCCGGTGCCCTGCCAGTTCAGCGTCCAGCCGCCGGATTGCTTGCCCGCATCCTGGGCGCCATCGCCGGCCACCAGGATGCGTTGCGCGGGCGACAGTGGCAGCACGCCGCCCTGGTTCTTCAGCAGCACCAGTGACTCGCGCACCGCCTGCCGCGCGACCGCACGATGCGCCGGCGCGCCGATCAGCGCGAACTGGCCGCCCACCGCGCGCGAGGACGGCTTGCCTGCCTCGAACAGCCCCAGCCGCATTTTCACCCGCAGGATCCGGCGTACCGCATCGTCCAGGCGCTGCTGGGCGATCGTGCCGTTCTTCACTGCGGCCAGCGTGGTCTCGTAGAAGCCCTTCCAGCTGTCCGACGCCATCGCCATGTCCAGGCCGGCATTGATGGTGGCCGGGCAATCGGTGGTCGTGCAGCCCTTGACCTGCCCGTGGCCGTTCCAGTCGCCCACCACGAAACCACCGAAGTGCATGCGGCCTTTCAGCGCGTCGGTGAGGTACGGCTTGTGGCCGTGCATCTTTTCGCCGTTGACGCTGTTGAACGAGGCCATGACCGTCTGTGCGCCAGCGGCGATGGCCGGCGGATATCCGGCCGCATGGATGCGCACCAGCTCGGCTTCGCTGATCCGGGTATCGCCCTGGTCCTTGCCGTCGACGGTGCCCCCATCGCCGAGGAAATGCTTTACCGAAGCGATCACATGGCGACCGTCAAGGAAGGCAGCCGAGCCCACCTTGCCCTGCAGCCCTTCCACCATCGCACCGGCATAGCTGGCCACCACCTCGGGCGATTCGGAATAGCCCTCGTAGGTGCGTCCCCAGCGATCGTCCTGCGGCACCGCCACGGTCGGCGCGAAGGCCCACTCCATCCCGGTCGCACGGGTCTCCAGCGCGGTGATTTCACCGATGCGGCGCAGCAGTTCCGGGTTGCGGGTCGCGCCCAGGCCGATGTTGTGCGGGAACAGGGTCGCGCCGATGATGTTGCTCTGCCCGTGCACGGCATCAATGCCGAACAGCACCGGAATCGCCTTGCCGCCCTGCGAGGTATCCATCGAGGCCTCGTAGAACGCGTCGGCCAGCGCCAGCCACTGGGCAGGCGCGGCATCGTAGCGGCCGCCCGGATCGGAGTTGCCGCCCGCCAGGATCGAGCCGAGCCGGTACTTGCGGAGGTCATCGGGGGTGATGCTGGCGATGTCGCCCTGCACCAGCTGGCCCACCTTCTCCTCCACCGTCATGCTGGCCATCAGGTCGGTGATGCGCGTCTCCAGCGCGGCATCCTCGGCCAGCGGCCAGGCCACCTGCGGCCACGGATCCGGGGCGGGAGACGCCGGTGCCACCGCCTTGTCATCGTTCCCGCAGGCAGCCAGCGCCAGGCCGAGCGCGGCCAGCAGCACGCCACGGCGGGCGCGCGTGAGGCGTCGATTGGTCATCGTGTTCATCCTTCCATCTGCTCCAGTTCCTTGCCCTTGGTTTCGTGCACATACCTGAGCACGAAGAAGACCGACATGATCGCCGCCACCAGATAGATGCTGTAGGTCGCCGCCAGCCCGATGGCGGCCAGCAGGATGGGGAAGGTCACCGTGACGGCGAAGTTGGCGGTCCATTGCGCCGCACCGGCCACGGCCAGCGCGGAGCCGCGGATCTGGTTGGGGAACATCTCGCCCAGCATCACCCACATCACCGGGCCCCAGGAGACGTTGAAGAACACCACATAGGCATTGGCGGCCACCAGCGCCAGCGTGCCCATGTTCCCGGGCAGCTGCAGCCGGGCATCGACCAGCGAGCCGCTGGCGAATGCCACCACCAGCAGCGCCAGGGACACCGCCATCCCGGCCGAGCCGATCCACAGCAACGGCTTGCGCCCGATGCGGTCGATCAGCAGCACGGTGACGATGCAGGCGCCGATGCTGAGCGCACCGGACAGCACGTTGATCAACAGTGCGTCGTTTTCAGAAAAGCCGACCGCCTGCCAGAGCACTGCGCCGTAGTAGAACACCACGTTGATGCCGACCAGTTGCTGGAAGATGGCCAGACCGATGCCGACCCAGACAATCGGGCGAACCTTGCCGGTCACCTTGTTGCGCAGGTCCGACAACCGCGGGCGATGGTGATCGGTGGACAGCGAGGCGTCGATCTCGGCAAGCTTGGCCTGCGCCTCGGCAGCGCCGAACAGCCGCGCAAGCACCCGCAGCGCGTCGTCCTTGCGCCGCTTCACCACCAGGTAGCGCGGGCTTTCCGGAATGGTCAGCAACAGCGCCAGGAACAGCAGCGAAGGCACCGCCTGCATCCAGAACATCCAGCGCCACGCCGGGTACCCACCCCACAGCGCTCCGGTCGAGGCGCCGGCGGTGGCGGCCAACAGATAGTTGGAGAGGAATGCGACGGTGAGCCCGCTGATGATGGCGATCTGCTGGACCGTGGCGAGGCGGCCACGGTAACGCGCCGGCGCCACCTCGGCGATGTACGCCGGCGAGATCACGCTGGCTGCCCCCACCGCAAAACCGCCCATCACCCGCGCGATGATGAACATCACCGAGGACCCCGCCGCCCCCGCGCCGATCGCCGACAGCAGGAACAGCACTGCCGACACGATCAGCACGTTGCGGCGGCCCAGGCGGTCGGACAGCCGGCCGGCGCTGAAGGCACCGATGGCGCACCCCAGCAGCATCGAGGCGATCTCGAACCCCTGCATCCACTCGCCGGACCTGAACGCCTGGTGCAGGCCATCCTGGGTCCCGTTGATCACGCCGCTGTCGAACCCGAACAGGAATCCGCCAATCGTCGCCACCACGCTGATCAATACAATCAGCCGGGTGTTCTCGCCACTGCTCACTGCCTGGTTCATTGCCGTGCCCCTCCCCCGGTTCGGTGTCATCGCCGCGCGCGCTGGACTCAACGCAGCAGGTATTGGTTGAGCAGGTTCTCGTAGCGCTCCTGTTTGCCGCTGATCTGGCCGGGCTCACCGCCCGTGGCGCCCAGTGCGGCCAGGTCCTTGAGGGTAAGCGCGCCTTGCGCGAACTGCTTGCCGGGGCCACTGTCGAAGCTGGCGTAGCGTGCCTTGCGCCACTGCTCCAGGGGCGAGTCGTTCAACAGCGCGTGGGCCACCTCCAGTCCGCGCGCGAACGCATCCATGCCGCCGATGTGGGCGATGAACAGGTCTTCCAGGTCGGTGGATTCGCGACGCAGCTTGGCGTCGAAGTTCAGCCCACCCTCCAGCCCGCCCTGGCGCAGCACGACCAGCATCGCGCCCACGGTGTCGTACAGGTCGGTGGGGAACTGGTCGGTGTCCCAGCCGTTCTGCGCGTTGCCGCGGTTGGCGTCGATGCTGCCCAGCAGGCCGTGGTCCGAGGCGACCTGCAGGTCGTGTTCGAAGGTGTGACCGGAGAGCGTGGCGTGGTTTGCTTCGATGTTGAGCTTGAAGTCCTTGTCCAGGCCATGCGCCTTCAGGAAGCCGGCCACGGTGGCGCTGTCGAAATCGTACTGGTGCTTCATCGGCTCCATTGGCTTGGGCTCGATCAGGAAGTTGCCCTTCAGGCCGATGCTGCGGCCGTAGTCGCGCGCCATGGTCAGGAACCGCGCCAGGTGGTCGACTTCGCGCTTCATCTGGGTGTTCACCAGCGAAGCGTAGCCCTCACGCCCCCCCCAGAACACGTAATGCTCGCCGCCCAGCTCGACCGTCGCCTCCAGGGCGGCCTTCACCTGCACGGCGGCACGCGCCACCACCGCGAAGTCCGGGTTGGTGGACGCACCGTTCATGTAGCGCGGGTGCGAGAACAGATTGGCGGTCCCCCACAGCAGTTTCACCCCCGTCGCGTCCTGGCGCGCCTTGGCCAGGCCCACCATGTGCTTGAGATTCTTCTCGTACACGCCGACATCGTCGGCGTCCGGTGCCAGATCGATATCGTGGAAGCACCAGTACGGCACGCCCAGCTTGGTGAAGAACTCGAACGCCGCATCCACCTTCGCTTCGGCGGTCGCCATCGCCGAGCCGGCGTCCCACGGGAACTGGCGCGTGCCCGGACCAAACGGGTCATGCCCGGCATTGCAGAAGGTATGCCAGTAGCAGACCGCGAAACGCAGGTGCTCCTGCAGGGTCTTGCCACCGATGACCTTGTTGGCGTCATAGACCTTGAACGCCAGCGGGTTGTCCGAGCCGCGGCCTTCGAAGGGGATGCGGCCGATGCCGGGGAAGTACTCCCGGGCGCCGATGAAGGGCTGATTGCTCATGGTGCGTCTTCCTGTCGTTGTGCGAGGTGTCGCGAAAAGGAGGATCAGCCGCGATACAGCGGCGTGACGGCGTCGAGATGGCGCAGGAAACGGGCATAGGCCGTGGCATAGGCCTGCGTACGCGCGGGGTCTGGATGGGCGGACTGCAGCGGATCGACCGCAACGTGCCGGGCCGCGATCTCGGCGATGGAGGCGCGGTCGCCACGCGCGCGCCCCAGGGCCCACAGGGCCTGCAATGCCGCACCGAACGCCGCGCCCTCGGACTGTGTGGGTACGTCCACCGGCAGGTCGAACACATCGGCCACCATCTGCCGCCACTGCGCGCTGTTGCTGCCGCCACCGGTGAGCACGATGCGCTCGAAGCGCATGCCTGCGCGGACAAAGGCGTCGTAGCCATACTTCAGGCTGAAGGTGGCCCCTTCCATGGCCGCACGGTAGAAGTGGGCCGGGGTCATGTTGGTCGTGTCCAGGCCTGCCAGCACCCCCTTGCCAAGCGGCAGGTCCGGCGTGCGCTCGCCATTGAGAAACGGCAGCATCACCAGGCCGTCGGCACCCGGCGGGGTGGCCCGCAGGTGCCCGTCGCCATAGCGGGTGCTGAAGCCGAAGGCGTCGGCGACCTGTTCGGTCACCACGGTGCAGTTCATCGTGCAGATCAGCGGCAGCCAACCGCCGGTGGACGAGCAGAACGCGGCCCACGCGCCATCCGCATCGACCACGGGCGTGTCCGAGTAGGCGAACAGGGTGCCCGAGGTGCCCAGGCTCATTGCCAGCCGACCGGGCACGACGCAGCCGGTGCCGATGGCCGCCATCATGTTGTCGCCACCGCCAACGGCCACCTTGACCGTGACGGGCAGGCCCAGGGCCGCCGCCGTGGTCGGGTCGATGTCGAACACCTCTTCGGGCGCGGCGATGCGCGGCAGGCAGTCGGCAAGGTCGCGTTGCGGGTCGGTCGCGTGCAGCAGCGCGTTCGACCAGGTGCGGGTGCGCACATCCAGCCAGCCCGTGCCGGAGGCATCGCCGTACTCGCAGAAGCGCTGGCCGGTCAGCACGAAGTTGAGGTAGTCGTGCGGCAGCAGAATGGTGGCAAGCCGCGCATAGACCTCGGGCCGATGGGTCCGGGTCCACGGCAGTTTGGAGGCGGTGTAACCGGTCAGCACCGGGTTGCCGGCCAGTGCGATGGTGCGCGCGGGCCCGCCCAGCGCGTCCATGATCTGGGCGCACTCGGCCGAGGTGCTGGTGTCGCACCAGAGCTTGGCCGGCGCCAGGACCTGTCCCGCTGCATCGAGCGGTACAAAGCCGTGCTGCTGGCCCGAGACCGCGAGCGCGGCAATACGGGACCGAACCTTGGGGTCGATCGCTCGGAAGCAGGCGCGGAGCGCGGCGACCCACTCGGCCGGCTGCTGTTCGCGACTGCCATCGGCGCCGGAGGTCAGCTCCAGCGGCGCGCTGGCGCTGGCGATCGGACGCCGCCCGGCAGGGTCGTAGACCACCACCTTGAGACTCTGCGTACCTGCGTCGATTCCGGCAACCAGATCCATTGCTTCCACCCTGCCCGTGTAAAAAGGTAGCGCTACCATTTCTGTGCAACAGCGTGCCGTTCTGTCATGCCGGGGCCCGGGCCCGTGGCCATACGTCCTGCGCGGCCCTGCAGTAGCGCTCGATGAACGCCGCCTGCGACGGCATGGCCGCCACCGCCTGCTGCACCGGCTGCCGGATCCGCGCCAACAGCATTTTCAGGTCCGCGTCTTCGAGCGCGGCCGCCAGCGGGTGTGGCGGTCCCGGCTGGATCCCCTGCCCGAGCAATACGCTGGTCCAGGAGTCCACGCGGAACAGCTCGCCGGGATCCTGCCAGGCATGCGCACGTTCGCGCCAGGCGCGCAGCCGGATCGCGAGCGATTCGGGCAGCGGCATCTCGCGGCAGGCCTTCCACATCGGCTCGTCGCGCTGGTTGGCGTGGTAGTGCAGGATGATGAAGTCACGCACGTGTTCCATCTCCTGGCGGCTGACTTCGTTGTACAGCGTCCGCAGCGCCGGGCTGATGCCGTCGAAGGGGAACAGCTGGATCAGACGCACCACCGCGCTGATGGTCAGATGGATGCTGGTCGATTCCAGCGGCTCGATGAAGCCGCTGGCAAGCCCCAGCGCCACCACGTTTTTGTTCCAGGCCTTCAACCGGCGCCCGCTGCGGAACGGAACCAGCCAGGGGTCCCGCAGTGGCGGACCGTCAACGTCGCCCAGCAGCTTGGCGTGCGCCTCGTCATCGGACATGTGCCGGCTGGAGAACACCAGCCCGCAACCAACACGGTGCTGCAGCGCGATATGCCACCGCCACCCGGCCTCATGGGCGATGGCACGCGTGTACGGAACCGGCGGCGCCACCGACTCGGTCTGCACCGCTACGGCGCGATCACTGGGCAACCATTCGTGCCAGTCCTCGTACCCGGTGTGCAGGGTCTGCTCGGTCAGCAGGCCACGAAAACCCGTGCAATCGATGAACAGGTCGCCCTCGATGACCTGCCCGTCTTCCAGCACCAGGGATGCCACGGCGCCGTCGTCGGGGTGTTGCCTGACCTCGCGGATCTTTCCCTCCACCCGTCGCAGACCGTGGGCTTCAGCCTTGCGCCGCAGGAACCGGGCGTAAAGCCCGGCGTCGAAGTGGTAGGCGTAATTGACCTGTGGCTGGGTCTCCAGCGAGAACCGGTCGCTGCGCGAGGCGACGCTTTCCAGGCAGAAGTCACCCAGTTCCGAAGGCATGCCGCGGCGCAGGCTGTCCAGCCAGAAGTGATGGAAGGGCGTGGCCCAGGTACCCTGCCCGATCGTGCCGAACGGATGGATGAAGCGGTCCCCGGGGCGACGCCAGTTCTCGAAGGAAATCGAAAGCTTGAACGTGCCGGCGACGGCGCGCAGGAACTCCTGCTCATCGATCTGCAGAAAGCGGTGGAACGTGCGGATGGGGGGCACGGTCGATTCACCAACGCCCACGGTGCCGATCTGCTCAGACTCCACCAGGGTGATGTCCAGCTGGTCGCGGAACTGGTGGGCCAGCGCACAACCGGCCAGCCAGCCTGCGGTGCCGCCTCCGGCGATGACGACCTTGCGGATCCGCCCTTGCGTTGTGTTCGCCACGTTCAATGCGATGCTCCCATCAGCGGTTGAGTCGAGCCAGCAACTGGGCGCGCGTACGGCGTGCCTGCGTCTCGTCGAACGGTGCCAGTTCACCCCGGGCAACAGCGGGCAGGTGCTCCCCGGCGCGTTCGCCGGGGCCGAACACGTAGTAGGCGAAGATCTGGGCCCACGCCTGTTTCTCGCGTTCCGGCAGGTCGCGCAGCGCCCACATGGCGTGCTGGAGCGCCGACTGCGGCGCCGGAAGGAAGTTCGGCGAACTGCGCCACCAGTAGTTCACGAGCACGTTGAATGGCTCAAGGCTGCGCACGTGGTGCCACCACATGCTCGGGATGAAGATGGCATCGCCCGGCTCGAGCACGGCGACCTGGGCGCTGGCCAGGGCATCACGGAAGCGCGGATGGCGGGTGAAATCCGGGCAGTCGATATCCACCACGCTGACCACCTGGCCACCCGGCGTGGGTTCCAGCGGGCCTGGATACAGATTGTCGATCTGCTCCGGCGGAAACAGGGTGAACCGGCGTCGGCCCACGGCGCAGCACGCCAGATTGTCGGGCGTGTCGAAATGGCAGGACGCCGTCACGCGGTTGCCGATCCAGATGCTCGCCGAAGCGTCGATGCCCTGCCCGGCCAGCCCGGCATCGTTGTGCAGCGCGAAACCGGGCAGCGCCCGATCGATCAGCAGCGACGCGACATAGTAGGTGGGCGGCCGTGGCGCATCGAGGGTCGCGGCAATTTCGTCCAGCACCTGCGTCAGCAGGCCGCGCCGGACCTCGACATTCAACCGGGTGAAATCCTCGGCGTAGAACGGACGCCCTTCGATCTCCGGCCCGCCGAAGGAATACGGGATGGGCACGCCGGCATCGAAACCGCGCAGATACGTCATGGCCTCCCGGGTGGAGTGCAGCCCGGCCTGCACCAGCGCCCAGTCGCGGGCGATCCCGCGCAGCACCACCGGTTCCCCGGCGGCCACCAGCGCTTCCAGCGGCAGTGCCGTGGGCGACAGGCCTTCCAGTGTCCGCATGGCCAACGCGTCGAGCACGGGTCAGTTCCTGCCCGCGGCAACGGCGGTATCGGACATGCGCAGGCGGCGTTGTTTCTCGGCGATCAGGCGTCGCATGTTGTGCAGCGATGCCAGCATCAGGTAGGCGCCTTCCAGATAGCCGGCGCGATTGAGCTCGACCAGCGCCGGGCCGTCCAGCAGCGCCAGGCGGTCACGGTCGATTGCATGCAGGCCGTTCACCCCGATCCGGTGCTGCGGATCGACCTGTACATCGAGCGATATCGGGTGAATCAGCCCGTGCGCATCGAGCGCGGCAAACATCTCCGCGCCGAAGGCATGGCCATCGTGAATGCCACGCAGCACGCCGGCGATGTGGTCCAGGTAGGGGGTATTGCCCCCCTGCGGCAGGAACACCGGCTCGCCCTGCATCGTATTGACGCGTGGATGGTCCAGGTCCACGTGCAGCACCGCTTCCCGGGTGAGCGCGCCATCGATGCGCTGCTCCTGGAATCCGATGAGGAAGGGGCCCTTGGCCGCCGCCCCTGGCAGGTAGGAGGCATTCCAGCGACCGTCCTGCAGGAACAGGTTCTCGTGCTGCTCGAACCCCAGCAGGGCCACCGACTGCCAGTCACCGGTGGTGGTGTCCTTGCGAAGAAAAAGGGGATATTCGCGCTGCAGCTCGGCAAACTCGCTGGGGTAGGCCGGCACCATGCCCACCGCATCGCCAAACTCGGGCCCGAAGCCGGTGGTCACCCGGAGGTCGCGGTGGGCGATGTTGTTGAGCATTTCGTAACGCGGCATGGTGTTGTCCAATCCCATCAGCAGCCGTGAACAGGTGCCGCTGCCTGCGCAGCGGCACCCACCGTTCAGAACCTGTAACGAACGCCGAGCATGTAACGCGGGCTCTGGTCAGCCAGCTTCACGATCATCTGCGAGGTGCGCGAGCGCCAACGGACGTCCTCACCGGTCAGGTTGATCGCCTCAAGACCGAACGACCAGTGATCATCCAGGGTGTAGTTCACACTCAGATCCCACTGTTCGTACGCTTCCACGTAGTACGGATTACGGCTGGCCCCCTGGTTGGCGAGGATCAGGTACTGGTCGCGCCAGTTCCACGCCAAACGCACCGACCAACCGTATTTTTCGTACATTAGCACGGCGTTTGCGGTGTCACTGAGGCCGGTCAGCGCGAACTGGTCGATGCCCGGGTCGCCCCCGTTGTTGTAACCGACATCGCCATTCACAAGGGTGTAATTGGCAAGGACGCCAAAGCCGCTGTCGCCGAAGAAGTACTGGCCACCGAGCTCCCAGCCATGCAGCTTTGCCTGGTTCTGGTTGATGGGACGGTTGACGTTGAACTGGTAAAGCGGGTCGTCGCCCTCCCCGTACAGATCGTAGGCTGCCTCGGTCGCCAGGACCTGCGCGTCGGTACCGTTGTAGGCGCCGAGCCCGGCCGGATTGTTGCGCAGCAGCGCGAGCGCGGTGAACAGGGCCGTATCGTTGGCCGAGCAGGCCGCCGCATTGGCCGCACCCACCTGGGTGATACAGGCGCCGCTGTTGAGGAACGCCAACGCTGCCTGTGCATCCGGACCGGCGGTGGGATCCCTCAGCCCGTACAGATTCTCCTGCACGATGGTGTTGCCGATGAAGTTGTTGACGGACTTGTTCCAGTACGTCAACGAGACGTAGCTGGCGTCGGCGAAATACCACTCCAGCGCCAGGTCGAGGTTGTCCGATTCCAGCGGCTTCAGCTGCGGGTTCTGTGCGGTGCCGCTGGCCCGCGAAGATGGATCGATCAGCACCGAGCCAAAGGGTTGCTGTGCGGTCGGGCCCGCATACAGGTTGCCGATCGGCGCGCGCGCGATGCTCTTGCCGAACGAGACGCGCCCCTTCAGGTCGTCCATCAGGTCGATGCTGAAGTCGAGGTTGGGCAGGATGTAGCTGTAGCTGTTCTTCTCGGTGAACGGCTGTTGCTCATCGGACAACACCACGCGGAAGTCATTGTTGGACTGCCATTCGATCGCCTCCGGGATGGCGATGACGGACGTCGACACCACATCGGTGGTTTCATAGCGCACGCCCAGGCGGGTATTGGTGCGCATGCCGCCCAGTTCGCCGTCCAGCTCGACCTGGAAATAGGCCGACCTGGTCTTCTCCTCCACCAGGTTGTCGGCGGCGCGCTGCGGGCTCACGCCCAGGCTGGCGCCATAGTTGTCCGCTGCCCACTGCGCGATGCGGCCCGCGTCGCCGCGCCAGGCGGTGAACGTGTTGGCGTTGAAGTCATTGAACAGGCCGACGATGTTGACCGGTTGCAGCAGGTCCATCAGCCCGTTGGCCACATCCCCGTCGACGTTGGCCACGCCCCAGTCGCCCAGGGTGCTGTAATTCTCCGCTGCCTGGATGCGGTGGGTGGTCTGCTTGCTCGAGTCCACCCCGAACTGGAAGCGCCCCTTGTCAAAGCTCCACTCGCCGTCGATGCGACCCTGCTTGATCTCGCTGATCTGGGTCTGCGAATTGATGCGCAGCACCTGCGAGCCAATCTCGCCCGGCACGAAGCCCGGGTTGACCACGCCGTTGGTCTTGGCGATGGCATCGGCCGTGCTCGGGTACCAGATCTGGGTACCCACCGGCAGGCCGTTGTTGAAGTTCATCTCCTGCACCCACGACCCACCGCAATGCGGTCCGGTGGTGCAGTTGTTGGTGCCGGCGATGCTGCTGAAGATGGATCCGCCCCCGGTGAGCGGATCGTTGGGCCGGCTTTCGTTCTTCGAATCGTGCGCATCGAAGGTCAGCTTGAACCGGTCGGTGACGTTCCACAGGGCATTGAAGCCGAGCGATCCCAGCTTGTACTTCTGCATGCTGCGCTGCTGTTCAAGCCCGAAATCCTTGGTTCCGGCGATCTCACGGATGTACACCGGCGTGGCGACCGCGCCGCTGGTGTCGAACGTTACGTCGGTGTAGTTGCTGTTCTGCAGCCACATGCCCTGTTCGCCACGATTCTCGGTGATCTCGTTGGTCGAATAGGTGTAATCGAGGGTCAGGGTCACCGCATCGGTCGGCGCGAACTGCAGCACCGCCTGGCCATTGATGCGCTCACGCTCGAACTCGGAGAACGCATAGCGAAGGTCGTTCGGACGACCGTACAGCGCGCCCACCGCAGGTGCATTGACCACCGTCGGGTTGCCGGGCATCGTGCCGGTCCACGGCTGGATGTTCCAGTAGTTGTTGGTGGCCTGCACCGAGCCACCCTTGCGCTTCTGGTAGCTCGCGCTCACCCCGACACCGAAGGTCTTGTCCGGGTTGCTGTAGCTGAAAATGCCGGACAGTTCGGGGGTCAGGTCGTTGTCGAAGGGCTGGCTCTGGTCGGAGACGATCTTGGCACCGGCACTGGCGACGGTGCCGTCATGATCGAACGGGCGTCCGGTCAGGATGTTGATGGTGGCGCCGATGCCGCCGCTGGGGACATTGGCCTGGCTGGTCTTGTAGACCTCGATGCCATTGACGGCTTCGGCGGCCAGCTGGGCGAAGTTGAAGGCACGGGTACCCCCGTCCACGCCGCCGATGGCCACCTGCCCCGATGCGCCGAACGCGTCGGCACCGGGCATCTGGCGCCCGTTGAGGGTCACCATGTTGAACTGCGGACCGAAACCACGGGCGGTGACCTGCGCGCCTTCACCATCACGACGCTCGATGGAGATACCGGTGATGCGCTGCAGGGACTCGGCCAGGTTGGTGTCCGGGAACTTGCCGATGTCCTCGGCACTGATGGCATCCACCACGCCGGCCGAGTCGCGCTTGATGTCCATCGCCTGGCTGAGGCTGTTGCGGATGCCCGTGACCTGCACGGTATCCAGCTGCGTCGGGCTTGCCTGGGACTGGGGCTGGGGCTGGGGAGCAGGTGACGACGTCGAGGCGTCCTGCGCGAATGCGGGATTGATGACCAGAACGCCGCCAACAAACGTGAACATGGCTCTGGAGGTGAACTTCGCCAGCGTACGGCTCATGAACGAGCCCTCCGGCCTGGGGTACGACGGAAAGTAAAAGCGCTCATGACTCTCCCCTCTGACATACGATCGAATGGATGTACCGCCCCTGCTGGGGGCACGCACGGGCGATGCCCGACTTCCACACCGAACATCGCAGTGTGCTGTGCGCTCACTGCGACTCAAACTCGCTTTCAGGCTTGCCAGAACAGCCGCGTGGTAAAGGGGGGGTACCCGCTGGCCTTACCCCGGCACAGTGGTAGCGCTACCATCACGTCACGGGCGCAGACTAATCACCCGTGGTCGCGGTTGTCATCATGCAGCGCAGCAAAGGAGCCAGGTCGTGAAGCACAGCCCCAAAGCGGCCCGTCGCAAGGCCAGCGCCATCACCATCGATGATGTCGCCGCGCATGCAGGCGTCTCTGCCATGACCGTGTCGCGGGTGATCAACGGCCATGCCGGCGTGCGCGAAGGCAACCGCGCGCGCGTCATGCGCAGCGTGCGTGAACTGGACTACCGGCCCAACCTTGCCGCAAGCGCGCTGGCTGCCGCGCAGCACACCTGCATCGCGCTGATCTACACCAATCCCAGCGCCAGCTACCTGCGCGAACTGCTGGTCGGCGCGCTGCGCGGATCCACCCGGGCGGCGGCGCAGCTGGTGATCGCCACCTGGGATGAGCTGGGCACGCAGGCACGTCGCGACGCGGCGCGGCAACTGGCCAACAGCGTGGCCGGGGTGATCCTGCCCCCGCCGCTGTGCGAATCGAAGGCTGTCGTGGAAGCGTTCGTGGCCGCCGGGGTTGCGGTCGTCTCCATTGCATCGAGCCAGTTCAGCGACCGCATTGCCTGCGTACGCATCGATGACCGCCAGGCAAGCCACGACGTGGTGGCGCATCTGATCGCCCATGGCCATGCCCGCATCGGCTACATCACCGGCGATCCCAACCAGACCGCCAGTGCGCACCGCTGGCAGGGCTACCGGGATGCGCTGGCCGACGCGGGCATCGACTACGACGACGCACTCGTCCAGCCCGGCCATTTCACCTACCGCTCCGGACTGGAGGCGGCCGAACGGCTGTTGGCCCTTGACCTGCCACCCAGTGCGATCTTTGCCAGCAACGATGACATGGCCTCGGCCGTGGTCTCCGTAGCGCATCGTCGCGGCCTCGACGTGCCGCGTGATCTTTCGGTGGTGGGCTTTGATGACACCTCCGCCGCGACGGTGGTGTGGCCGGAACTCACCACGATCCATCAACCCGTGGCGGAGATGGCGGACACCGCCATCGATATCCTGCTGCGCGAGATCCGCCATCCTGCTTCCACAGCGCGCCGCACCGTCAACCACGTACTTGCGCACCAGCTGATCACGCGCGCATCCGTGTCCAGACCGCTGGCCGGCCCTGGGCGCCCGCCAGCACCGGGGCCGGCCGGCCGTTCCACGGCGATCGATGACAAGGACGCCGACGCATAGCGCCGCGGCACATGCGCCTGCCGGCGTGGCATGCAGGGACCTGGGCCGCTCCGGTGCGCCCGCCCGCTGCCTGCATCACCGTGCCCCGTCAGGGTGTCGGGCCGGCGCGCCCAGAGCGATCCGGCCGGAATCCGGCGCCGATCGGACCGTCCGGACCCGCCGCCGGGGACGAAATCCGGGCGGATTGGCGCCCACCCCTCCCGATCAGGGACAATAGCCGCCGCGCGCTCGCCCCCTTGGGCCCGCTACAGCATGGTCCAGCATCGAGCCGGTCATCGCTCTGCCCTCCGCCCTGCCTCCCCACCGCTTCCCCGGAACCGCATTGAATACCATCGCCCCACCGCTCGACGCCGACGACCTGCCCCTGACCGATCGCCTGCGCGCCGCGCTGGACCTGCTGGAGGCGATCGAGGCCGACCGCAGCGTGCTCGACACCCTGCCCGACGCCGACCGCGCCCGCCTGCACCAGGTGGTGGCCAAGGTCTACCACCCCGAGCCCAAGGCGCGCCGGGCGATGCTCAAGCAGCAGGCCAAGCAGCGCCACCAGGAAAAGGTGCGCAAGGCCGAGGCCCTGCTCGAACAGACCGGCATCCGCACCCTGCGCCGCAAGCCGGTGTTCAGTACGCCGAACTATTTCCCGCCGCATGCCGCCGGGCTGCATGACGCCCGCAATGGCGAAGGCGTGGAGGTCGCGCCCGAACCGGTGCATTCGCCGGAACTGCGCCATTGCTACGTGTGCAAGCAGAAGTTCACCCAGCTGCACCACTTCTACGACCAGATGTGCCCCAGCTGCGCCGAGCTGAACTTCATCAAGCGCACCGAGACCGCCGACCTGCGCGGCCGCGTCGCGCTGCTGACTGGCGGCCGGGTCAAGATCGGCTACCAGGCCGGCCTCAAACTGCTGCGTGCCGGCGCCGAGCTGATCGTGACCACGCGCTTCCCGCGTGACTCGGCGGCCCGTTACGCCGAAGAGCCGGACTTTGCCGAATGGGGCCATCGCCTGCAGGTATACGGCCTGGATCTGCGCCACACGCCGAGCGTGGAGGCGTTCTGCAGCGAGCTGCTGGCCACCCGTACGCGCCTGGACTTCATCATCAACAACGCCTGCCAGACCGTGCGCCGGCCGCCACAGTTCTATGCCCACATGATGGCCGGGGAAACCGCGGCCCTGCATGAGCTGCCCGAGACGGTGCGCAAGCTGGTCGGCCACTACGAAGGCCTGCGCAGCCCCGAGCTGCTCGCCGACGCCTCGGCCATCGCGCTGCCGGCGGTGCAGGATCGCGGCCTCAACGGTGCCGACGGCCTGACCCGCGCCGCCGAACTGTCCCAGGTGCCGTTGCTGGAAGACGAACTGGTGGGCCAGCAGCACCTGTTCCCCGAGGGCCGGCTGGACCAGGACCTGCAGCAGGTGGACCTGCGCGGGCGCAATTCGTGGCGCCTGCTGATGGCCGAAGTGCCGTCGGTGGAGCTGCTGGAAACCCAGCTGGTCAATGCGATCGCACCGTTCATCATCAACGCGCGGCTCAAGCCGCTGATGCTGGCCACGCCCGAGCGCGACAAGCACATCGTCAACGTCTCGGCGATGGAAGGGCAGTTCTACCGCAACTTCAAGACCACCCGCCATCCGCACACCAACATGGCCAAGGCCGCGTTGAACATGATGACGCGCACCTCCGCGGCCGATTACCAGAACGACGGCATCCACATGAACAGCGTGGACACCGGCTGGGTGACCGACGAGGATCCGGCCGAAATCGCCGCCAAGAAGGTCCAGGAAGAGCGCTTCCACCCGCCGCTGGACATTGTCGATGGCGCCGCCCGCATCGTCGATCCGATCATCCACGGCTTCAACACGGGCGAGCACGTGTGGGGCCAGTTCCTGAAGGACTACGCGCCCACCGATTGGTGAGCGCCTGCGGGGCTGGGCCTGCCCACGGGCGCGTGCAGCGGCGCGCCGGGCAGCCCTACCCGGCGGCCGTCATTGCTCCACCGGGGTAGGATCGATGCCGAACATCCGCATCGCCGGGCTGTACTGGTACACGCTCTCCGTCCCTGCCCCGCCGCCGCCTGCCGACAGCCCGGGCACAACGATGTCCGGGTAGTCGTCGGCGTCGATGTCTTCCAGGCGCAACACGTCGCCGTCCCCGCTGATCGGGTCGGCCTCGAAATCGCGCATGACCTGTACCCGTTTGCCGCTGTGCGCATCGATCACTTCGATGGCGCTCAGCAGCATGCGCGCATCGTCGGCCTGGACCGGCTCGAACCCCAGTCGGAAACGGAAACCGGGCATGCGCGCGCTCTGCTCCACCCAGTGCAGCGTGGCCAGCGCATCGCGATCGATCCAGCCGAGGCGACGCTCGCCGCCGCGCCCGACCTGCTCGACGTGGTACCACTCCATGGTGCGGTCGAGCACGGCGACAAAGCTGTCCGCAGGCAACGGCGTGCCGGGGCTGCGCACATCCTGCCGGGCATGCAGGGTGACCGCGCGGGGCAGGTACAGCAGGTCCACGTAAGGGCGCGGCTGCTGCAGGGCGAAACCATCGCGGTAATGGGTGAGCGCGTACTGGTGGATGCTGCGCCCATAGGCCTCCGGTGCGCAGACATCGCTGATCGCGCAGGCGCCGGCCTCCTCCGGCGTGGGCCGGCGCTGGGCGGGGATGCGCTCGGTCCCAAGGTAGCGTTTCTGGTCCTGCCAGCGCAGTGAGAACGCGGTATCAGACCAGGTGAACGCGGCCTCGCTGGCATCGCTGCCGATGTTGGTGCGACAGAACGGCTGCGCCTCGGAGCGCTCGTTCCAGCCGGGGAACGCATAGGCCGGGCAGAGCTTGTCCACGCTGTTGATGTCGTAGCGGTAGGCCGCATCGGTGAGGAACACCAGCTTGTTGATCCGCGCCTGCGGGTCGCGCGCCACCAGCGCGTAACGCACCTTGGCGGTGGCCGGCAGTGCGTGTTCGTAGTGCGCCTGGTAGGCCTGCCCGGGCGGCGCGCTGGCCGGCGCAGCCAGCAGGTGTGCATCGGGCAGCACTGAATAAAGGCCCGGCTGCAGCAAGGGCTCGGCGGGGCTCTCGGCGCTGGCCAGGGCAATGGCCAGCGCGAGGAAGGAAAGGGGCATGCGGGAACACTCGAAGGCGATGAAATGAAGCGTGCGCGAGGCAGCGCCCAGGGCACTGGCAGCGGCGTTTATCGCGCCAGCGCGGTGGTCTGTGCGTGTTCTTGCGTACGCTCCTGCGCCGACTCCCGGGTCGCGTCCACGGCCTGCAGGGCACGCACGTGCTCGTCCAACGGGGTGGCCACCGCCTCGCGGGTCTCCGCGCGCGCCAGCCGACGGTCGGCGCCGTGCGTGTCGCCCTGCACGGCAAACGCGTACTGGCCGTTCTCACTGAGTACGGCCTGGTCGATCCGCTCCAGCCCCTCGCGGCGTGCCGCCACCAGCAGACCCATGTACAGCCGTTCGCTCATCGCGTCGGGCTGCCGGCCCATGCCCTGGTCCAGCACGCCCACCGCGCACTGGCCCTGGCGCATCAGACCGTGGTCGGGGCTGTCGGGGTGGCGCGGATCCTGCGGCAGCAGCGGCGCCGGTGCCGGCAGATCGCGCAGGCGCGGGCTGTCCACGCTGGCGGCGATGGGCGCAAAGCCCTTGCGCGGGTCGCCATCGGCGGCGTTGGACAGGTGCACCAGGCGTTCAGCCATGCCATATGCCGATTGCCCCTGCAGGCGTGCCAAGCCGGTGGCGAATGCATCCACGTCCTGCTGCGGCTTGCCGTGGCCGTCTTCGGCGAGCAGCCGCCAGCGCGGGTCGGCGGTGGGAGTGGCCTGGGACAGCGCCTGGGTCTGCTCCATCAGCGTACGCATCTGCGCCTCGCTGAAGCGCAGGGTCAGGTTGTCACCGGCCTGCACCGGGCCCTCGCGCTCCGGATCGCCGGTCAGGGCGGTGTTGAGCATGCCGGCAATCTGCCCGGCATGGGGCGGGTCGCGCAGGTCGAACTGGAACTCGTAGCGGCGTGCGTCCACGTTTTCGGTGCCATCGGGCGCATGCACGCTCAACCGGGTCATCGGCACATTGCCGCTGTACTCCACCCGTCGCGCATCGACGTGGCTGCCATCCTCGAAGCGGGTGCGCACCACCTCGCCGGCGTTGCGGGCGCCGCCCAGGTCGGCGCTCAACGCCTCGCCGATGCCCAGCTGCAGCCGTGTCTGCGAGCTCATGCCAAGCCGCTCCACCGTGGCCGCCGCTGCCACGCCCGGGGTCTGCGCGGCGATCTCGCCGGTACCGACGAAATGCGCGTACGCGGCCTGGCCATCGGCCTGGGCCAGGTCGAAGGTGGCCGTGCGCAG
Source organism: Stenotrophomonas maltophilia (assembly GCA_002435595.1). GTDB lineage: Bacteria > Pseudomonadota > Gammaproteobacteria > Xanthomonadales > Xanthomonadaceae > Stenotrophomonas > Stenotrophomonas maltophilia_AC. The sequence continues at coordinate 107,902 of DJBL01000023.1, forward strand.
CGTGGAGTGGCCCAGCGCATCCTGGCGCCCGAGCATCGCGCTGACTCCGCCGCCGGCAACGCCCACGCCATTGAAGGCCGACACCGCCTGGTTGGGACCCATGCTCACGCGCACGTGCGTGTCGTCCACGCGATCCACCCGGTAACTGGCGCCAGCCGCTTCGGTGAGCTGGGTCTGGGTGGCGATGTGCCGGAAGCTGGCTTCCAGCGCGGTGCCCTGGAAGGCCTGGGCGTCCAGCGTGACCCGGCCGCCGAGCGGGATCGAGGTGGGATCGAAGGGATTCACCCGAGCTGCATCGGTGGCGTCGTGGCCGGCGGGCAGGCTGACCAGGTAGCGGCCGCGCACCCCGGTGCTGCTGGCCACCTCGGCCGCGGCAGCACCACGGCTGCTGCCGCCGTGCTCGGCGTGGACCCCGGCCATCTGCTCCATCTGCACCTGGTAGTTCACCAGGCCATCGGCGCTGGCGTGGGTGAAGGTCACCGCCTGGGCCTGGGTCTGGGCGCCGCCGCCGAGTCGGGCCACGTCGCGCTCGGAAGCGCCCTTGACCGCACCATCGCCGGGATTCCAGCTGATCGCCTGGCCGGCCAGTGCGGCGCGGTATTCGCTGTTGGCCGAACCGTAGTCCGGGTTGAACGCCACTTCGGCGGCAGTGCGATGGCGCGCGATGCTCGCTGCACCGTCCGTGTTTGCGTTGGCATTCATGCCATGACCTCCTTGAATCAACCGCTCGATTGTAGAGGCTGCGCCTGAAGCGTGGGTTCACCGCGCTGCGGCATCGCGTGGGGTGGTGCCCCTATCGCGACGACCAGCGCCCATATCGCGCGAGACGGGATGCAGCGATGGCCCTACGCTGTCGCCCTGCCCTCCCACCGTCGGTCCGCGACCCGCCGCCAGCGCCGGATCTCGCCGACCGCCCCGCGTTCGATGCCGTCCATGACCCCCCAGACCCCCACGCCTCCCGCACCTGCCGCGATTCCAGACGCCCCGGCCAGCGCGCCGGCCCCGCAGGGCTTTGCGATCCGCATCGTCGGCGCCGCCGCGTTTGCCCACCTGCTCAACGACATGATCCAGGCGGTGCTGCCGGCGGTGTACCCGATGTTCAAGAGCGAGTTCCAGCTCAGCTTCGGCCAGATCGGCGTGATTGCGCTGGTCTACCAGATCACCGCCTCGCTGCTGCAACCCTGGGTCGGCATGTACACCGACAAACGCCCGCTGCCCTACCTGCTGCCTTCGGGCATGATCGCCACCTTCATCGGCATTGCGATGATGGCCATGGCCGGCAGTTACGAAATGCTGCTGCTGGCCGCCGCAGTGGTCGGCATAGGGTCGGCCACCTTCCACCCGGAAGCCTCGCGCGTGGCGCGGATGGCCTCCGGCGGCCGCTTCGGCACTGCCCAGTCCACCTTCCAGGTAGGCGGCAACACCGGCTCGGCGATCGGGCCGCTGCTGGCGGCGGCGGTGGTGATTCCGCACGGGCAGCGCGCCATCGCCTGGTTCCTGCTGATCGCCGCGCTGGCGATCACCGTGCTGTTCCGCCTCACCGGTTGGACCGTGCGCCATGGCCAGGCCAAGATGTCCAGCCTGGCACGCAACCCCGGCACCGGCCTGAGCCGGGGCAAGGTGGTGCAGGCCATCGCGGTGATCTCGGTGCTGATGTTCGCCAAGTTCGTGTACATCGCCTCGATCACCAACTATTTCACCTTCTACCTGATCGACCGCTTCCACCTGAGCGTGCAGCAGAGCCAGATGTATCTCTTCATCTTCCTGGCCTCGATCGCGCTGGGCACCTTCATCGGCGGCCCGGTCGGCGATCGCATCGGGCGCAAGGCGGTGATCTGGATTTCGTTCCTGGGCGTGGCCCCGTTCGCACTTGCCCTGCCCTACGCCAACCTGATGGGCACGGCGGTGCTGGCGGTCGCGGTGGGCCTGGTGATGTCGTCGGCCTTCGCTGCGCTGGTGGTGTACGCGCAGGAGGCGGTGCCGGGCCGCGTCGGCATGGTGTCGGGGTTGATGTTCGGCCTGATGTTCGGCATCGGCGGCCTTGGTGCGGCCGGGCTGGGCAAGCTCGCCGACGTGCACGGCATCGTATGGGTATACCACTTCACCTCGTTCCTGCCGCTGCTCGGCCTGGCGACGGCATTCCTGCCCCGAACCCGCAGCGCCTGACCGTCCGGCCCGCGCGCCGCGTTACTGGAAAAACTGGCTGGGCAACTGGCCGAAGCGCTTCTTGAACATCGCCGTGAACGCGCTCGGGCTGGCGTAGCCCAGCGCCAGCGCAACGTCGATGATCTTGTCGCCGTGGGCCAGGCGCTCCAGGGCGCGCAGCAAGCGCGCCTGCTGCCGCCACTGGCCGAAGGTCATGCCGAGCTCGCGAGCGCACAGGCGCTGGATGGTTTTCACGTCCACGCCCAGGCGCGCGGCCCAGTCCTGCAGCGTGGAGGGGTCATCCGGAGCGGCTTCCAGACGGCGCGCGATCACCTGCAGGCGCGCATCCAGCGGCTGCGGCAGATGCAACGGCAATACCGGCAGGGTCTGCAGTTCATCCAGGATCAGCTGCATCACCCGGCCATCGCGGGAGTCCTGCCGGTAGGGCTGGATCACCGCCACGGCGGCGCGGATCAGTGCCGCCAGCAGCGGCGTCACCGACACCGTGGAGGCCGTCGGCGGCGGCTGGGCGATGGCCTCGGGCAGGATGTACAGGCTGCGCATTCCCACTGCACCGATGCAGCTCACCTTGTGACCCATGCCGGCCGGCATCCAGATCGCGCGCGTGTGCGGCACTACCCAGCGCCCAGCCCCGGCCTGCACCACCAGCACGCCCGATTCGGCGTAGACCAGCTGATGCCGATCGGGGTGGTGATGCAGCGGAATCACCGTGCCGGGCGCGTAATCCCTCGCGCGGCACAGCACCGGCGACTCGGGCCCGAACGAAAGGCTGCGGCCTTCCCCGTCGGCACGGGTGACGTTACTTTTTCGAGGGGGCATGCCCGGTTTCCATGACGCCGACGACCCGCCGATTCTAGCCCGCCCACCCGGGGCGACACCTTGCTCAGGTAGGCTGCAATGCCTGCTCGAGCGCGGCCAGATCCGTCTCCTGGCGGGGGCGCACCACCCGCGCCACTTCTTCGCCGTCGCGCAGCAGCACCAGCGTGGGCCACAGTTTGACCTGGTACGAGCGGCCCGCAGGCCGCCCTTTGCCATCTTCGATCTTCACATGGCCGATGTCGGCATGCGCATCCAGCCATTCCTTCACCACCAGCTGGGCGCCACTGCAGTGCGGGCACCAGGGCGCGCCAAACTCCACCAGCTGCCAGCCCGCGCCGGCGTCCAGCTCGGCACGGGTCGGCTCCTGGCGGGCATAGTCGCGCGTGTAGCTCATCGCGGCTGCTCAAGCGCCCGCTGGATGTCCTCGAGCGGGGCGTTGGTGAGATCCTTGGCCAGGTCGGCGAGCAGGCGGGACTGGACTTCCTTGTGCAGCTGCGGGCGGATCCGCCCCAGCGTCTGCGGGTCGGCGATCAGCACCAGATGGGCATAGCGGTTGTTGAGCGCATCTTCGTTCAACTGCGCGGCCAGCTGCTTGGCGAAGGTGGCCTCGTTCAACTGCGCGATGCTCATGTCCTGCGGCATCGAACCGGACGGCCCCTGCCCGGAAACCCCCTGTGCACTGATGTCCTGCAGCTTCAGTGCGTCGTGCTGCTTGAGCTGCAGGGCATGGCCGCTGCCGATGTTGGTGAACACGCGGGCCGAACCGCCGTCTGCGACGACGACCAGGGTGCCTTCGGGAATGTGCTGCTGCATCGTGAACTCCTTGGGAAAACGGGTCGCTGTTGCGCCCGAGTCCCACGGTAGGGAGGTAGATGTAAGCGTGGCGCATAGGGATGTGTTCGGCATGTATGCAGCAGCGCCGTTGCGTCGGGAGATTCCCGACAGCCGCCGTTCAACGACTGTGCCAGAGTCGGGGCTTCAGATCGCTCACGCTTTAAGGCAAGGAGGCAGCAATGTCGGAGACACAGGGGAACGAGGAAGGATTCGCGCTGCCTGAGGGTAGCCTGGTTGCCAAACTGGACAATATGGTGGCAATTCAGGATTATGCGCCGGAAAGTGCCTGCATCCGACTGATCGGCGTCAGCGAGGCGGATTTTAAGTCCGCTTCGTTCAATGAGCGACGTGCCGAAGTATTCCTGGTGGACGTCGGCATTGACGACATTTCGAGAACTTCCGCCAAACTCCTACGCCAATGGCGCAGGGCCGTACTGGCAGCATGGAATGACCGTGGTGCTGACGGGGCCAACTCTGATCTTGGTGCGCCGGAGAAGTGGGTGCGGATCCGCTACGAACGCAGCAGCACACCGACCTCAAGCTACGGCTACTGCCTCTTCCGTGAACAAACCACGCCCACCTATCTTCAGATTCTCGACATTGAGGTGTTTGATTCCACGCAAGTGGTCATTCCACCGCCGCAGGTAGAAGCGCTGCCTTTGCCGCTGCCGCCGGCTTTGGCAAGCGGGCCTCTGCTGCAGGCCTTTCACGTTGGGCAAGGCATGTGCAGCCTGATCATCCGCGGAGACATGGGCATACTGATGGACTGCGGCGCAGGCACGCCGATTAAACGTCCCGCCTATACGTCCGGGGCCATTACCAACGAGCTGGCGACCACCGTTGCCAACGTTGCCGTCTTGGCCGCCGTGATCTCGCACGCTGATTCGGATCATTGGCGTCTGCTGGACTGGGATGCCGCGCTCGCGGCCCAAGTGCAGGTGATTGCGATCCCGTCAGGAATCGGCATGCTCGCCTTCACCTCACCTGCGCTGGCCTTGCAAGTCGTCGGCATCGGCGATTGCAGCCTGCCCTTGGGCGCAGGAGCCCATCTGGACCTGCTGCGGACGCAGCCATGGGTCTCTGACTCCAATGGGTGCGCCCTGGTTGCGCATCTTTACACCGATACGGTTCGGGCCCTGCTCCCCGGCGACTATGTGTATGCGCGCTTCGCTACCGATGGCAATCCGGGCATTCAGGGGCTGCTTACACAAACGTTCGACGCTGTGGTCGCCCCCCACCATGGATGCAAGGCGAGCGCGCACAACGTTCCTGCCGCCAGCGTACCTGGCCGCTCGCAAGCATTCTTCTCTGCGGGAGACCATGGCGGGTACCGCCACCCACGCTTCGATGCGCTGCACGCACATAGCGCCCAGGACTTTCGGATCATCAACGACCGCACCGCCCGGCATGTGTGGAGCCACGTGCTTCTGCCATGACAGAGCTTCCCGCCCGATCAGCCTGTGCCGTGCAGCTCCATCGCACGCATGACGATCGGCTTGGCCCAGTCCGGGGTGTGCAGCAACTGCGCCACCGATTCCGGGTAGTGCAGGCCCTTGCGGTCCAGGTGCAGCAGGGGCAACGGATCGGCCTGCCCCTGCGCGTCCAGCGGTGCGCTGTTGTCGTAGACCTGCAGTTCGGCCAGGTAGGGCAGCAGCGCCAACAGGTTTTCACGCGATGCGTCGTAGCGGGCGTGAATCTTGTCCTGCGGAATGTCGTGGCCACCCTTGGCGACGCGTGCGGCCACCCGTTCGACATGCAGCTGCACGCTGTCCAGACCGCAGAACCAGACGGCCACGTCGTGGGTTTCGCACGCCGCGCGCAGCAGCCGTGCGATGGTCGTGCCGCCCAGGGTGGTTTCAAAGGCGAAATCGCTACCCTCGGCCATGGCGGTGCGCAGCCGCCGCGCGCCTTCGTGCCAGGCCGCGGAGTTGGCCTCGTCGGCCGCCCACCCCGCCTGGACCAAGGCGCGGGTGAAGGAATCGGGATTGAACCAGGTCAGGCCATCGGCCTCCAGCCAGGTTCCCAGCAGCGAACTCTTGCCGGCGCCGTTGACGCCGGCAAGCACCAGAATCCGCCCCATCGATCAGAGCGACTTGCCGGGGGTGATCCTGCCGCGCCGGATCGGCTGGCCCAGCACCTTGCCCAGCCCGCCGTCGCGGTTGAGGCCGGCCAACTGCACGTCGAACTGCGTGCGCAGGCGTTCCAGCTCGCCGCCGCGCTCGTCGGCATCGGCTTCGGCGGCCTTGGCCAGCAGCGCCTGGTACGCCTTGATGTCCACGATCACCGCTTCGGGGTGGTTGTGGTTGGTGATGACCAGCGCCTGTTTTTCGCGCACGGTGCGCATCAGGCTTGGCCAGCCACGGGTCTTTACCGACGACGCGGTGGCCTTCTCAAGGCCGGGCAGGTCCAGGGGCAGGGTCATGGCAGGCTCCAGCGCGGGATATGGGGCCATCATACGCCTTTTGGCCAAATTGGACATAAATCCCAATTTGGCCTGAACTACCCGCCCCAGCCGGGCCCGCCATCGGCTGGGCGGGCCCCGCCTGCGGCTCAGCGCGACATCGAGTAAGGCGCCTGCGCGCCCTCCCCCGGCCAGGCCGTGTTGGGCTCGGCCTGCAGGGTGAAGCGCAGCTCGCCGCCGGCCAGGATCTCGGCATGGCGCAGGAAGGTGCGCTGCAGCGGCTTGCCGTTGAGCGTCACCGAGCCCACGTACGGATGACCCTTGCCCATGCCCTCGGTGACGATGCTGAAGCGCTTGCCATTGGGCAGGTTCAGCGTGGCCTTGGGCAGGAACGGGCGACCGATGATGTACTCGCCGCTGCCCGGCGCCACCGGGTAGAAGCCCAGCGCGGTGAACAGGTACCAGGCCGACATCTGGCCCAGGTCGTCGTTGCCGGCCAGGCCGTCGGGACGGTCAGCGTACTGGGTGTCCATGATCTGCTTCAGGCGCGCCTGGGTGCGCCACGGCTGCCCGGCATGGGCGTACAGGTAGGCGACATGGTGGCTGGGCTCGTTGCCGTGCGCATACCAGCCGATCAGGCCGGTGATGTCTTCCATGTGCTCGAAGATCGACGGGTCGACCTTGGCCTCGAACACCTGGTCCAGGCGGGCCAGCAGCGTGTCGCTGCCGCCGTGTGCGGCGGCCAGCCCGGCCACGTCCTGCGGCACGTACCAGGAATACTGCCAGGCATTGCCTTCGGTGTAGTCGGTGCCGTAGCCGCTGGCCGAGGGATCGAACGGGGTGCGGAAGCTGCCGTCGCGCTTGCGCGCACGCATGAAGCCGGTGTCGGCGTCGAAGGCGTGGCGCCAGTTGCCGGCGCGCGCGTCGAAGGCGGCCTGCACGTCCTTGCGGCCCATGGCCTCGGCCATGCGTGCGATGGTCCAGTCGTCGAAGGCGTACTCCAGGGTCTTGCTGGCGGCCTCGCCTTCTTCATCGATCGGCACCCAGCCCAGTTCGCGGTATTGCGCGATGCCGTCATACGGGCCGTAGTTGGCGGTGGCCACCATGGCATCCAGCGCCTTGTCCGCATCGAAACCACGGATGCCCTTGAGGTAGGCATCGGCGATCACCGGCACGGCGTGGTAGCCGATCATGCACCAGGTTTCCTGGCCGTGGAACGCCCACACCGGCAGCATGCCGTAGGCGCTGCTGTGCTGGTGGGCGAGCAGCGAATTGATGAAGTCGCTGTTGCGCTTCTCCGGCTGCACCAGGGTCAGCAACGGATGCAACGCACGGTAGGTGTCCCACAGCGAGAAAGTGGAATAGTGGGTGTAGCCCTCGGCGCGATGGACGGCGTTGTCCGAGCCGCGGTAGTGGCCATCGCTGTCCATGAACACGGTCGGCCCAAGCAGGCTGTGGTACAGCGCGGTGTAGGCGCTGCGGCGGTCGTGCGCGGGGCCCTCGATATCCAGCACCGACAACGCCTGCGTCCACTGCGCCTTTGCCTCGGCGCGGACGCGGTCGAAATCGAAGCCCGGCACCTCGCTCTCCAGGTTGGCGATCGCACCGGCCTCGCTCACCGACGAAATCGCCACCGTCACCACCAGCGGCTGGTCCAGCGTGCCGAAATCGAAGGTGCCCACCAGCTGGCGCCCTTCGATCTGCGCACGCTGCGCCGGGCTCTGGTGCCCCGGCGGCGGGAAGCCCTTGTAGGCAATGTCGGTTTCGGTGTTGTGGAAGGCGTGTGCGGTCAGCGGCCGCGAAAAACGCATCGCGAAATACAGCTGCCGGCCCGGCGCCCAGCCGCGGGTCTCGCGGAAACCGGTGATGGTGCCGTCCTCACGGGCGCGCAGGCGCGACCACATGATCTTGCCGGGGTAATCGTAGAGGCTGGTGCGCAGGTCCAGCAGCACGCGCGCCGGCTGGTTGGCCGGATAGGTATAGCGGTGCACGCCGACACGGGTGCTGGTGGTCAGCTCGGCGCGCACCTTGGGATCATCCAGGGTGACCGCGTAGTAGCCCGGTTCGGCGCGCTCGCCAGCGTGGCGGAAGCGCGAGGTGTAGCCGCTGCCCGGCTTGTCCGGGTCGCCACGCTCCAGGCTGGCATCGGTGCGCACCGGCATCAGCAGCACGTCGCCCAGGTCGGAATGGCCGCTGCCGGAGAAATGCGTGTGCGAGAAGCCGACGATGCTGCTGTCGTCATGGCGGTAGCCGGCCGCCCAGCCATAGGCCTTGTCACGCGGCTGGATGCGGGTGTCCGGGCTGAGCTGGACCATGCCGAACGGCACCGTGGCGCCGGGATAGGTGTGCCCTTCCCCGCCCGTACCGATGAACGGATCGACGGCCGCGTAGGCACGTTCTCCCGCACCCGCCGGCGCAGCGCCGGCAGCCCCGGCCGCCAACATTGCTCCAACCGCGAGCCCCCACCACCGCAGCGTCCCCGTTTTCGTCATGGCGTCTGGATTTAGATCGATTCAAGGTGAACCCGATCCTAGCACCGGTGCCGGGCGGTGGCATGTTGCAGTGCGCAGATGGCCCTGCCCGCCGCTGGACCGCGGCGGGCAGGGAGCGAGCGTCGACCAGCGGCCGGCGCCACCGGCCTGGATCAGGCCGGGCGCGCGTCGTCGGGGATCGCCGCCTCGGGCAACGTCGGCTGCGCGTTGTCCACCGTCATCGGGGCGTCGCTGCGCAGCAGCGCACGGGCCTCGGCTTCGCTGGCCACCGCCGGGGGCGAGCCACGCAGCGGCAGCCGCGCGGTTTCGTTGACGAACAGCATGGTGATGACGCCGATCACCGCCGCGCCCATCAGGTAGTACGCCGGCACCAGCGGGTCGCCGGTACGCTCGACCAGCCACGCGGTGATCAGCGGCGTAGTGCCGCCGAACAGCGACACCGACACATTGAAGGCGATCGACAGCGCGCTGTAGCGCACCGGGGTGTAGAACAGGGCCGGCAGCGTGGATGGCATCGAACTGGTGAAACACACCAGCGCCAGGCCCAGCAGCATCAGTCCCAGGAAGATCAGCCAGTCGTTGCCGGTGCCGATCAGCTTCAGGCATGGGATGGCGAGCGCGAACAGGGCGATACAGGCGCCGATGATCATCGGCCGACGGCCGAGCTTGTCGCTGAACACACCGCCGAGCACGTTGAGCGGCATCATCACCAGCATCACGATGATGATCAGCAGCAGGCCTTTGCTCTCGGCATAGCCCATGGTGACGCTCAGGTAGCTGGGCATGTAGGTCAGCAGCATGTAGTCGGTGACGTTGAACACCAGCACCAGGCCCACGCACTTGAGCAGCTGCGGCCAGTGCACGCGGAACAGCGCGCCGATGCCCGGGCGCTCGTGGTCGCGCTTGTCGGCCTCTTCGGCATAGGCGCGGAACGCCGGGGTTTCTTCCAGCTTCATGCGCATGTACAGGCCCAGCAGACCCAGCGGACCGGCCACCAGGAACGGAATGCGCCAGCCCCAGTCCAGCATCTGCGTACTGCTCAGCGCCATGTGCAGTGCGGTCACGGTGCCGGCACCGGCGATGTAGCCGCCCAGCGTGCCGAACTCCAGCCAGCTGCCCATCAGCCCGCGGTTGCGATCGGTGGAGTACTCGGCGATGAAGGTGGCCGCCCCGCCATACTCACCGCCGGTGGAAAAGCCCTGCACCAGCCGCGCCAGCAGCAGCAACGCCGGTGCCCACAGGCCGATGCGCTCGTAGGACGGAATCAGACCGATGCTGAAGGTGCCCAGCGCCATCAGGATCATGGTGAAGGCCAGCACCTTCTGGCGGCCGTACTTGTCGCCCAGCGGCCCGAAGACCAGGCCGCCCAGCGGGCGCACCAGGAAGGCCACGGTGAAGGTGGCAAAGGTGGCGATCAGCTGCGCGGTGGGGTTGCTGGCCGGGAAGAACACCTGGCCCAGGGTGACCGCGATGTAACCGTACACGCCGAAATCGAACCACTCCATCGCGTTGCCGAGCGCAGCCGCACCGACCGCCTTCTTGAGCATCGGCCGATCGACGACGGTGACTTCATCCACCTGGACGTGGCGGCGGCGTTTGAACCAGCCGAAATGGGCGTGTGCGGCATGCAGGTCCTGCATTCTGCTTTCTCCTGGAAGCATGGCCATCACCACGCCTGAGGTTCCGCGCACGGCACGAAAAACAACCGCCTCCGGAAGAACGCGGCACGATGCGCGAAGAAGGGGTGGCAACAGGCGATCCCGGACGGCCGCGTGGAACTCCACGGCGCTGCAGGATGGATGACCGAGAGACGGGCAACGGCCCGAGACAATGATCAAGCGCGTCATGTTACTACAGATGGAAAAACACAGCGCTTACACAATCTTCACATCTGTATGCAAAACGTCGTGGTGATCGTGCAGAATCCGCACGCCGGTGCGACGTGCTCACACGGAACGTGCGCCCGGCAACGCCCCTTCAGCACGACTCCCAACGAGGCTCCATGTCCATCAAGACCACCACCCTGTGCGCCCTGCTCGGCCTGCTCGCGCCGGCGGCCGCCAGCGCCCAGGACAGCACCGCCGCCACGCTCTCGCGCCTGATCGAGTGCAAGCTCAGCGCCGACGACGTCGCCGCGTTCACCGACCGGATCAACGCCGAGGAGATCACCGACTTCGCCCATGCCGGCTCGGACGTGTCCGGCGATGCCGCGCTGAGCCTGTGGAAGAGCGACGCGCCGATCACCGCGTGGGGCGAACGCTCCGATCTGGTGCACCTGTCCAGCACCACCGAGATGCTGCTGGCCTTCAGGGTCACGCCTGGCCAGGAAATGACCCGCGGCAAGGCCATCGTGGACCGCATCGGCGGCATGACCCCGCGTCCGGACCAGGCCGCCATGGAAGAGACCTACGGCTGGAAAGGCATGGACTACCGCAAGGCGCTCAGCGGCAACCGCAACGCGCGCGTGCTGGTGGACCTGAGCTATTCGCCGGGCTGGGTCACCGTGGGCTGCGCGTACGGCGACATCCTGTAACGCACCACCACGCGGTTGCAACCGGCCGCGCGGGAAGCGATTCCCGCGCCGCCTGCGTTTGCGCTGCGACGACATGTCGCAGCCCCCGCGCCGACCCGCTTGATCTTTGTCATGGTCGCCCCGGCGCGGCGCGCCGATCCTGTACGGGACACGCAACCTCCCACCACAAGGATCCGGCCATGAGCTACGCCCCCGACAACGCCCAGCTGTTGAACGCCCTGCAGAACGTCATGGTGATCTCCACCACCGACCTGCAGGGCAACATCACCTATGCCAATGACCTGTTCTGCACGCTCACCGGCTTCCAGCGCGAAGAGCTGATCGGCCAGCCGCACAGCATCGTGCGCCACCCCGACGTGCCCAAGGCGGTCTACAAGGACATGTGGGACACCATCAAGGCCGGCAGGAGCTGGACCGGGATCGTGCCCAACCTGGGCAAGGGCGGCGCCCTTTACGTAGTGGACACCACCGTGCAGCCGCTATTCGACGCCGCGGGCAACATCACCGCCTACATCAGCATCCGCCGCGTGGTGAACGACCTGATGAGCAACTTCGACGCGGTGGAGTTCAGCAAGGAGAAGTTTGACGACTTCTACGCGGCCGCCTGATGAGCGCCGCCGCGCCGATCCAACGCGTGCTGGTCGGGTACGGCTCCGAATCCGGCAACGCGCGCGCCCTGGCCCACCGCCTGGGCGCGTTCCCGGCCCTGCAGCGCCACGCCCCGCAGGTGCTGGCCTTCAACGACATCGACGTGGCCTCGCTGGGCCACGGCGACGTACTGCTGGCGCTGTCCAGCTCGTTCGGCGACGGCGAGCCACCGGCCAACGCCGAGCGTTTCGCCGAGGCGCTGCGACAGAGCCCTGCCCTGCCCGGGCTGCGCTATGCGGTGTTCGGCCTGGGTGACACCGGCTATCCGCGCTTCTGTGGCTTTACCAAGGCGCTGCACGCGTTGCTGGCAGAGCGCCAGGCGCAGCCGATCCTGCACCGGGTGGATGCCGATGGCGGCTATGCGCAGTTCTTCGACCGCTGGGCGCCGGTGGTCGGCCAGGTCCTGAACGGCCACCCCGAGGCCGGGCGCGACCTGCGCCTGCAGGTCACCGCGTATGCCGAGGACAACGCCTTCCACGCGCCCATCTGCGAGCGCCGCCGTCTCAACGCCCGCGACCCGGGCGCCTGGCACCTGGGCCTGGACCTGCGCGGCAGCGGCATCGCCTACCGCGCCGGCGACACCCTGCACGTGGTGGCGCCCAACGATCCGGCGTTGCTGCAGGCGCTGGCGCACTGGTATGGCCAGGACGACGCCATCGAACAGCTGCGCCACAAGGAACTGCGCCTGCTCGGCAAGGGCGTGTTGCGTGAGCTGGCCCGACTGGGCGGCAGCGACGCGTTGAAGGGCCTGCTCAAGACCAGCCAGCGCGCCGCGCTGGAGGCCTACCTGCATGGGGCGGACCTGCTGGACGTGCTGGCCGACCATGCCACGCCCGACAGCGTGCCACTGGCGCGGCTGCCGTCACTGTTGTCGCCCTGCCTGCCCCGCGCCTATTCGATCGCCTCGGCGGCTGGCAACGAGCAGGCCGCCTTGTGCGTGCGCGAAGTGCGCTACATGCGCGGCGGCCGCGAGCGTCGCGGCACCGCCACCGGCTGGCTGTTGGGCGGCGACGACAGTGCGCAGGTGTATTGCCGCTCCAACCCCGGCTTCCACCTGCCCACCGACCCGCAGGCGCCGCTGCTGCTGGTGGGCACCGGCACGGGTATCGCACCGTTGATGGGCCTGCTGCGCGAGCTGGACGCTGCCGGGCAGCAGCGCGAGGTGCACCTGGTGTTTGGCGAGAAGCAGCGCGCGCACGATTATCTGTATCGCACGCAGCTGGAGGACTGGCACGCCCAGGGCCGGCTGCAGGCGTTGCATACCGCGTTTTCGCGCGATGGCGCGGACAAGTACTACGTGCAGCACGCACTGCTGGACCAGGCCGAGGCGGTGGGCGGGTTGCTGCACCGTGGCGCGCACCTGTACCTGTGCGGCAACAAGCAGCACCTGGGCGGTGCGGTACAGCAGGCGATCAACCAGATCCTGCCATCCAGCGATGGCCAGGACAGCGGCTGGGACGGGCTGCGCAATGCCGGCCGGCTGCACGCGGAGCTGTACTGAGCGTTGCAGAAGGCAGCGGGCCCCGTCCAGCGGCCGCCCGCGACGCACTCAGCCCGCCGGGCCGGCGCCCTCGGCTGCGGCCGCCAATGCCGCCAGCCGGGCCGGCTGCAGCACCTGCATCTCGCGCTGGTTCACCGCAATCACGCCATCGTCGCTGAGCCGCCGCAGCACCCGGCTGGCGGTTTCCGGGGCCATGCGCAGGTAGTTGGCGATCTCCACCCGGGTCATGCTCAGCTTGAAGCGCACCGGCGAGAAGCCGCGCCGTGCGTAACGTTCGGAAAGGTCCTGCAGGAACGCGGCCATGCGCTCCTCGGTGCGGTGGTTGGCCGCCAGCAGCGCCACCTTGCCGATCTCCGCGCTGAGCAGGCTGAACAACTTGGCCTGCAGCCCCGGCATGCGCGTGGCCAGCACGCTCATCTTCGGGAAGGAGAAGCGGCACAGATACACCGTGTCCAGCGCGACGGCGTTGCAGGGGTAGCGGGCACCGTGGATCGCGTTGAGGCCGATGACCTCGCCGGGCAGGCTGAAGCCAAGCACCTGCTCGTTGCCCTGGCTGTCCTCGACGAACGTCTTGACCATGCCGCCGCGCACCGCGGCGATCGCCTCGAAGGCATCGCCGACCCGGAAGATGGTTTCACCGGCGTGGAATGGCCCCACATGGTCGACCAGCACATGCAGCTCGGCCAGCGCGGCCTTGTCATAGCCCTGGGACATGCACGCGTCGGAAAACGCGCAGGTGCTGCAGAAATGCAGCGCATCGCCGTCATCGGCGGCTGCGGGGTTGGGCGTACCCGGCAAGGACATGGCCGTGATCAGCGCTGGGCCAGTGCGAAATCCAGGCCGGCGCACACCGCCGCCACCTGCGCATCGTTGCATTCCTGCGGGTGGGTGCGCGGGCTGTCCGGATAGACCTCGGTGGTGGTGGCATAGCGCGCATCGGTGAACCCGGCGCAGGCGCCGATCGAGCGCGACTCACCCCATACCACGCCGTTGGACTGCAGCGGCATGCCGATCAGCTCGCCCTTGGCGTCGGCCGGTGCGATATGGGTGACCTTCTCCACCGCCGCGATGAGTGCCTGCTGGAAGGCCGGCTGCGGATCCTCGCTGTTGCCAATCACATAAAAGCCATCGGGAATGATCTCCGGCTCGACCTGCTTGCCGTCGCGCGAACAGCGCGCCGGATCGAACTCGGTCAGGTCGCTGTTGGTGGTTTCGTGCAGGTCAAGGTGCACCAGCAGGGTGTCCGCGCGTGCCGCCACCCACTGCATCAGCGCACGCGCCTCCTCGATCAGCCCACCTTCGCGGAAACTCCGGTTGGGATCGATCGCGTCGGGATTCCAGCGCTGGATCCGCTCGTAGCCCCAGGGGCTCACGCACGGGGCCACGATCAGGTTGATGCGGCCGGCGTAGGCCTCGGCGCGCTCGTCCAGAAACTGCAGCGCGCCATGCACGCCGCTGGTTTCATAGCCGTGGACGCCACCGGTGACCAGCGCGGTCGGCAGCGCCGGGTCCCATGCCTGGTTCACCACCGCAAACAGCGGATAATGATCGGGCGCGTAATCCAGGCGGCCGTATTGGACCACGTCGAATCGCTCGCCGAGCCGCTCCAGCGCGGCCACCACGTCGTCCTGGTAACTGCGCTGGCGTTGCTGGGCCGCCCGCCACTGCGCGCGTTCGGCGTCGCCCCACGGCTGGCCGGGGGTGCCGATCGGGTAGAAATGCGCGGTGGTCATTGAAGGCTCCAGAAGTCGGGGAACGGGCCTGCACGAATGCGCAGGCCCCAGCCGTGTAGTGTAAATGCAGACGGCCTGGCCTGGCCCGACGGTGTCCGCGCCGGCCAGAATGGGCAAGGTGGCCGCTGGCATCGGGCAATCAGGGAGGACAGCAACGCGTGATCGACATTCATCCAGCGACGCCCGGGGACGTACAGGCCCTGGTGGCCCTCGACAGCGTGGCCGGGCACGACCCCGGACGCGCGGCGCAGATCCGGGCATGGGTGCAGGCCGGCACCTGCCATGTGCTGTTCGTGGACGGGCGCGCAGCCGCCTACGGCGTACTGCATCACCAGTTCTTCAACTGTGGATTCATCGAGATGCTGATGGTCGCGCCCGGTGATCGGCAGCGGGGCCTGGCGCGCCAGCTGGTCGATCACCTGCGCTCGATCTGCGCGCGCCCCAAGCTTTTCACCTCCACCAACCGCTCCAATACGGCCATGCAGACGGTGCTGCTGCGGGCCGGGTTCCAGCGCAGCGGGCACATCGACAACCTGGATGAAGGCGATCCCGAGTGGGTGTTCTTCTGCCCGGTGAGCACCGCCTGATCCCAGGAAGCGCTTCCACCGCTCGGCGTGCGACGGCGGTACCGCCACGTGTTCCCTCTCCCGCCGCCGCCGTTTACCAGGTCCTGCGCAGCCCCAACGCCGCGTTGGCCTGGCGATAGCCGCCGTTGCCGCGCTGCCAGCCCAGGTCGCCCCATGCACGCCAGCGCGCGCCCAGGTGCACCTGCACGCCGGCGGCGATTTCATGGCGATCCCGTGGCACCCCCCCGGTCACCCGCTCGCCGTCCAGGCGCAACCCGTGGCGGTGGCTCTCGCGGATCCAGTTCGCCGCCAGGTAGGGCTGCACGCGGGTACCCCCCGTGGCGTTGGCGTGCCCGAACACGCGCACGCCCGCCCGGCCACCGAGCCCGTCCGCGCCTGCCCCGTCGATCAGGGTGCCGTTGCGCTCGGTGTGTGCGTCCGCATCGAACCGGCTGTAACGCAGCTGCGCCTGCGGCTGTACATACACTGCGCGGCGGGCGCTGTGCAGCAGCGTAAACGCGTAGCCGGCCTCAACTGCTGCCGAGGTGCTGCGACTGTCGTAGCGCTCGGTGTCCAGGCCATCGCCCTGGACGCTGTTGCCGAAGCGCGCGTGCTGCAGCGTCCCGTCCACATACAGGCCACGATCACCGTCGGCGCGCTGCCGCCATTGCCCGTAGACGCCGACGACCTTGCCATCGACCTTGCCACCGGCGCGGTAACCGGTAAGTCGTGAACGACTGGTGCTGTTCGCCTTGCCACTGCCCAGCAGCACGCCCACTGCACCGCGCGTGTCCTGCCCCCAGGCGAGCAGGTCGGTACCGATGTGCAGCGAGGTGGTCTCGCCGCGCACGCGCAGCTGGTCGGCCACCGCACCATGACGCGCCGTGCTGCCGGCGACTACCGCCCACCCGCCCAGGCCGTCTCCGGCGCCTGCGGCATGGCGCTCCTGCGCCTGGAGGCCGAACATCTGCAGCGCCGCGCGCTGATTGGCCAGGTAGCTGCCGGCTTCGGGGCGCAGTACCGGCCTGGGCTCAGCGGGCGTTTCCGGCTCGGGGTCGGGGGTCGGCGCCCCGCATCCGGGCGCTGCCGGATCGGCGGCACAGGGGTCCACCACCTCCGGCTGCAGCGCCGAGCGCAGGTACCAATGGCCATTGGCCGGATCGCTGCTGCTGCCCTGGAACAGGAAGTACTCGTAGCGCCCGCCCACGGCCCGGCCGGCGAGCTGGAAGGTGGCGGCGGACACGCCGTCCACCTGGATCAGCTGGATGCCGTCCTCGGTCCGCCCTCCTCGGCCGCCCAGGTTGTTGACCCGGATCGCGCCATGCCCGGCCGTGCTCCCCTGCACCCACAGATGATCGGTCAGCGAGGTCTCGTCGCCCAGCGCACTGTCGAACACCAGCGTGCTGTCGTCGATGGCGAGATCCCCGCGCACGATCATGCGATCACCGACGCTGCCGGCGCCGAGCACCAGCGTGCTGCGATTGCGCAGGCCGAGCTGATCCAGCCGGGAGTCTCCGCGGGCATTCCAGTCGCTGCCGTCCAGATCCACGCTCAGGGTGGCATCGGCATCGACCTGTACATGCCCCGCCAGCCGCGAACCCACCGCCCGGATCGCGATGCGGCTGTCCTGGCGGGCATGTGCCAGGCCTTGTCCCAGCCCGACCCGTACCTCGCTGCGCGCCAGGTCCAGCTGCAGCTCGGCGCCCTGATCGGCCACCAGGGCCTGGGCACCACGGCCGACCAGAAGCGAATCGGCGGCAAGCACCCGGGCGACGCTGTCGGCCTGGCCCGCCAACAGCACCGCGTCACCGCCATCGATGATGCTGCCCCTGGCCAGGCGGAGGGTGTTCTCCTTGCCGCGCAGGAACTGCACGGCATGACCCTGGCTGGAGCGGACGTGGGCGTTGTCCAGGCGCACATCGGCACCGATGCCCTCCGCCACGCCGCCGTCCTGGTAGCCGGCGAGGATGCCGACGCTGCCCACGCCGTGGGTGGAGATGCTGGAATCGACCAGCGTCAGGTCGGCACGGTAGGCGAACGGCGGGTGACCGGTGATGCTCCAGCGCATCGATCGTGCATACACGCCGTGGGCGCCGTCACCGCGGGTCTCCACGGTCGAATCCTGCAAGGCGAGTGTGCCGCCCATCATCGCGGCGCCATGCGCGCCGCGACCGCTGGTGGCGACGCGGGAACCGATGAAATCCACGGTGTTGACGCCGGCCACCGCCATCCCGTGCGCCTCGCTGCCGGCGGTGCTGACCGAACTGTCGCGCACGGTGATCCGGCCGACCCTGTCCAGCATGCCGGTGCGGCTGTCGAAGGTGGTCGACCCAAACAGCAGGCCGAAGGCACGCTCGCCGCGGGTGGTGAAATCGGAGCCTTCGATCACCGCATCGTAGGTCACGCCGTTGTTGCGGTACTCGCCCCCGTAATAGGACAGCGCGGACATGCCATCACCGGTGCTGAGCACCCGGGTGCGCTCCATCCACAGGTTGCCGCGGTCGATGCTCACCGCCGATCCGGTCCGGGACTCGCCGTTGCTCACGATGCTGTCATAGACCTCGGCGTGGTCATACGTGGAGGGCTGGATCAGGTCCACCTGCGCATCACGGATGATCACGGTTTCGGCAGCCAGCACGGGCAACGGGGCCAGGGCGGCGCTCACGGCGAGGCATAGCGTGTGGACACGCAGGGTAAGGACGTTCATGCGGATGGGATCCAGAATGGGGCGCGCAGCGCGGGGCGCGGGGTGAGGAGGCGAGCGGGCAGGACGCATGTCGCGCCCGACCTCCCGGTGCGGCGCATTCTGGCGATGGCCGCGCGCAATCCCCATACAACTAATACGAAATCTGCCCATCCCCTGACCCCGGGTCAGGCGCGGCACATCCCGCTGCAGAAAAAAAGGGGGCCGGTTGCCCGGCCCCCACATGCACCACCAATGGTTGGCAGCTACCGGCGCGTCACGCGGCCTGCACTTCCTCGTAGCCGTTGAAGCGCATGTCGCTGGACGCACGCCCCTGGGTCAGCGAGCGCAGCGCGGTGGTGTAGCCGGCCAGCCGCGCCAGCGGCGCATACCCGAGCACCTCTACCTGGGCACCGTGGTCCTCGATCGAGGCCACGCGCCCCTGCCGGCGGTTGAGATCACCCACCACGTCGCCGACATTGCCCGACGGGGCATGGATGGCCACCTCCATCACCGGCTCCAGCAGCCGCGTGCCGGTCGTGGCCAGCGCCGCCTTCACCGCCTCGCTGCCGGCGCGATGGAACGCCATGTCCGAGGAGTCCTTGGCGTGGGTCTGGCCGTCGGTCAGGGTGATCTCGATTCCGACCACCGGATGCCCGCGCGGACCTTCTTCCAGCGCCGCGCGCACGCCCTTTTCCACCGCCGCCACGAACGACTTGGGGATCACCCCGCCGACCGTACGGTCGATGAAGCGCACCGCACCATCGCCGGTCGGGGCCACCTCGATCAGCACCCGGGCGAACTGGCCCTGGCCGCCGGTCTGCTTGGCCACCTTCCCCTCCACGCCCTGCACCGCCCGTGCCGGTGTTTCCTGGTAGGCAACGCGCGGCGCGCCGACCTTCACCGGCACGTTCCACTCACTGCGCAGGCGCTCGACCATCACCTCCAGGTGCAGCTCGCCCATGCCCCAGATCAGGGTCTCCCCGGTCACCGCATCGGACTCGACACGGAACGAGGGATCTTCCTGGGCCAGGCTCGACAGGCCCTGGCTCATCCGGATCAGGTCGGACGCCTTGTCCGCGTTCAACCGCCACGCCAGCACCGCGTGCTGGGCATGGATGGTATCGAGCAGCAGCGGCGCAGACGGCGCGCTGAGCGTTTCACCGCTCACCGCATCCTTCCAGCCGATCACCGCCACGATGTCACCGGCCACCGCCTCGGTGATGTCGTGGGTCTGGTCGGCCTGCACCCGCACCAGCCGGCTGATCCGACGGCCTTGCGCGTGCTGCGAGCTGGCCACCTGGTCGCCCACTTTCAAGCGCCCCGAGTACAGCCGCACGAAACTCAACGCGGCATGGCTCTGGTGCGTGATCTTGAACAGCAGCGCAGCCAGCGGTCCGTCCGGATCGGGCGGCAACACCACCTCCTGCTCACCGCGCATGGCGACCACGGCAGGTCGGTCCAGCGGCGACGGCAGGAAATCCACGATCGCATCCAGCAGGGTGTCGATGCCCTTGCTCTTGAACGCGGCCCCGGCCAGCACCGGCACCCCGGCACCGGCCAGCGTGGCCCGGCGCAGCGCGGCGCGCAGCAGCGCCTCGTCCACGGCGTCACCGGCCAGCCAGGCGTCGGCCAGCGGCTCGTCGTGGTTGGCCACCGCTTCGATCAGGCGCAGGCGATGCGGCGCCCACTGCGCGTGCTCGTCCGCAGTCCAGTCGCTGCGGGTCGAGTTGCCGGCCTCGTCCCACGCCACGCGCTGCCGGCCGATGAAATCGACCCAGCCGTGGAAGTGGTTCTCATCGCCCAATGGCCAGCCGATCGCCCACGGACGCGCCTGCAGCTTGTCCTGCAGCTGCGCCAGCACACCCTCGAAGGAGGCGCCGATGCGATCCATCTTGTTGACGTAGGCGATCAGCGGTACGCCGTGGCGACGCGCCTGGTGCCAGACCGTCTCGGACTGCGGCTGTACACCGTCGACCGCGGAGAACACCGCGACCGCGCCGTCGAGCACACGCAGCGAGCGCTCCACTTCAATGGCGAAGTCGATGTGCCCGGGGGTATCGATCAGCGTCAGGCGGTGGTCCTGGCCGCCGCGCGGCGCCCAATGCGCCTGCACGGCCGCCGCACCGATGGTGATGCCGCGCTCGCGCTCGATCGCCGAGAAATCGGTGGTGGCCGCGCCGTCATGGACTTCGCCGACACGACGGATCTCGCCGGTCTTCCACAGCAGTCGTTCGGTGAGCGTGGTCTTGCCGGCGTCGATGTGGGCGATGATGCCCAGGTTGCGCCAGTGGGAAAGGGTATGGGTGTGGGTGTTCATGGTGGGTACTCGCATCGCCAACATCGGGGAGCCGCACGCCGCCGTTGGCTAACGGGCGTGCGGCCAGGTTTGGGGCTCGGCGATCTGGTGCATGGCACGTTCTCCTTGGATGGGATGTGCAACAGGGAAGGAAACGAAACACGGAAACGAAAAGAGCGCCCGGGTGGGCGCTCTGTCTGGGTCGTTCAGGGGGATCGGAAATCGATCAGCCGCCGGAGGAGCCGCAGGGCAGACGCGCCCGTACCACGCTTGCGCGGGTCTGGGTAAAAAACGTCAGGAGCGGCTGCGAACGCATCGGGGTGGCCTGGTAGGAATGGCGCCATTGTAGACCTGTGCAAGCCATCGGCAAGGGCTTTTTAACAACACCGGCAGAACACTGCCGACCGCAGCGCATGTGAATCAGCAACAGCGGAACAATGACGCGACGCCCTCAGTCCTTGCAGCCCGCCGCTGCCCGCGCCTCGCCCACCGTGGCTGCATGGCCTTCGCCGGAGGACACCCATCCGGTGAGGGAGAACGCCGGATCGATGCGCGCCGCCTTTGGCTGGGTGCCGATCAGCACCTCCATCCAGCTGCCCACGGCCGGAAGTTCGGCCATGCGTGCGTCGCGGTCGGCATCGGTGCTGAAGCTGGCGTCGGGACCGGAGCGCGGCGTGGATTCCACCGTGGCGGTCGTGTGCGCGCGCACCCGCAAGGCGCCGTCGGGCATGCGCTGGGTGGTCACCTCGGCGCGCTGCACGCCGTAGGCCCAGGACGACTCGGCGTTGTGCGTGGTGACGCTGCCGTCATCGGCAACCTCCACGTTCTCGCCGGTCCATTGCATCACCTGCACGACCCCGCCGATGCTGCCCATCATCGCCGCGTACACCAGCATCTGGCGCTGCTCCAGCGGCAGGGTGGCCACTTCCGGCTTGTCGGCAGGCACCTTGAGGTAGCCCACCTTGCGGCACACCATCAACACGCCACCGTCTGCCCAGGTCGTCATCTGGTCACCGTTGGCGAAGTGCTGCGTCTGCATGCGCGAGATTGGCGCGCCGGCCTCGGGCAGATGCTGCACATCGATGCTGGCGGCCGCTTCGCTGGCCTCGCTCAGCGATACCGTGCGCAAGGCAGCTGCCTGGGTGCCGCTGGCAAGAGCGAGGAGCGAGGTGGCCAGTGCGATGCGGGTGGGCGTGGAGGTCATGCGATCAGTCCTTTGCGGGAGCGTGCCGATCGAGATCGACGTCGAACAGGGCCGCGCATGATACGTGGGTGGATCGACACCGGGGCGTGCTGCGACCCGATGTCGCAACCGTTCATATGCGAATGGGTTGCAATTGCATCCGTCGGCCAACCCGTTAAAATGACGTGCAGATTCCTTCCTGCCTGGACGGGAATCGAGGTCCGCAGCACTGCGCATCGCCACCGGCCAGGCACTTCGCCCCCATCCGTCCCGAGTCGCCATGCATTCTCCTGCCCCCCTCCCCTCCAGGCTGCGCCGCACCGCGCTGTCCCTGGCCTGCACCCTGGCCGCCAGCACGCTCGCCTTCGACGCCCTCGCCCAGCAGGCAACCGCGCTGGATGCGGTGCAGGTCAACGCCTACCGCGCCGCCAACAGCACCAGCGGCGCCACCAAGACCAGCACCAGCATTGCCGAAACCCCACAGTCGGTGTCGGTGATCGAACGCGCCGAGCTGGATGCCCGTGGCGTGCAGTCGCTCAACGATGCCATGCGCTATGTGGCCGGCGTGAGCCTGGAAAGCAGCGGCATCGACAACCGCGTGGACGACTTCCGCATCCGCGGCTTCGATGCCGGCAGCTGGTCCAACAACGTCACCCTCGATGGCATGCGCGCCCCGCAGGGCAGCCAGTGGAACCGCAGCATGTTCGACAGCTGGAACCTGGAGCGGGTGGAAGTGCTCAAGGGACCTTCGGCGGTGATGTACGGGCAGATCGCCCCGGGCGGCATGGTCAACCAGGTCAGCAAGACCCCCGCGCCGGCGCAGGCGCAGCAGCTGCGCCTGGGCGTGGATGCCAATGGCCAGTAC
The DNA here is from genome assembly GCA_002435595.1 of Stenotrophomonas maltophilia. Taxonomy (GTDB): domain Bacteria; phylum Pseudomonadota; class Gammaproteobacteria; order Xanthomonadales; family Xanthomonadaceae; genus Stenotrophomonas; species Stenotrophomonas maltophilia_AC. The sequence goes on from DJBL01000023.1 coordinate 130,625, forward strand.
AGCGCCGCCTTCGACGCGGGCACCGGCACCGCCGGCAATGACCACCTGTTCCGGCTGGTCGGGCTGTACCGCGATGGCGATACCCAGATCCAGCACACCGAACAGAAGCACTGGTTCCTGGCGCCCAGCTACACCTGGCAGATCGCCGAGCGCACCCGCCTGACCCTGCTCGGCATGTACCAGAAGGACGACGGCGGCTCCACCTACCAGTTCCTGCCCGCCGCCGGCACGCTCACCCCCACCCGCTACGGCCACATGAAGAACAGCACCTTCATCGGCGAGCCCGGCTGGAATACCTTCGACCGTACCCTGTGGACGGCCGGCTGGATGTTCGAACACGCGTTCAACGACCACCTCACCCTCACCCAGAGCGCGCGCCGCACGCATGTGGATTCGCTCTATCGCGGCGTGGTCACCTTCGGCGCGCTCAACGCCGATGGCCGTACCCAGAACCGCCGCGGCGTGATGGGTACCGGCGATTCCGATGGCGACACCTTCGATACCCGCCTGCAGGCACGCTTTGCCACCGGCGCGGTCGACCACACCGTCCTGCTGGGCTGGGACTGGCAGCGTGCCGATTGGGAAGGCGTGCGCAGCGCGATGAGCAGCCCGCGCCCGATCGACATCTTCAACCCGGTGTATTCCACCTACGTGCCCACCGTGAGCACCGAGACCCCCACCGCCGGCGTCAACCGGCAGAGCGGGGTGTACCTGCAGGACCAGATGGCGCTCGGCAACTGGCGGCTCACGCTGGGCGGCCGCTATGACTGGACCAAGGACGACAGCAGCAGCGCCAACCGCAACATCGCCACCGGCATTTCCACCCCGGGCGGTCGCAACGTGATCAAGAGCGAGGCGTTCACCGGCCGCGCCGGCGTGCTGTACGTGTTCGACAACGGGCTCACTCCCTATGTGAGCTACGCCGAATCGTTCCAGCCCTCGACCAAGTCACCACTGGACAGCTTCACCCATACCGCCTTCGAGCCGGTCACCGGCTCGCAGTGGGAAGCCGGCCTGAAGTACCAGCCGGCCTCGGTGGACGGGTTGGTGACGTTGGCGGTGTACGACCTGCGCCAGCAGAACATGATCGTCGACGATCCGATCGCCAGCCACCGCAACTGCGGCGCCACCGGCACGGCCACCTGCTCGATCCAGGGCGACGAAGGGCGTGTACGCGGCATCGAGCTCGAAGGCCGGATCACCCCGATCGAAGGCTTCAGCCTGATCGGCGCCGCCTCGCGGATGGATTCAACGATGACCCGCTCGGCACCGTACAAGGGCAAGGAACTGGCCATGGTGCCCGACTACAGCGCCTCGTTCTGGGCCGACTACACCTTCCAGGGCGGCGCCCTGCAGGGCCTGAGCCTGGCCGCAGGGGCCCGCTACAACGGCGTGAGCTACGGCGACAGCGCCAATCTCTATCGCATTCCCGCCTACACCCTGTTCGATGCGGCGATCCGCTACGACCTGGGCCGGATCGGCGCCACCACCGTGCAGCTCGCGCTCAACGCCAGCAACCTGGCCGACAAGCGTTTCGTCTCCACCTGCACCGGCGTGTCGTCGTGCTACTACGGCAGCGGCCGCACGGTCACGGCAACCGCGCGATGGGGCTGGTAACCGGTCGGTAGAGCCGACCGCTGGCCGGCTGCTGGTGCCGCCGCAGGCGTCCTGCGGCGTCACTCCGGGTCGGCCACCACCACCAGCGGCACGCCCCGTTGCGGGTGTTCCAGCACGATGACCGGCTGCTGGTAGACGCGGCCCAGGTTGGCCTCGGTCAGCACGTCGGCGGGCGTGCCATCGGCGGCCACCCGCCCCTGCTCCAACAGCACGATGCGATCGGCATGCCCGGCCGCCAGGTTGAGGTCGTGCAGCACCACGATCACGCAGGCGCCGGCATCGGCCAGGCCGCGCACCGTGCGCAGGGTGCGCTCCTGGTGGCGCAGGTCGAGCGCGGCGGTCGGTTCATCGAGCAGCAGCAGCGGCGTCTGCTGGGCCAGCACCCGCGCGAAGGTGGTGCGCGCCGACTCCCCGCCGGACAGCTGCTGCACCTCGCGCTGGCGCAGCGCCTGCAGTTCGGCCGCGGCGATCGCCTGCTCCACCTGCGCCTGGTCGCGCTGCGGGTCCGGCGGATGCGGCAGCCGCCCCATGGCCACCACTTCCTCCACGCTGAAGGCAAAGCGCACACCGTGCTCCTGCGGCATCACCGCGCGCTCGCGCGCCAAGGGCCCGGCCTTGTAGCCCGGCATCGGCCGCCCCTGCAGCAGCACCTGCCCCGCATCGGCCAGCAGGTCGCCGGAGGCCACCGCCAGCAGCGTCGACTTGCCCGCCCCGTTCGGGCCGACCAGCGCGGTGACCGTGCCAGGCATGAACACCAGGTCGATGCCGTGCAGGATCTCGCGCTGCTGGCGACGCACGATCACCCCGTGCAGGCTCAGCAAGGCGCTCATGCGGCCTCCTTGCGGCGCTGCTGCAGCACCAGCCACAGGAAGAACGGCGCGCCCAGCGCGGCCGAGAACAGCCCCAGCGGAATCTCCGCAGGGGGATCCAGCGTGCGCGCGGCGGTATCGGCGACCACGATCAGCACCGCGCCGAGCACCCCCGAGACCGGCAACAGCCAGCGGTGCCCCGGGCCCACCAGCATGCGCGCCACGTGTGGCACCACCAGGCCGACGAAGGCTACCGAGCCGGCAAAGGCCACCGCCGCCCCCACCAGCAAGGCACTGAAGGCAACCAGGCGACGACGCGTGCGCGCCACGTCCAGGCCCAGGTGCTGGGCCTGGCGCTCGCCCAGTGCCAGCATGTCCAAGGGCGTGGCCAGGCGCTGCAACGCCAGCGCGCCGATGGCAAACAGCGGCGCCACCGCCGCTACATCGCTCCAGCTGGCGCGGGCCAGCGAGCCCATCTGCCAGAACACCAGCGACTGCAGTTCGCTCTCGCTGGCAATGTAGGTCAGGAAACCGATCAGCGCCGAGCAGAACGCGGCCATTGCGATCCCCACCAGCAACAGCGTGGCGTTGCCACTGCCCTTGCCCGGCCGCGCCAGCACGTAGGTCAGGCTGATGGCCAGCGCACCGCCGACAAACGCGGCCAACGGCACGATCCAGCCGGCCGCACCGGCCGCACCCAGTACGATCGCCGCCACCGCACCCAGCGCCGCCCCCTGGCTGACGCCGACGATGCCCGGATCGGCGAGCGGATTGCCGAACAAGCCCTGCAGGCTGGCACCGGCCATCGCCAGCGCCGCGCCCACCATCGCGCCCAGCAGCGCGCGCGGAATGCGCAGCTGCCACACCACGGCCAGGTCGCGGCTGCTCACCGCGAGCGGGTCGGCCAGGCCCAACTTCACCCCGATCGCCTGCAGCACGTCCAGCGGCGGCAGCCGCAGCGGGCCCACCGCGAACGAGGCCAGCACGGCCAGCAGCAACAGACGGGAGAACGATCGCATGGCCGGCTCCGGATCTCGATGGAAGGGATCCGGAGCATGCCACGTTTGCGGTCAACCCGACGTGCGCAGACGCGGCCCGCACTTGCCCCTACGCCCCTGGGTCAGGGGCTGCCGCGAAGCGGCGGGGGTCTGGGTGAGGGCGAGAGCGGCCCGCGGTTTGCGCAGCAGGGCGTGGGGCGGCAGCGCGCATGCGCTGCCGCCTCCGGTTACCAGTTGCCGGCGCCCGGCACGTGGTGCGCCACGGCGCGGCGGCGCATCAGCAGGTTCAGCCATTCCACCAGCACCGAGAAGCCCATCGCGGCGTAGATGTACGGCTTGGGCACGTGCACGCCCAGGCCATCGAGGATCAGCACCGCGCCGATCAGCAGGATGAAGGCCAGCGCCAGCATCTTCACGGTGGGGTTGGCATCGATGAAGCGGCCCAGCGGGTTGGCCGCCAGCAGCATGACCGCCACCGACAGCAGGATCGCGGCAACCATGACCGGCACGTGGTCGGCGATGCCGACGGCGGTGATCACCGAATCCAGCGAGAACACGATGTCGATGATGGCGATCTGCAGGATCACCATGCCGAACACAGCCGAGGCCTTGGTGGTGGTGGGGTCTTCGTCTTCGCCGCCGGTGATCAGCTCGCGGATTTCCATGCCGCCCTTGATGATCAGGAACAGGCCGCCGAGGATCAGCACCAGGTCGCGGATGGAAATGCCGATGCCGGCCACGGTGAACAGGTTGGCCTCCATGTGCGCCAGGTAGGCCAGCGACACCAGCAGGGCGATGCGGGTGATGCAGGCCACCGCGATGCCGAGCTTGCGCGCGAACGGACGGCGCGCCTCCGGCAGCTTGCTCACGGCGATGGAGATGAACACCAGGTTGTCGATGCCCAGCACGATTTCCAGCGCGCTCAGCGTGAACAGGGTCAACCAGACATTCGGATCGGACAGCAACTCAAGGGACATGGACGTGGATCCTTACAAGGGGGAATGAGCCGGGGGCAGCTCAGAAAAAGCGCGGCAGCAGGACCAGGGCCCAGCACACCAGGACATTCATCATCAGCACGAACACCGCCGCCGAGCCCATGTCCTTGGCGCGGCCGGCCATCTCGTGGAACTCGCTGCCGTAGCGTTCGATCACCGCTTCGATGGCCGAGTTGGCCAGTTCCATGGCCAGCACCAGCAGCATCGAGCCGATCATCAGCGCGCGCTCGACCGGGGTCTGGCCCAGCCACAGCGCGAGCGGGGCCAGCACGGCGAGCAGGTAAACCTCCAGGCGGAACGAGGACTCGTGCAGCCAGGCGGCCCGCAGGCCCTGCCAGGACCACACCGCGGCCTTGAAGATGCGGCGGGGGCCGCGCGGCATGTGCCCGATTTCATCAGCCACGGGCGCACGCTCCGCGCTGCGGGGCGGGCCGGGACGAGGGGAACAGCACGCGGCAAGGGGTCATGGGCATGGCTGAATGGGCAGGCAATCCGTCATTTTGCCACAAGCCCGGCGGGGCATCGTCGAAGGCGGCCGGGGCCCGGCCGTGGTAGTGGCGGCCGGTGCCGGCCGCAGGCACCGCCACGGCGGGTAAAGCGAGGGCGGCCCGCTGCTTCTATGATGGGGTTTGAACCGATCCGGGCGCCGAATGCGGCGCCATGCCGAGGAGCCTGCCGATGCGTTACCGCTGCACCCGCCCCCTGTTGCTCGCCCTGGCGCTGGGCGCCACCCTGCCCGCCGCCGCCCTGTCCCCGCCGGCCCCGCCGCAGGTCCCGGCCCAGGTATCCAACGTGGCCTGGGCGCAGGACATGGCGGCCTTCGCCAAGGCCGACGCGGCCAGCCCGCCGCCGCGCGGTGGTATCGAGTTCATCGGCAGTTCGTCGATCCGGATGTGGGAGGGCCTGGCCACCGATTTCCCGGCGCAGCCGGTGTTCAACCGGGGTTTCGGCGGCTCGGAGGTGCGCGACAGCACCTGGTATGCCGGCCAGATCGTGGTGCCGTACGCGCCGTGCAAGGTGTTCTTCTACGCCGGCGACAACGACCTCGCCAGCGGCCGCAGCGCGGAGCAGGTGCGCGACGACGTGCTGGCCTTCGTGGCGCGGGTGCACCGTGATCTGCCGAAGACCACGGTGGAGTACATCTCGATCAAGCCCAGCCCGTCGCGCGCGAACCTGCTGCCGGCGATCATCGAGGCCAACACGATGATCAAGGCTGCGCTGGCCAGGTTGCCGAACACCGGCTACACGGACATCTACACGCCGATGCTGGGCAGCGATGGGCAGCCGCGCGCGGCGCTGTTCCGCGAGGACATGCTGCACATGACGCCGGAGGGGTATGCGATCTGGCGGGCGGCGTTGGCGCCGAAGGTTATGTGCGATTGAGTTTGTGCGGGCAGCAGATGCGGGAACCGGTTTGGCCTGAGCCGGGTCGGGGTGGGTGAGAAGAGGACGCGCGTGCCGACCGATGGTCGGCACCTGCCAGGCGGGTGTGCGGCGAAAGAACGCCCCCGGACCCACGCAGGTGACGCCGGGCCATGCTCGGCTGCGGCTGCCCCGTCCACGGGCACCGGCCTATTGTCGAGGGCCCGACCCACACACGCAGACACACAGAACCCTCCGCCGTTGCCCTGAGGCTGCGCCTACCGGTACAACACCGCCGCCTGCGTGCCCTGCCCCAGCTCGCTGCCCAGGCTTACCTTCCAGCCGAACCGGTCGCACAGCCGCCGCACGATCGACAACCCCAGCCCCGTGCCCTGCGGCCGCGTCGGCTCGGCCCGGTAGAACGGCTCGAAGGCCCGCCCCAGTGCTTCGGGCGACATCCCGATCCCGGTATCGCGCACGACGACCCGATCCTCCAGCACATCCACGTCGATGCGCCCCTCGTCGGTGTAGCTGCAGGCATTGCGCAGCAGGTTGCTCACCACCACCTGCAGCACCCGTGGCGGGGCGTGCAGCTGCACCGGCCCTGCACTGTGCAGGAAAATCTCCACCGGCCGCCCCGCCAGCAGCTCGCGCGCGTTGTCCACCTCGTAACGCACGATCTCGTTCACGTCGAACAGCTCGATCTGCGGCTCCACGTCCGCCTCGCGCGCCAGGATCAGGAACGCGTCGATCACCGCCTCCATGTCCCGGCCCGCGCGCTGGATCCGGTTCAGGCTGCGCCGCAGCCGCGGCGTCAGCTCCTGGTCGCCCAGCGCCATGTCACTGGCCACGCGGATCACGGTCAACGGCGTGCGCAGCTCGTGGCTCGCATCGCGGGTGAAGTTGCGCTCGCGCGCGACGTGTGCGGTCACCCGCGTGGCCAGCGAATGCAGCGCCGCCGCCAGCTGCCGGGTTTCGCCCTGCATGTCCGCCGGCAGCTTGTCCGGGGCCAGGTCGGCCGCCTCCGGATGACCCGGGTTCCAGCGCGATACCCGTCGGGCCAGCCAGTTCACCGGCGACACCAGGCGCTTGGAGGCCCGGTAGGTGATCCAGGTCACCCCGTACACCGCCAGCAGCGTGAGCAGCACCGGCACGATCCCGAACCAGAACGCCAGCATCTCCGCGCGCGAACGCAGGAACACCAGATACAGCCGGCCCTCGGCACGCGCATCCACCAGCACCAGCTGGTCGTCGCCCTTGAGCTCGTGGAAGCCCGGCGGCAGCGCGCGCAGGTTGGGCGGCAGGCTCAGGGGCGAACGCCCGGCCTCCAGCAGGTAGCCGCGGATGTTCTGGGTGTTGGGCGGCGGCTGCATCGGCGAGGCCTCGTGCAGTTGCCAGTAGTACGCCGCCTCTTCCTGCAGCGCGCTGCTGACCAGGCTGTGCTTGATCACCAACGACACCAGCCACGCGCCCAGCAGGATGCCCAGGCTGGCCAGCACGGCTTGGAGGATGAAGACGATGCGTATCTTGCGCGGCAGACCGTGCGGCATTACGGGATCCAGAGCGGTTCGCGGCGATTATAGGAAAGCGCGCCGTGATTCCATCGTGCAAAAAACGACAACGACCCGGCAGGAACCGGGTCGTCGTCTCGATCCGGGCCCCGCAGGGCCCGTCCACTCATGCGCCTGCCACGGGGCGTGGGGTCAGCTCATCGGCTGGGCGATGTCGGCGATGCGGTAACCGGCGCTCTGCACGGTGTGCAGCAACGGACGGTCGAACGGCTTGTCGATGATCTTGCGCAGGTTGTACAGATGGCTGCGCAGGGTGTCCGAATCGGGCAGCCCGTTGCCCCAGATCTCGCGCTCGATTTCCTGGCGGGTGACCACACGCGGCGATTCACGCATCAGGATGGTCAGCAGGCGCAGCCCGATCGGCGACAGCTGCAGTTCGGTACCGGCGCGGGTGGCCCGCATGCTCACCGGGTCCAGCACCAGGTCGGCGACCTTGAGCACTTCCGAGCCGACCTGGCGACGCTCGCGACGGATCAGGGCACGCAGGCGTGCTTCCAGCTCCTGGATCGCGAACGGCTTGGTCAGGTAATCGTCGGCGCCAAAGCCCAGCCCGGTCAGCTTGTCATCCAGCGTGTCGCGCGCAGTCAGCATCAGCACCGGGGTCGACTTGCGGGCGTCATTGCGCAGCCGGCGACAGACTTCGATGCCGTCCAGGCGCGGCAGCATCAGGTCCAGCACCACCACGTCATAACTGTTTTCCGCCGCCAGCCGATAGCCGTCCAGCCCGTCCTGGGCGTAATCGACCTCGAACCCGCGGCCTTCCAGATACTCGCCGATCATCTCGGAGATATTGCGGTTGTCCTCGACCACCAGCACCAGGCCGGAGGTCTCCTTTGTCTGACGCATGGGATTCCCTCTTTCTTCAGCTTTGTGAAACATGCCGTATCGGCGGTGGACGCGGCGTGAAGCCGCTCACATTGTTTTCGTCGGCGGTGTCAGAGCAGGGGTTTGAGGTGCGGCCAGACGTTCTCCAGCACCCGCGGCTGGGCGGCGGCGGTGGGGTGCAGGCCGTCGGACTGCATCAGCGCCGGCTGCAGTGCCACCCCCTCCAGCAGGAACGGCAGCAGCGCCAGCGAGTACTGGCTGGCCAGCCCGGTGTAGACCTGCCTGAGCCGCTGGCGGTAGGCCGGCCCGTAGTTGGGCGGCACGTCGATGCCCAGCAGCAGCACCTTGGCCCCGGCCTTCCGGCTGGCCAGGATCATCTTCTCCAGGTTGCCGCGCAGCTGCGCCGGGCTGAGCCCGCGCAGGGCGTCGTTGCCGCCCAGTTCGATCACCACCACCGTAGGCTGGTGCCTGGCCAGCAGGGCCGGCAGGCGGGTCAGCGCGCCGGCGGTGGTTTCGCCGCTGATGCTGGCGTTGACGATGACCGGGGCCGGCTTGACCTGTTGTCTAACCCGCTGCTGAAGCAGGTTCACCCAGCCCGATTCGGCCGGGATATTGTGGGCAGCACTGAGGCTGTCGCCGACCACCAGCACCGTGGCCGCGCGCGTGTCGGCACCTTTGGCACAGGCCAGCAACGGCGCCAGCAGCAACCATGCCAGCAGCCAGACCATCGGGGCCGCGCGGCCCTTTCCCTTCGTTGCGTACATTGGAGAATCCTCATCGACAGCCTGTCCCCCCGCAGCGCGCCCGTCGCCATCGCCGCCCATGACGTGGGCAAGTCCGCGCGTGGCCCGGAGGGTGAAGTCCACATACTGGACAACATTGGCATGACCGTCCATGAAGGAGAGAGCATCGCCATCGTCGGTGCCTCCGGCTCGGGCAAGACCACCCTGCTCGGCCTGCTGGCCGGGCTGGACCTGCCCAGTCGCGGCCGGGTCACCCTGGCCGGCTCGGATCTCAATGCACTGGACGAGGAAGACCGCGCGCAGCTGCGCGCCCGCGAAGTGGGCTTCGTGTTCCAGAGTTTCCACCTGCTGCCGGCGCTGACCGCCGAAGAGAACATCGCACTGCCGCTGGAACTGGCCGGGCGCGAAGATCCGGCGCGGGTGCGCGAGGTGCTCCAGCAGGTGGGGCTGACCCACCGTGCGCGCCACTATCCGCGCCAGCTGTCCGGCGGCGAGCAGCAGCGCGTGGCCCTGGCGCGCGCGTTCGTGGCGCGCCCGCGCATCCTGTTTGCCGACGAGCCCACCGGCAGCCTGGACCAGGCCACCGGCCAGCAGATCAGCGACCTGCTGTTCGCGCTCAATGCCACCAGCGACACCACCCTGGTGCTGGTCACCCACGACCTGCGCCTGGCCCAGCGCTGCGAACGGGTGTACCGGCTCGACGGCGGCCGACTGGTCGACAACGCTGCCGGCGTGCCCGCATGAATGTGGTCACCCATGCCGCGCGCGCGCTGCGTCGCGAGTTCCTGGCCGGCGACCTGCTGACCGTATTTGCCGCGCTGGTGCTGGGCGTGGCGGTGATGACCGCGGTGGGCACGCTGGTCAACCGGGTCACCCTGGCCCTGACCGGCAGCGCCGCGGAGATGCTCGGCGGCGACCTGGGGCTGAATGCCCGCGAAGACATCCCGACAGCGTTCGCCGAGGCCGCGCGCGCCCGCGGCCTGGCCAGCACGCGCATGGTCAGCTTCCCCAGCGTGCTGTTCAACGGCGATGCCAGCCAGATGGCCAACATCAAGGCGGTCAGCGCCGGCTATCCCCTGCGCGGGCAGTTGCGGGTCAGCCGCAGCGTGCAGGGCGGTGCCGATGAAGTGGCCACCACGCCGCCGCCCGGCCAGGCCTACGCCGACCCGCGGCTGATGCAGGCGCTGGGGCTGAAGGTGGGCGACGCGCTGGAATTCGGCGCCGGCCGCCTGACCGTCAGTCGAGTGCTGCAGGCCGAACCGGACACCTCCGGCGAACTGATGCAGTTGTCACCGCCGCTGCTGGTCAACCGCGCCGACGTGGACGCGGCCGGCCTGCTCGGGCCGGGCAGCCGCGCCTCGTACCGGATGATGTTTGCCGGCGCGCCGGCGGCCATTGCCGAGTTCCGCACGTGGCTGGCCCCGCAGGCCAAGGGCTACCGCATCGTCGGCATCGCCGACACCCAGCGCGGCGTGCGCGGGGCCTTCGACCTGGCCGGGCGCTTCCTGTCGCTGGCCGCGCTGCTGGCGGTGCTGCTGGCTGGCGTGGCCACCGCGCTGGCGGCCAACCGCTTCGCGCTGCGCCGGATCGACCAGGTGGCGATCCTGCGTTGCCTGGGTGCGCGCCAGCGCGACATCCTCAGCGCGATGGCGCTGCAGCTGGTGATGCTGGCGGTGCCGGCCTGCCTGGTCGGGATCGGCCTGGGCATGGCCGCCCAGGCCGGGCTGGTGCAGGCGCTGGGCGGATTGATCCCCAACCGCCTGCCCCTGCCGCAGGCCACCCCGGCACTGACCGGGGCGGGCATCGGGCTGGTGCTGCTGCTCGGGTTCGGCCTGCCACCGCTGCTGCGGCTGCGCCGGGTGCCGCCGATGCGCGTGCTCAACCGCAGCTTCGCGGCGCTGCCGCCGAGCTCGCTGCTGGTCTACCTGGCCGCGCTGGCGGCCACGGTGGCGCTGACCGTGCAGGCCACCGGCGATGTAACGCTGGCGGCCTGGGTGCTGGGCGGGCTGGCCGCGCTGGCGGCGCTGGCCGGTGCGCTGGGGGCGCTGCTGCTGTGGCTGCTGCGCGGGGTGCAGCCACGCCTGCGCGGGCGCTGGAAACTGGGCCTGGCCGCCCTCACCCGCCGCCGCGGGCTGGCCGTGATGCAGCTGGTGGGGCTGTCGCTGTCGCTGTGCGCACTGTTGCTGCTGTCGGTGATCGGGCCGGGGCTGCTGGCGCAGTGGCGTGACCGCTTGCCGGTGGATACGCCCAACTACTTCCTGATGAACATCCAGCCGGACCAGCGCGACGCGGTGCTGGACACGCTGCGCGGGCTGGGCGTGGCCGCGCCGGGGATCGAGCCCTTCAGTACCGGGCGTCTGCTGGCGGTCAACAACCGGCCACCGCAGCGCCAGCAGCGCGAGGACAACAGCAACGAGGAGGACGACGCCAACCGCCCGGTCAATTTCTCCTGGCGGCATGACTTCCCGCCCGCCAATACCCTGTTGAGTGGCCGCTACTGGGCCGCCGACAGCAGCGCGGCGGAAGCCTCGATCGAGCAGGGCTGGGCCGAGCGTTACGGGATGAAGCTGGGTGACACGGTGACCCTGCAGATGGGCGAGCAGCAGCGCAGCTTCACCGTGACCAGCATCCGCAAGGCCGACTGGGATTCGTTCCGGGTCAACTTCTTCCTGCTGCTCAACGAAGGCGCGGTGGGCGATGCCCCCTACAACCTGATCACCGCCTTCCATCTGCCACGCGCGCAGGCACCGCAGCTGGCGGCGCTGACCCGCGAGCAGCCGAATATTTCGCTGCTGGATATCGACGGCATCCTGCAGCGGGTGCGCGAGGTGGTGGACCGGGTGACGCAGGCGGTGCAGCTGGTGATGGGCTTCAGCCTGCTGGCCGGGCTGCTGGTGCTGCTGGCCGCGCTGCAGGCCACCGCCGGGGAGCGGCGCTACGACAGCGCGGTTCTGCGCACGCTGGGCGCCACGCGGACGCAGTTGCGCGGCGCGGTGCTGGTGGAGTTCGGCGCGCTGGGGCTGCTGTCGGCCCTGCTGGCGGTGGGCGCGGCGGCACTGCTGGGCAGCGTGGTGGCCCGGCAGGTGTTCGAACTGACCCTGAGTCCGCCGTGGGCGCCGTTGCTGGTGGGCGCGGCGCTGGGCATGGCCCTGAGCATGCTGGCCGGCTGGTGGGGCACGCGGCGGATCCTGCACACGCCGCCGGCGTTGGCATTGCGCGAGGCGTGAGGCGCGGTCGGCGGCGGCGTTCAGCCGTTGCTGACACGGCCCGGGGGCGTGCGGCGCTATGCTGCGCGCCCCTGTCCCGATGAGAGCGCCCGGATGCCAGGCACGCCATTGACTGCTTACCTTTATCCGGTGCTGTTGCTGTTGGGCAGCAACATCTTCATGACCTTCGCCTGGTACGGGCATCTCAAGTACAAGAGCGCGCCGCTGATGACGGTGGTGCTGGTCAGCTGGGGCATCGCGTTCTTCGAGTATTGCCTGCAGGTGCCGGGCAACCGCCTGGGCAGCGCGGTGTATTCGGCGCCGCAGCTCAAGGGGATGCAGGAGGTCATCACGCTGGTGGTGTTTGCGGTGTTCTCGGCGGTGTACCTGGAGCAGCCGATGAAGTGGAACCACTACGCGGCGTTCGGGTTGATCCTGGTGGCGGCCTTCCTGATGTTCAAGGAATGACGCCGATGCCGGCCGGATGCCCAACGCCATGCAGCGCCCGCCTGGGCGCTGCATGGCTGGGCAACCGGGGGCCCGCGATCAGCGCGCGGCGTCGGCCGGCGCCTTCTCGACCCACTGCCTGAAGACCGTGTCGATCTCGGCATCCTTGACCTTCTTGCCGTCCTGGATGTCCTGGGCCTGGGTGAACAGCGGGATGATCATCGCCATGCCGTCGAGCTTGGTCTTCAGGTGCACCCCCGGCGCCTGGCCAAGGAAGCCGTCCCAGCGCTGGCGCACCTTGGCCCAGTAGCCGGCGGTGGCGGTCCAGTAGTCGTAGGCGGGCTTGAAGTCCACCTCGGTGGTCGTGGTGTAGTCGTTGAAGCCGAACTCGCGGGCGATCTCCTGCTGGCTGCCATCGGCGTTGCGCAGGATCTTGGTGTTGAACTGCTCGTGGGTCCAGCCGTTGGGCGTGAGCGTGTGCCGGTTGACCACGGCCAGGGCGTTGTAGTCGCTGCGACGGGTGTATTCGCGACGCGGCAGCGGGCGCCAGCTCAGGTCGCTGGTCCAGGTGGCCACGTTGTTCTGGTACGCCCACTTGCCGGTGCCGCAGTACCGCGGTGCATCGCTGACTTCGTACACGCACTGCGTCCAGGCGCCGGCATTGACCGCGGCCGGGATCGTGCGCACCTGCCAGGTCTGGTCGGCGCTGAACTCGAATCGGTGTGGCGCCTGGTAGACCCAATCCTGGCGCCAGTGCTTGGTCACATGCCCGCTCTTGGCGTCCACCAGCAGGTGCTGCAGCACCACGCGGGTCGGCGTGTCTTCGACCACGATCACCACTTCGTTGCCGCCACTGCGCACGGCCGGGGCGCGCTCGTAGCCGGGCTTGAGCAGCACGGTTTCATCGAAGGCGAAGTCGACGACGTACTCGCCCTTCATCGCCAGGATGCTGTCGTGGTCGCGCTGCAGGTTGGAGGGCTGGGCGTGGACGATGCCGCTGCTGGCAAGCAGCAGCCACGCACTGGCTGTCGGGAGTTTCATCGCAAGGTTCCTTCAGGAGGGGCGTGGGGAGGTCAGGTTCGATCAGAGACGGATCAGCGGGGCCTGCGCGGGTTCGCGCAGCGACGGGGCCTGCCGGGCAGCGCCGGCACAACAGCAGTCGTCGATCCACAGTTCGCCGTCGGCGCCTTCCACGTGGGCGATGTGCCGCGCGGCACTGGCCCCCAGCGCCGACAGCGAGGCCAGGCTGGCCGACAGCCCCTGGCCGTCGCCGGCGTGCAGGCGCAGCGCGCACATCCGCCACGGCTCGGCGCCCAGGCGGGTGGCCAGCCGTCGCCACAGGCGCTCGGCCACGCCCCCGTCGTTGACCGGCTCGGGCCGGGCCGGGAACGCCGAAACCAGGCGGTCCCAGGCCAGGAAGTCGCTGTCCGGCAACAGGTACAGGCGCCAGCAGCAGCGTCCGCGTGCGTCGGCAAAGCACAGGCTTTCGCGGATGCCTTCGCTGTCCATGCCCTGGCAGGCATGCGCGGACACCGCATGTTTCCATCCACCCAGCTCGCTGCTTTCCGGGCGGTACAGGCACAGCACGGTGCCCAGTGACGCCAGCTGCCGCGCGGTGGGAAGGCAACCGGGGAGCATCGCCCGGTCGGTCGATCGCAATGCGGACAGGGCGCGGCTCATAGGGCTACCAGCTCACGGAGAGATTGGCCGACACGGTGCGGCCGGGTTGGGTGAAGCGGTCGATCACCGCGCTGTTGGTGGCCAGCGCGGTGGTGATCGCCGCGTAGTCGATGTAGCGGCGGTCGCCGAGGTTGAACACGCCCACGTTGAGCTTGGCGCCCGGCGCGAATTCCCAGTGCGCCATCAGGTCCAGCACGCCGTAGCCGGCCGGTGCGAAGGGCGGGCTGGTGCCGGTGGCCGGCGGCAGACGATCCTTGCGCCTGGCGAAGGTGCCGGCCAGTTCCACGCCCCAGGTGTCGCGGTCGAAGGCGATGCCGACGGTGCCGCGCAGCGGGTCGATGGATTCCAGCGGCACGTCTTCGGTCTTGTTCTGTCCGCGCGACCAGGCCACCGCGCTGTTCACCGACCAGCCTTCCAGCGCGCTGCTGAGCTTGCCGATATCCACGCCGGCCTTCAGTTCGGCGCCGTAGATCTCTGCATCGGCCACGTTCTGCGACTGGAACACGATCAGGCCCTGGCTGTTGATGCCCACCTGGCGCTGGGACTCGATGAAGTCCTTGTAGTCGTTGTAGTAGCCGCTCACGCTGACGTAGGCGGCCGGGCTGGCCCAGCGCACGCCCAGTTCCAGGCCATCACTGGTTTCCGGCTTGAGGTCCGCGTTGGGGATGGCGGTGTAACCGAAGGCCACGTTGGTGAAGCCCAGGTTGACATCGTTGTATGGCGGCGAGCGGAAGCCGTGCGCGTAGCCGGCAAACAGCGACCACTGGTCGGCGAAACGCCAGACCATGCCCAGCTTGGGCGAGACGCTGGTCTTGGTCAGGTCGGCGACCGCCACGCCGGGGTTGTCGGCGGCGAAGATGCCGTCCACGTCCGGGCGCAGTTCGTAATGATCCACGCGCACGCCCGGCACCAGCGAGAAACGGCCATCGGCAAAGCGCATCTCATCCTGCGCGTACAGGCCCAGTTCGGTGGTCCTGGTGATCGGGAAATCGCGCACCGGGAACGCATCGGGCAGGATCGTGCTGCTGGCCTGGCCGTTGGCGAGCACCTGGTAGCCATCGCGCTTCTGGCGGGTCTCGGTCCAGGTGCCGTCCACGCCATAGGTCAGCGTGTGCTCCACCGCACCGGTCTGCAGGCCCTTGTGGAAGGCCGCCTGCAGGCCATACACGCGCTGGTCGAAGTTGAATTCGCGGTGGCGGGTGCTGCCATTGCCACGGCCCTCGACGGTGCGCTGGGTGGTTTCGCTGTCCTGCCGGTACACCTGCCAGGACAGGCTGTCGGCAAAGCCCCTGTCGACCTGGTCCATCTCGTGGGCCAGCGACACCCGTGCGCGGGTCTGGTGGTCGCGCGCCTTCATCGAGGTGGTCGCGGTGGACGCCGGCGGCAACGCGGTGGCCGGGGTGACCGAGGACAGCACGTTGGTGTCCACGCTGTCTTCGTTGGCATCCACGGTCAGGCGCAGCCGCTGGGTCTGGCTGGGCGCGAACACGAGCTTGCCCAGCACGCTGCGGCCGTCGCGGTCCTGCGGGTTGGCGGCGGTGCGGGTGGCGTCGTTGCTGCGCCGCTCGCCCATGCTCCGGGTTTCCTGGCCCTGGCGATGGTTGATATTGACCATGCCGCTCCAGCGATCGCCGCCGAAGGCGGTGGTGATGCCGCCCAGCAGGCCCTGCCACTGGCCGTCATAGCCGAACGTCAGGCCGACATGGCTGTCCTTGCCGTCCTTGAGATAGTCCGCCGGGTCCTTGGTGACCAGGGCCACCACGCCACCGAGCGCATCGGAGCCATACAGCGCGCTGGCCGGGCCGCGCACGATTTCCACCCGCTTGAGGGTTTCAAGGTCGGTGAAGTTGCGGTTGGCATCGGAGAAGCTGCCGATCGCGAACGCCTTGGGCATGGCGATGCCATCGGTCTGGATCAGCACGCGGTTGCCGTCCAGGCCACGGATACGGAAGCCGCCCAGGCCGAAGCGGGCCGGGCTGCTGGTCACCGAGATGCCCGGCTCATAACGGACCAGGTCCTTGATGTCGCGCACCAGGTGGTTGTCCAGCTGCTCGCGGTCGATCACATCGACGGTGGCAGCCACATCGCTCAGCGCACGCTCGGTGCGGGTGGCGGTGACCTGCACGCGATCGAAGTCGCGCGCATCCGGCGCGGCATCGGCGGCGGCATGGGCAACCATCGGCAGCGCCAGCCACAAGGCGGCACTCAGGGCATGGGGACGGATCTTCATGAGGGTGGGCGGGAATCGGCTGGACGTGGAAGGAGACCCCCGACCGACGCCGTCGACCGGAGTCGCAGGCGAAGTGTCGAGGGGGAGAGAGCGGTGGCTCGGGCAGGCCCGGGGGGAGGAGCGGGCCTGACCGGCGCAGGACGGACAGCCGGAACGGGGCGCAGCCGGGGGCCTGGCTCGCCTGGAGCCAATGACCTGGATCGGGAGCAGCCGGTTGACGGCGGTGCGCAGAGCGGCGCGACGGCGGCCGGCGTCGGCAGCCGCCGGCCGGCGGCTGGCACTACTTGGTCAGGATGAGCTTGTCGTTGCTGGTGTGGCGCAGGCGATAGAAGCGGTCGCCGTGCTGGATCAGGATTTCGCGGCGGCCCTTGAGCAGGGCTTCGCTGTCGATCACTTCTTCGGGCGGGACCACGCGCACCGGACGGTCGCGGAGGGTCAGCGTTTCGGGGCGCAGCAGTACAGCAGCTTGAGTATTCATCGTCTGGACTCGTGCGAGGGACGAGTTAAATGATAATGATTCTCAGTTGACAATCAACAACCATTCTCAACTTGATTGATGGAATTGATGATTACTTTTCAGTTTTCGATTGATCTCATCAATCGTCGACGGGCCAGGGCGGCGCTCCCTGCCCGTCCCCGTCCGGCGGGCGGAGGGGCCTTCCCGGCCCCTCCGCGCCCGGCCTGCTCAGGCGAAGACCGCTTCGACCTGCTGCCAGGTGGTCTCGTCCAGCTGCCCGAGCACGTCCAACGCGCCGAGGTTTTCCTCCAGCTGACCCACCCGGCTGGCGCCGAGGATCACGCTGGAGACGTGCGGGTTGCGCAGGCACCAGGCGATGGCCAGCTGCGCCGGCGACACGCCCAGGGCAGCGGCCAGCGCGGTGTAGCGGCGCACGGTGCCCAGCCGGTCGGCGGCCGGATCACCCAGCACCAGCTCCTTGAGCCACCCGAGCTGCCCCTGGCCCAGCCGCGACTGGGCATCCACGCCATCGTTGTACTTGCCGGTCAGCAGGCCCGACGCCAATGGCGACCAGATCGTGGTGCCAAGGCCCGGGTCGTCGTACAGCGGGGCGTACTCACGCTCTACCCGTTGGCGGTGCAGCAGGTTGTACTGCGGCTGCTCCATCGAGGGCAGGTGCAGGTGTTGGGCGCGGGCGATGCTCACCGCCTCCTGGATCTGCGCGGCCGACCACTCCGAGGTCCCCCAGTACAGCACCTTGCCCTGGCGGATCAGGGTGTCCATGGCCTGCACGGTCTCGGCGATGGGGGTGTCCGGATCCGGGCGGTGGCAGTAATACAGGTCCAGGTAGTCCACCCGCAGGCGCTTGAGCGCGGCATGGCAGGCATCGGTGACGTGCTTGCGCGACAGCCCGTGCTGGGTCGGGCGCGGGTCGTCCACGGCACCGAAGAACACCTTGCTGGAAACGCAGAAGCCATCCCGGGGCAGGCGCAGGTCGGCGATCACATCGCCCATCACCTGCTCGGCGCGGCCGCGCGCGTAGCCCTCGGCGTTGTCGAAGAAGTTGATCCCATGGTCCCAGGCACTGGCGATCAGGTTGCGGGCCTCATCGCGGCCGATCTGGTCGCCAAAGGTGACCCAGGCCCCGAAGGACAGGGCCGACAGCTTCAGGCCGGTGGAACCAAGACGCCGGTATTGCATGGAGATTCTCCTTTGCTGCAGGCCCGCATCCGGGCCGGAACGATGCCCGCCAGTGTAGCGGGCGGGACGCCCGAACCCCTGTGGATACTTGCCCGATCACGGCCGATCGGCCCCCGGACGCGGCTTTTCCTTGCCCGGACCCTGCCACCGCTATAGGCTTCCCGTTTTTCGCGGCGCCCCAAGGGAAGTCTCATGGTCGAAGGTTTGGGCAGGATTGGCTTCGGCCTGTTCGGGTTGGCAGTGCTGATCGGCATCGCCTGGCTGTTCTCGAACAACAAGCGCGCCGTGGACTGGCGCCTGGTGGCAACCGGCATCGCCCTGCAGATCGCGTTCGCCGCGGTGGTGCTGCTGGTGCCCGGTGGCCGCGAGGTGTTCGATGCGCTGGGCAAGGGTTTCGTCAAGATCCTTGAATTCGTCAATGCCGGCTCGAGCTTCATCTTCGGCAGCCTGATGGACACCAAGCAGTTCGGCTTCATCTTCGCCTTCCAGGTGCTGCCGACGATCATCTTCTTCTCGGCGCTGATGGGGGTCATGTACCACCTCAACGTCATGCAGGGCATCGTCCGCGTGATGGCCTGGGCGATCACCAAGGTGATGCGCGTGTCCGGTGCGGAGACCACCAGCGTCTGCGCCAGCGTCTTCATCGGCCAGACCGAGGCACCGCTGACGGTGCGTCCGTACATCGCCAAGATGACCCAGTCCGAGCTGATCACCATGATGATCGGCGGCATGGCGCACATTGCCGGCGGCGTGCTGGCCGCCTACGTGGGCATGCTCGGCGGCGACGATCCGGTGCAGAAGGCCTTCTATGCCAAGCACCTGCTGGCCGCCAGCATCATGGCCGCCCCGGCGACCCTGGTGGTGGCCAAGCTGCTGGTGCCCGAGACCGGCACCCCGCTGACCCGCGGCACGGTCAAGATGGAAGTGGAGAAGACCTCCAGCAACATCATCGACGCGGCCGCCGCCGGCGCCGGCGACGGCCTCAAGCTGGCGCTGAACATCGGTGCGATGCTGCTGGCCTTCATCGCCCTGATCGCCCTGCTCAACGCCCCGCTGACCTGGCTGGGTGAAGTGAGCGGCCTGCAGGCGATGATCGGCCGTCCGACCAACCTGTCCACGATCTTCGGCTACGTGCTGGCCCCGATCGCCTGGGTGATCGGCACCCCGTGGGTGGATGCCACCACGGTGGGGTCGCTGATCGGCCAGAAGGTGGTCATCAACGAGTTCGTGGCGTATTCGGAGCTGTCCAAGATCGTCAACGGCCAAGTGCCGGGCGTGAGCCTGTCCGCCGAGGGCCGCCTGATCGCCACCTACGCGCTGTGCGGTTTTGCCAACTTCAGCTCGATCGCCATCCAGATCGGTGGTATTGGTGGGCTCGCCCCGGAACGTCGCCACGACCTGGCCAAGTTCGGCCTGCGTGCGGTGCTGGGCGGGACCATCGCCACCTTCATGACGGCGACCATCGCCGGCGTGCTGACGCATTTCAGCTGATATCCGTTCTTTGAGAAACAGTCTTTATGAGTAGCAGTGTCGTCGTAGTCGGTTCCTTCAACGTGGATCATGTCTGGCGTTGCGAGTCGCTCCCCGCCCCGGGTGCGACCATCGCCGGGCGCTACAGCACCGGCCCCGGCGGCAAGGGCTTCAACCAGGCCGTGGCCGCCCGTCGCGCAGGCGCGGCGACCACCTTCCTGTGCGCATTGGGCGATGACGCCGGCGGCGCGATGGCGCGTGGCCTGGCCGAGCAGGACGGTTTCGCGCTGACCGCCGAGGCCAGCAGCGAGCCGACCGGCACCGGCGGCATCTATGTGGATGCGCGTGGTCGCAACACCATCGTGATCGGCCCGGGCGCCAACGCCGCGCTGAGCCTGGACTTCGTGCAGGCCCAGCGCGCCCTGCTGGGCGGGGCCAAGGTGGTACTGGCGCAGCTGGAATCGCCGGTGGAAACCATCGAAGCGGCGCTGGCGATCGCGCGCGAGGCCGGTGCCACCACCGTGCTCAACGCCGCCCCGGCCGACGCCCCCTCGAGCATCGGCCTGCTCAAGCTGGCCGACGTACTGACCCCGAACGAGACCGAGTTTGCCGCCCTGCTCGGCCGCCATGTCGGTGAGCGCGTGGACGCCAACGACGTGGCCGCCCTGGATGGCGCCAGCCTGCACGCGCTGTGCCGCAAGCTGGTCGGCAATGGCACCGTGGTGGTGACCCTGGGTTCGGTGGGCGTGTTCGTATCGCACGCCGAAGAAAACCTGCGCGGCGACACCCAGCCGTACTACCGCGTGGGCGCCGAACAGGTGCAGGTGCTGGACACCACCGGTGCCGGCGACGCGTTCAACGGCGCGCTGTGCGCCTCGATCGCGCAGGACGGCGAGGCGGCCTTCATCCGCCACGTGCGCTTTGCCAATCAGTTCGCCGGCCGCTCCACCGAGAAGGAAGGCGCCGCCGTGGCGATGCCGCACTTCACCCCGGGTGATGCCGAGCAGAAGTAAGCGTCAGCGTCGCGCATACCGAGGCCAGCGTTCGCGCTGGCCTTTTTTTTCATCATCGCCGTCCGCGCAGCTCACCCGCCTGGCCGGCGCGGCCGGGTGATCCACAGCGCCAGCGCCCCGAGCAGCAGGCCGGCAAGCACGTCCAGCAGATCATGCTGCCAAGTGGTCAGCGTCGACAGCAGGATCAGGGCGCAGGCACCCTGCCACAGCCAGCGCAGCGCCGCCGCCTCCGTCTGCAGTACCGGCCGCCATGCCTGCCAGACCAGCACCAGCACCGCCGCATGCAGCGACGGCGCCATGTTGAACGGCGCCTCGAACGCGCGCAGCTGGGCGAACAACAGCCCGCTGGCACCATCCGGCTGCGGCAACGCACGCACGTTGCCGGTCGGCCAGCACACGAACGCGAGCATGCAGGCGCCCTGCACCAGGGCGATGGCCAGCGCATGCCGGCGCAATGCCGGTCGCGTGGGGCAGATGAAGAACGTCAGCGGGTACAGCAAGTTCAGCGCCAGATAGGGCCAGATCGTCCACGCCCAGAACGGGACCGCATCGTCCCAGCGCCCATGCAGGCTGTAGGTGTGCACCTGGCTGGCGGCCCATTGGTTGCTCCAGCTGTAGCCGTGGATGAACATCGCGCCGAGCAGCAACATCCACAGCATGGCCTCGCGCCAGGGCGGCTGGGAAACCGGAACGGTGGCAACAGGCGGCGGGGGCACGCGCGCACCCTAGCAGAACGTGGCGCATCTGTTTGCCGCTATCCTTGGACTTTGGCGGCGACACGGACTGTACCCAGTGGCAGCAGGGAGTCAGCAGCACACAGACACGCACGCAGGGGCATCGGGCTGGACGCGCAATCCGGCCTGGGCGCTGTTTGCGCAGACCCATGCGCAACGCCCCCTGCTGCTGGTGTCCGGGGGCGCCGACGAACTGTATGTGGTCGATGAGGCCGATACGCCGACGGTGGTCGAACGGATCCTCGACCACTGGCAGACCGACACCCTGGCGGTGTTGGGCGAAGATGCCGACTGCGGCCCGGCGGTGCGCCAGTTGATGCGCCTGGGCGTGCTGGCGCCGCTGCGGGCGGTGCGCAAGGTGCAGCGCTATGCACTGGCGTGGCTCGGCCAACCGTTGCCCGGACTGGCCGACGCCTTCGATCAGCACGCCAGCGCGGACCTGCAGCGCGTCGATGCCGACGCCGATGCCGACCTGCGGGTCCTGGTCCGGCATGGGCTCGGCTGGGAACAGGCCCTGACCCGCTACCGCGACCAGATGCCGGCATCACCGCATCTGCTGCTCGACCTCAGCTACCACCACACCCTCGCGCTGGGCCCCTATGTGGTGCCTGGCCAGAGCGCGTGCGTGTATTGCCTGGGCAACCGCGTGCTGCGCCGCTGGGGCGACGCGGCGGTGCCGACGCTGCCGGCGGTCGCGGCGCACCCGGCGCGGATCGCGGCCCTGGTCGCGCCCCTGCTGGATCAGCCGCACCTGTTGCTGGGCTATCTCGAACGCACGGTCTGGCTCGATCTGCACCGCCTGCATGGCGAACGCGACAGGGTGCTGCGGCTGCCGTGGTGCCCGGCCTGCCAGCCAGCCGGGGCGACGCTGCCGGCCCCGCTGCCCTTGCCCTGGGAGCTCGAGCGCGCGTGATAGTCTGCGCCTCGCGCCGGACGCTTCCGCATCGGTCAATGGAGTGAGCCCATGTATCGCCTGCCTACCCAGTTCGACGCCAATGCCTCGCGCCAGGACCTTGCCGCGGCAGGGGGCGGCTCGACCTCGACCACCTGCAGTTCCTGCATCGTCACCCTGCTCGGCACCTCGGTGCTGTCGGCGGTGGTGCTCGGCAAGCTCGACCCCCTTGCGCCCACCGCTGCCAGCGCCGACGCCGGGGCCACGCGCGAGACGGTCGACGCGGGCGAGGCGGTCGATCGGCTCCCCCCGCCTGCGCCGTTGCCCGAACCGCAGCCGTCGCAGCGCGCCCCGTCCGCCGTGCCCGGCGGTGGCCTGAGCCGCACCAGCCGGGTGCTGCTGGGGCTGTTTGCATTGCCGCTGGCTGCGCTGGGCGGTGGCATCTTCATGGGCACCGCCAACCCGGTGTTCGGCCTGTTCGTCGCCGTCGGCCTGTATGTCGGGGTTTACGCGCTGGTCTACGAACGCTCGGGGCGTTCGCTCGGGCGCGGCATCTGGATCGGCATCGTCCTGCTGCTGGGCCTGTTCGCCGTTGGTGCGTTCGAGATGATGCTCTGGCTGAGCGTGATGAAGTGAGCCGCTCCGCCGTCGACGCGGCGGAGCCGATCCCTCCCACGCTGTCCTCGCACCTGCTGCATGGCGCGGCGCGCGCGCGCTGCGGTCTGGTGCGCCCGGCACAGCCGATCCCGGCCAATGCCTGCGACTGGACCGGCCCGTTGTTCCAGGGGCGGCAGGTGCACAACGCCGCCACCCCTGCCGACCCGGCCAATCCCTGGCAGGGCGTGTCCGGCGCGGTCGCCCTGGATGCCGACGCGGCCGCCGATGGCGCGGTCGCCGAGGCCCTGGAGCGCCTGGCAGCGGCGCAGGTGGGCGTGGAGGTGCGCCGCCGCGATGCGCTGTTGCCTGCACAACGCCTGGACGAATCGGCCTTCGCCCTGTTCTCGGAGCGCCAACGCGCGACGCCGGGCTTCCCCTGGCCCATGCCCGAACGCGACGAGGACCTGTTTGCGGCGGTGCATGCGCTGGATGACAACCGGCTGGCCTGGGTGCCACAGGAACTGGTCGGCTTGGGGCCGCGCAGCGGCCAGGCGCGATTGCCGTCCACTTCCAGTGGCCTGGCGGCCTGGCGGGATGGTCGCGACGGCGCGTGGCTGGCGCTGCTGCGCGCCGCCCAGGAGCTGCTCGAGCGCGATGCGCTGGCGGTGACCTGGCTCAATGGCGTGGCCGGGCGCAGAGTCGCCCTGCCGGCGCACTGGCACGCGCATGCCAACCAGCACGGCGGCGAACTGCACGCCTTCGACCTGACCCAGCAATGGAACCCGCACCCGGTCATCGCGGTCGCCGGTGGCATCCCGTTCGAAGGCCGCCCGCGCCATGTGCTTGGCATCGCCTGCCGCGCCGATCCGGGCGAGGCACTGCACAAAGCCCTGCTGGAATGGCAGCAGGCGCTGACGTTCGCCGCGCATCTGTGTGGCCGCGAAAGCGCGCGGCTGCCGCGCGAACCGTCAGCGCTGCGCAGCTTCGACGAACACGCCGCGTTCTACACCCTGCGGCCGGACCTGTGGCCACACCTGCCGTTGCTGCGGGAAGCGGGCGACAGCCCGTTGCAGCTGCCGTCGCCGGCCGCCGCTCCGCGCGCCCCGGCGCAGCGCGCGATGGCCGAGCTGGACATGCTGCGCCGCCGGCTCGGCCGTGCCGGCATCGCGCTGTACTACCGCGAGTTGACCACCGCCGATGTGGGCGCGGCCGGACTGCGGGTGATGCGGGTGCTGTCGCCGCAGCTCAGCGGCCTGCACGCCGACGAGCGTGCGCCGTTCCTCGGCGGCCGCTGCCAGGACGTGGCATGGCGCTATCCGGGCGTGCCCTACGACAGCGCGTTTCCCAATCCCTTCCCGCATCCATTGGGCTGATCCACGAGGACCGCATGCCGACACCGCCTTCCCCCTGGCAGGATGCCCCGCTGTTCCATCTGTTCTGGCACAACGGCGAGCTCAACCCCGCGCGCGCCGAGGTGATGCGCACGCGCATCGCCGAAGACGCGGCACGCCCCTGGTCGCCGCCGCGGCCGCTGCATGCGGCCGCCGGCATCACCTTGCCGGACCCGGTACAGCCCGATGACGCGCTGGCGCAGCGCCGCAGCGGCCGCCGTTTCGGTGACGCACGCTGGGGAGCGGCGGAGCTCGGGCACGTGCTGGCCCCGCTGCGGGCACGCCCCGGTGCCAGCGACACGCGGCGCCTGCCCTCCGGTGGGGCCAAATACCCGATCCAGGCCTACGCCGCGCTGTACGGCGCCGACGAGGCGATCGCCGCAGACCCGGGCATCCACTGGTACGACCCGGTGCAGCATGCGCTGGTGCCGGTAGCGCCCTGCCCGGCGTGGCCGGCACTGTCCAGGCTGCTCGGGGTGGACTGGCCGGAGCGGCCGGCGGCGGTGCTGTTGCTGATCGCCGAGCCGGCCGGAACGCTGGCCAAGTACGGCGAGCGCGGCGGCCGCTTCGTACTGCTCGAGGCCGGGGTCTGGCTGGGGGCGCTGGGCCAGCAGGTGGCGGCGCTGAATGCCGCCGGTTGTGCGATCGGCTCCTTCGAGGATGCCGCCGTGCTGGCCCTGCTCGGGCTCGATCCGTTGCGGCACCTGGCCGTGTTGGCCTATGCCTGCGGTCCGGCGCCCTGACCCGGGGCCGGCATCCCAGCGTTGGTCAGCGCACCTGGCCGAGGCTGGCGCACGACACGATCCATGCGGCCGCGTAGACGGCCACCAGTGCGCCGCCGGCGTATTTGGCCTTGCGGTAGTGGATGCACGCAGCAGTGATGAAGCACAGCAGGGCCGATGCCGCGCCCAGCAGGTAGGCCATCACGGTTGCGCCCACCGAGGGACCCGCGCTGGCCCGCATCCCCAGCCCGACCACCAGCGGGATCAACAACAGCGCCAGCCAGGCGCAGGCCATGCAGAACGTCTTCATCCCTGATCGTGCCTCCTGAACGCTGCAGACCCGCCGGCCGCACCGGGCAGCCAACTGCCCAGCATCCGCGGCCTCTGGGGGCGGGGGAACCAAGGGTCAAGCATATACTCATGACCGGAGCGCATCAGGCCCTTCCGGATCGGCCTGAACACGGTGCCCCGGCGAACGGCCGGCACGGCCGCGGCGCTCTACAATGCGCCCATGCAGATTGGCCCCTACAACATCCAGCCCAACGTGGTGCTGGCGCCGATGGCCGGCGTCACCGACAAGCCCTTCCGCCTGCTGTGCAAACGGCTGGGCGCGGGATTGGCCGCCTCGGAGATGACCATCTCCGACCCGCGCTTCTGGAACACCCGCAAATCCCTCCATCGCATGGACCATGCCGGCGAGCCGGATCCGATCAGCGTGCAGATCGCCGGCACCGAACCGCAGCAGCTGGCCGAGGCGGCACGCTACAACGTCGACCACGGCGCGCAGATCATCGACATCAACATGGGCTGCCCGGCCAAGAAGGTGTGCAACGCCTGGGCCGGTTCGGCGCTGATGCGCGATGAAGACCTGGTGGCGCGCATCCTTGGCGCCGTGGTCGCCGCGGTGGACGTGCCGGTCACCCTGAAGATCCGCACCGGCTGGGATTGCG
This sequence comes from Stenotrophomonas maltophilia, assembly GCA_002435595.1. Lineage (GTDB taxonomy): Bacteria > Pseudomonadota > Gammaproteobacteria > Xanthomonadales > Xanthomonadaceae > Stenotrophomonas > Stenotrophomonas maltophilia_AC. The sequence goes on from DJBL01000023.1 coordinate 156,534, forward strand.
ACCACCGCAACGGCCCGCGCATCGCGCACATCGCCGAAGACAGCGGCATCGCCGCGCTGGCGGTGCATGGGCGCACCCGCGACCAGCATTACACCGGCCAGGCCGAATACCAGACCATCGCCGCGATCAAGGCGGCGCTGCGCATCCCGGTGATCGCCAACGGCGACATCGACTCGCCGCAGAAGGCCGCCCACGTGCTGGCTGTCACCGGCGTGGACGCGGTGATGATCGGCCGCGCCGCGCAGGGCCGGCCGTGGATTTTCCGCGAGGTGGCGCACTACCTGGCCACCGGCGAGCTGCTGGCCCCGCCCTCGCTGGAGGAAGTGCGCGACCTGCTGCTGGGCCACCTGCACGCACTGCACGATTTCTACGGCGAACCGCAGGGCGTGCGCATCGCGCGCAAGCACCTGGGCTGGTACGCCAAGGACCGTGCCGAGAACGCGGCGTTCCGCGCGGTGGTCAACCGCGCCGACGACGCCGCCAGCCAGATCGCGCTGACCACCGACTATTTCAACGCGCTCGCCGCCGGCGTGCCGCTGTCCACTGCTGCCTGAGCCCGCTGCCATGACCCCGCCGATCGCCGCCCCGACCTACCTGCACGGTTTCTCCAGCACCGAGCAGCACCGCCTGGTCACCCAGGCCCGCCTGTTCGAATCGAGCATCTTCAGCGGCATCGATTACAGCGGCGCCCAGCGTCTGCTGGAGGTGGGCAGCGGCGTGGGAGCGCAGACCGAGATCCTGCTGCGCCGCTTCCCCGAGCTGCACGTCACCGGCGTGGACCTGAGCCAGGCACAGCTGGACACCGCCGGCGGCAACCTGGAAAAGACCCCGTGGTGCAGTCAGCGCTACACCCTGCTGCAGGCCGATGCGGGCAACCTGCCCTTCGGCCCGCGCGAGTTCGATTCGGCCTTCCTGTGCTGGGTGCTCGAACACGTGCCTTCGCCGGCGCGGGTGCTGAGCGAGGTGCGCCGGGTGCTGGCCCCGGGCTCGCCGGTCTACATCACCGAGGTGATGAACGCCTCGTTCCTGCTCGATCCGTACTCGCCGCACATCTGGCGTTACTGGATGGCCTTCAATGATTTCCAGTACGACCACGGGGGCGACCCGTTCGTCGGCGCCAAGCTGGGCAACCTGCTGCTGGCCGGCGGCTTCCGCGACGTGCACACCGAGATCAAGACCATCCACCTGGACAACCGCGAGCCGGCGCGGCGCAAGACCATGATCGCCTTCTGGGAGCAGCTGCTGCTGTCGGCGGCCGATCCGCTGCTGGAGGCCGGCCTGGTCGACCAGGAGACGGTGGACGGCATGCGCCGCGAGTTCAGCCTGGTGCAGAACGACCCGAACGCGGTGTTCTTCTTCTCCTTCGTGCAGGCGCGCGCGACGGTGTATTGAGCGGGCAGGACGACCTACCCGACGAGCCAGGCCACCAGGCTGGCCACGACCACGCCTGCCAGCAACAGCCAGATGCCCAGCCCGCCCCGGTCCCCCGGCGCGACGGTGCTGCCGCTGGCGACGGTGCGGACGCCCTCGCGCGGACGCGCGGTCGGCGTGCTGCCCACTTCCAGGGTGCCGGTGCCCGGCCGCTGGCTGCGCTCGCTGATCTTGCTCTGCATGCGCCGCGCCCGCTCCGGATCGACCTTGGCGAGCTCCTCCAGCAGCACCTGCTGTTGTCGACTCCGGTCCGGCTGCGCCCGGGCCTTGTGCAGGATGTCGCGCAACGGCACGGCCGGCGGCTCGGCCGGGGCCGCGGGGCTGAGCTGCACCAGCAGCGCGCGGTACTCCGGCGGCACGTCGGCCAACCGGGTGTAGCGCGTGCCGTTGATCTCCATGTTGAAGCGTTCGGTCATGGGGTCTCCGTCCAACCTGCCTTCGGTGCGATCGCCCCGTTCGTCGCCGGCGCGTGCCAGATACGCTGCCACATGCCCGCGAAGCGGCGCTTGAGCATCGCCCTGCCCTGCTCCCCTTCATACGCCGGGCGCAGCTGCTGCGGCGTGATCGCCACCCAGCGCTCGCCGTCGGCACGGGCCACGGCGAAGGTGAAGGTGTAGTCCGGCTCCAGGCCCATGCGCAGGTCGCTGAGCTGCAGCTGCCCGTCAACCACCCGCGCCCGCATGAAACCACGGTTGAACCAGTTCAGCCGCTGCACGGCGGGCAGGTCGGCGGCCTGGCGCAAGGCCTGTACGTTGGAGGGATGGCCCTCAAAGGTCATCGGGCCACGGTCGGCAACCAGCGAGCGCTCGCCGATCACGTAGCCGCCGGGCGTCATCGCCACCACCTGCCAGAGCAGCGTGTTGAACGGCATCGCCACCGAGAACCGCGGCGCATCGGCCAGCCCCATCGCCGCCAGCGCGCGGTCCGCCTGGCGCTCCACGGTGTGCTTGGCCAGCAACGACCAGCCCAGGTAGCCGCAACTGAGCACCAGCCCGGCCACCAGCGCCTTCTGCGCCAGCGGCCGCGCGCGGGCGAACCAGGCCACCGCGCACGCGATCAGCAGCCACACGGTATACAGCGGGTCGATGATGAAGACGCTGGCCCACATCGTCGGCGGCGGGTTGAACGGCCACCACAGCTGGGTGCCGTACACGGTGAAGGCATCCAGCAACGGGTGGGTCACCAGCGCCAGCAGGATCGCCCAGAACCAGCGCGTGGGGGCCTGCGCCACCCGGCCCTGGCCGAACCGCTTGAACAACCACCAGATCAGCGTGGCCACCCACGGCAACACCAGCAGCGAATGGCTGTAGCTGCGGTGCTCGGTCATCAGCGCCACCGGGTCGGCAGCGGTGATGCCCAGCAGCAGGGCGTCCAGGTCCGGCAGGGTCCCCAGCGCGGCACCGGCCAGCAGGGCGGCGCGGCGGTGGCCGGCAGGGGCGATGGCGGCGGCGACGGCGCCGCCCAGTACGATCTGGGTAAAGGAGTCCATCGCCCGATGCTAGCAGCCGCGCGTGCGTACGCGGCAGCGTGCTCAGGCTGCGCGCGCCAGGGCCGTGGCGGCCGGCAGCATCGCCAACGTCTGGCCGTGGTGGTCCAGCAGCCGCAGGCTGCCATCGAGGTCCTCGGCCAGCGCGGTGAGGCTCTCCACCCAGTCGCCGTCGTTGGCATACACCCGCCCGTCGCGGTGGAACAGCGCGGCACGGTGGATATGCCCGCAGACAATGCCATCCAGGCCGCGCCGGCGCACATCGTCCAGCCCGGCCTGGACGAAGCGCTCGATGTAGCGCTCGGCGGCGGCGCTGCGCTTTTTCAGGAACTCCGACAACGACCAGTAACGCCATCCCAGCCGCCGCCGGACCACGTTGAGCAGGTGGTTGCCGGTCAGGATGCGGTAGTACAGCCAGTCGCCAAAACGCTCCTGCAGGCCGCCAAAGTGGGTGATGCCGTCGTAGTCGTCGCCATGGGCGACCAGCAGCCTGCGTCCATCGGCGGTCACGTGGATCGCCCGCCGGCGCACCTGCATGGCGGGCAGCATCAGACCGCACACCTGGCGCAGCGAGGCATCGTGGTTGCCGGGGATATAGATGATCCGCGTGCCGGCCGCGCGCAGCGCGTGCAGAGCCTGGATCACCTCGCTGTGGGCCGGGCGCCAGTTGGCGCGGCGGTGGGCCATCCACCACAGGTCGATGATGTCGCCCACCAGGTACAGGCGCTCGCAGCGCAACCCGGCCAGGAACCGGGCCAGTTCGGCGGCGTGGCAGTGCCGCGAGCCCAGGTGCACATCGGAAAGGAATACGGCGCGCCGATGCGGCGGCAGGCGGGTCGTCGTGTTCATGCCGGTCGTGCCGCGTCAGGCGGTTCAAGCTGCTGCATGGCGTGCTCCCCAGGCCCGGCGGCCGGATGCGCCGCAGCCTGCACCGGTTGGATGGCAGGCCGATGGCAGCCGGGCGACAGGCCGATGACCGCCGCCGCTGTCACGCCAGTGGAACACTGGGCCGCGACGCTGGACCCCAATGCCGTCCCAGCGGGGCCTGCGACGGGCACGCCGGCTTAACCACGGGCAACTCCCGCTGGCGCACAATGCAACCGGGCGACATGCCGTGTATCATTCGCGCCCATCTTTCCATCCGAATCAAAGGATATTAAGCCTGATGTCCAGCTACCTCTTCACCTCCGAATCGGTCTCCGAAGGCCATCCGGACAAGGTTGCCGACCAGATCTCCGATGCGGTGCTGGACGCGATCCTGACCCAGGACCAGCGCGCCCGCGTCGCCTGCGAGACCATGGTCAAGACCGGCGTCGCCATCGTGGCCGGTGAGATCACCACCAGCGCCTGGATCGACCTGGAAGCGTTGACCCGCAAGGTCATCGTGGACATCGGCTATGACAGCTCCGACGTCGGCTTCGACGGCGCCACCTGCGGCGTGCTGAACCTGATCGGCAAGCAGTCCCCGCACATCGCCCAGGGCGTTGACCGCAAGAAGCCCGAAGAAATGGGCGCTGGCGACCAGGGCCTGATGTTCGGCTATGCCACCAACGAGACCGACAGCTACATGCCGGCCGCGATCCACCTGTCGCACCGTCTGGTCGAGCAGCAGGCCAAGATCCGCAAGAAGAAGAACTCGCCGCTGTCCTGGCTGCGCCCGGATGCCAAGAGCCAGGTCACCCTGCGCTATGAAAACGGCGTGGTCTCGGCCATCGACGCGGTGGTGCTGTCCACCCAGCACGCCCCGGGCATCAAGCAGAAGGACCTCATCGAGGCCGTCCGCGAAGAGATCATCAAGCCGGTGCTGCCGGCCAAGTGGCTGCACAAGGGCACCAAGTTCCACATCAACCCGACCGGCAAGTTCGAGATCGGCGGCCCGGTGGGCGACTGCGGCCTGACCGGCCGCAAGATCATCGTGGACACCTACGGCGGCTGGGCCCGTCACGGTGGTGGCGCGTTCTCGGGCAAGGATCCGTCCAAGGTCGACCGTTCGGCCGCTTACGCTGCCCGTTACGTCGCCAAGAACGTCGTGGCTGCCGGCCTGGCCGACCGTTGCGAAGTGCAGGTCTCCTACGCCATCGGCGTGGCCGAGCCGACCTCGATCTCGGTCACCACCTTCGGCACCGGCAAGATCAGCGATGACAAGATCGAGAAGCTGATCCGCAAGCATTTCGACCTGCGCCCGTACGGCATCATCAAGATGCTGGACCTGATCCACCCGATGTACCAGCAGACCGCCGCCTACGGTCACTTCGGCCGCAAGCCGAAGGACTTCAGCTACCTCAACGGCGAAGGCGAGACCGTCAACGCCACGGCCTTCTCCTGGGAGAAGACCGATCGTGCCGCCGCCCTGCGCGCGGATGCGAAGTTGAAGTAAGAAACATGGGCCGCGAAAGCGGCCCATTTTCTTACCGGTAGCGCCGACCGCAGGTCGGCTGTTTCCTACCGGTAGCGCCGACCGTTGGTCGCCTTGCCGCGCGCAACGCGGCGATGATCGACGGGTCGCCCATGCGGCCCGTCGTCGCTCAAGCGGCAGGACCAGGGCGCATGGCGATGCGTTCCTCCTCGCGGCACAGAGCGCCCAGCCGACCAACGGTCGGCTCTCCCTGCTGCCCGACTGGGGATACACTCGGCCCATGCCCGAATTCAAATCCAACCAGCTGTCCATGACCGTGCTGATGTCACCGGACATGGCCAATTTCTCCGGCAAGGTCCACGGCGGTGCCGTGCTGCGCCTGCTCGACCAGGTCGCCTATGCCTGCGCCAGCCGCTATGCCGGCAGCTACGTGGTCACCCTTTCGGTGGACCAGGTGATGTTCCGCCAGCCGATCGCGGTCGGTGAGCTGGTCACCTTCCTGGCCTCGGTGAACTACACCGGCACCTCGTCGATGGAAATCGGGGTCAAGGTGGTGGCCGAGGACATCCTCAAGCGCAGCGTGCGCCACGCCAACAGCTGCTTCTTCACGATGGTGGCTGTCGATGACGACGGCAAGCCGACCCCGGTACCGCCGCTGGTGCTGGAGACCGCCGACGAACGCCGCCGGCATGCCGCCGCGTTGATCCGCCGCCAGCTGCGCGAGGAGATGGAACAGCGCCACCTGGAACTGCTGGCGTCCAATCCCCCCGCGCCGGGCGATCTGGTCGAACAGGTCTGACCCGCGCTGCCGGCCCGTGGCCGGCACGCCCGCGCGCAGCCCGCCACCTGCCGCTACCCGGCGGTCTCCAGATAGGGGGACAGGTAGCGGTCCACGGTCAACGAGGCCGCGATACGTGCCAAGGGCACGACCGGATCCACCTTCGAGACGACGTACAGGTAGTAGTCGTAGCCGAAGTGAAACTCGACATCGGGCGCAACCAGCTTGCACCACAGGCGCTCGCGCAACACCTGGCGCGCGATGTGCTCGACCGCGTCCAGATCCAGCACCTGCCCTTCGTGGACTTCGGCGGCGTCGGCAGGCTCCAGCCCGTTGACGCGCAACGCGGTGACGCCCAAGCCGGTGCACAGCTGTCCGATCGCATCGAGATAGGCCTGCTCGACCAGCAGGTAGTCGGCCTCGGTGACCTTCGTCCCCACGTCGCTGACGCTGGTCCATTCCGATGGCGGCGAGGTCAGGTAGCCCCGCCGATCCCGCTGCGTGTACTTGGTGATTCGATAGGAGTGGATCATGGGCAGGAGATCGGAGGCGCACTGCGCCGTGCATTGGGGTGGGCAGTGTGCCGCCGATTGCTGCCCATGGCTGGACGCAGCCGGCCAGCGGCCGGCATGGCCGGTCATCCGGTGTTCTGCACGCCTTGCGCAACGCCATTCACGCAGGCCACCAATGCACGCAGCACCTCGTCGTCTTCGCCCCCGCTCTCTCGCCAACGGCGCAGCAGGTCCACCTGCAGCACGCTGATCGGATCGATGTAGGGATTGCGCAGCCGGATCGACAACGCCAGCCGCTGATCGTGCTGCAGCAGTGCGTCCTGCCCGGTCAGCGCCAGGATCCATTGCGAGGTGAGTTCAAGTTCGCCGCGGATCTGTGGGAAGAAGCGCGCGTGCAATGCGCCGGACAACTGCGAGAACTGCTCGGCGATGGTGAGATCGCCCTTGGACAGCACCATCGCGATGTCGTCCAGGAAGGTGCTGAAGAACGGCCAGTCGCGGGCCATGTCCTTCAGGATCTGCTCGTGACCGGCATCGACCGCCGCCTGCAGGCCGCTGCCGACGCCATACCAGCCCGGGATCACCGCGCGCGCCTGGCTCCAGGCGAACACCCACGGAATCGCACGCAGGTTGCTCAGCGCGGCATCCTCGCCCAGCCGCCGCGAGGGGCGTGAGCCCAGCGTCATCCGCTCGATCACGTCGATCGGCGTCGCCAGCCGGAAGTACTGCATGAAATCTTTCTGGCCGACGAAGGCCCGGTAGGCATCGGCGCTCTTGTGTGCGATCAGGTCCATCACCGGGCGCCACTGTTCCTCGCGCGGTTCCGGCGCACGCGGGCGCAGGCTGGAGCGCAGCACCGCACCGGTGGACTGCTCCAGCGAGCGCAGCGCCAGCGCACGGATGCCGTACTTGCGATGGATTACTTCACCCTGCTCGGTCACGCGCAGGCGGCCGTCGATGCTGCCACGCGGCGAGGCGTCCACGGCGTGCGTGGTCTTGCCGCCACCGCGGCTGATCGAGCCGCCACGGCCGTGGAAGAAGGTCAGCCGGATGCCGCTCTCGGCGGCGACCTCCAGAAGTTCCACCTGGGCACGTTGCAGACCCCAGCGCGAGGCCGCGATACCGCCATCCTTGCCGCTGTCCGAATAGCCGAGCATCACCATCTGCACGTCACCGCGGGACGCCAGGTGCGTGCGGTAGACCGGGTCGGCCAGCAGATCGCGCAGGGTGTCGGTACCGCGCTTGAGATCGTCCACCGTTTCGAACAACGGGGCGATGTCCAGCGGCACCGCGCCTGCGTCATCCACCAGGCCCCCACGACGCGCCAGGGCCAGTACGGCGAGAACATCGCTGCGGTCGTGCGCCATCGAGATGATGTAACTGCCCAGTGCATCGGCCCCGTGCCGGTGATGGGCATCGGCCAGCGCCGCGAACACCGCGTCCAGACGCTCACCGCCCTCTTCGCTGCTCGCGGGCAGCGCCTGCGCGCCGCTGGCGAACGGGGCCAGCCGCGCTGCGCGGGTCACCGCATCGGCGGCGTCCCAGGCGTCCTGCCCGTCCAGCACGCTGGCCAGCGCGCGGCCATGCACACTCGATTCCTGGCGCACGTCCAGGCGCGCCAGGTGGAAGCCGAAGGTACGTACCCGCCACAACAGACGGCGCACCGCGAAGCCGCCGGCATGATCGCCCTTGTTGTCGTGCAGGCTGCGCAGGATCAGCTCGATATCCTCGGCCAGTTCCTGCGGCGACGCATAGGCGCCGTCCGCGTCCTCCATCGTCGCCTGCACCCGCGCACGCATGCGATCGTTGAGCAGGCGGTAGGGCATGTCGGCATGACGCGGGCGTGAGGTGATCTTGGGCAGCAGTTCTTTGTAATGCTCCACGCGCGCCTGCAGTTCGGCGCTGACCGCCACCCGCTCGGTGGACTGGCTGAGCAGGCTGGCCAGCTGCAGCAGGTCTTTCTGGTAGCGGCCGAGCACGGCCTGGCGCTGGGCATCCAGGGTGTTGCGGATGGTGCCGGCATCCACGTTGGGATTGCCGTCCATGTCACCGCCCACCCAGGTACCAAAGCGCAGCAGGCGCGGCAGCGGCAGTTCCTCGCCGTAGGTATCCAGCAGCGCCTGCTGCAGCGATTCGTACAGCACCGGAATCACCCGGTACAGCACCTGCACCAGGTAGAAGCCGACATGCTCGCGCTCGTCTTCCACGGTCGGGCGCACCGGCGAGGAATCGGTGGTCTGCCACGAGGCGGTCAGGGCCATGCGGAACCGCGCAGCGTCGGCGGCCGCTTCGCCCGGGGTCCGATGGCCATCCAGGTTGTCGACCAGGCTGGCGACCATCAGCTGCTCTTTTTCCAGCAGCGCGCGGCGCACCGCCTCGGTGGGGTGCGCGGTGAACACCGGCTCGATGTCGATGCGCGGCAGCCAGTCGGCCAGCTCGGCCAGGGTCACGCCCTGCGCTTTGAGATTGACCAGTGCATCCTGCAGCCCATCCGGCTGCGGCGTGGCGGTACCGGCCCGCTGGTAGTCGCGGCGACGGCGGATGCGATGCACGCGTTCGGCGATGTTCACCACCTGGAAATAGGTGCTGAAGGCACGCACCATCGCTTCGGCGCGCGCCGGCGGCAGGCCGGCCAGGGCATCGTTGAGATCGGACAGGGGAGCGTCGCTTTCGCGGCGGGCGATGGCGCGCGTGCGCACCTGTTCCACATCATCGAAAAACTGCGTGGACACCTGCTCGGCGAGCAGGTCGCCGACCAGTGCGCCAAGTCGGCGTACGTCGTCGCGCAGGGGAATATCGGGAGTGGCAAAGACGATGCTGCTACGGTACTCGTTCATCTGCGACGCACTGGCCTCGGGAACGGAATCCGCTCAAGCCTAACCCACAATGGGGTCGTTGCTGCGTCGCGCAAATAGTTACATCTGGTAGTGCCGGCCACGGGCCGGCACGCCCCTGACACGGTCCATGCCGGCCGACGGCCGGCACCGACGGGGTGGCGTCAGGTACCGGCAAGGGGCCGGTACCTGACGCCTCAGCGCCTCAGCGCTTGTTCCGGATCGGCGCACCCGGGCCGACGGTCTGCTCCAGCCAACGCTCGCTTTCGGCCAGCATGGTCATGATCGATTCGCGCGCGCGGTAGGCGTGCGATTCGTTGGGCAGCATCACCAACCGCGCGGTGCCCCCCAGGCCCTTGACCGCGGCGAACATGCGCTCGCTCTGGATCGGGAAGGTGCCGGAGTTGTTGTCGTCCACGCCGTGGATGAAGAGGATCGGATCCTTGATCTTGTCGGCGTAGTTGAACGGCGCCATCTTCTGGTACACGTCCTGGGCCTGCCAGTAGTTGCGTTCCTCGGCCTGGAAACCGAACGGCGTAAGCGTGCGGTTGTAGGCACCGCTGCGGGCGATGCCGGCCTTGAACAGGCGCGTATGGGCCAGCAGGTTGGCGGTCATGAACGCACCGTAGGAGTGGCCGCCGATGGCGATGTGCTCACGATCGGTCACCCCGCGCCGCACCACTTCATCCACCGCCGCCTCGGCGTTGGCGATCAGCTGTGGCAGGTAGGTGTCGTTGGGTTCCTTGTCGCCCTCGCCGATGATCGGCATCGACGGACTCACCAGCACCGCATAGCCCTTGGCCAGGAATGCCTGCGGCCCCCAGTAGCTGATCGCGTTGAAGCGGTATGGCGAATCGGTGACCTGGCTGGCCGCCGCGGCGGTCTTGAACTCGCCCGGGTAGGCCCACATCAGCAGCGGCAGCGGGCCGTCCTTCTTTGCGGTGTAGCCCGGCGGCAGCATCAGCGTGGCGGTCAGGTCCACCCCGTCGTTGCGCTTGTAGCGGATCTGCTCCTTGCTCACCCCCCGCAGCTGCGGCAGCGGGTGCGCAAAACGGGTCAGCGCGCGCGGGGCGGCGCTGGCGTCGGTCAGCGACTGCACGTACACGTTGGAGGGCTCATCGGGCGATTCGCGGGTGAGCAGCAGCGAGGTGCCTTCCTGGTCCAGCAGCGCGATCGGGGCTGCGTAGGACGGTGCCTGCGAATGGAACAGGCGCGTGGTCTGCTTGCTGACCAGGTCCAGGCGGTCGACGAACGGGCGGTCGCCCTCCGGCGAGGCGCCCTGTCCGTACAGGAAGATGCTGCGGCCGTCGGCACTGATCTGCAGGCGCGCGCGGCCATTGACGTCGCGCACCAGCGCCGGGCGGCCCGGATCGTTGTAGCGGTCCTGCGAGGAACGGGCCGACAACAGTTCCGGCGCCTGCTCGGGCTGGTCCGGGGCGATGCGCCACTGCTTGACCTCGCGGCTCTTCCACCACGCTTCGTTGAGCAGGGCCAGGTCGCCCCGACCCCACTGGATGCCGGCAAAACGGCTGCCAAGCTGGGCCAGGGTCACCGGCGGCCGGTCGAACGGCGCGGCCTGGGTCAGCACCGCATCGCGCACCTTGGCCTCGCGGTTGGGATCACCACCGTCCTGGGCTTCGGCCCAGACCAGCGTGGCCGGCGCGTCGGCGCGCCAGCTGATGTTGCGCACGCCGGTAGGCACGGCATCGTTGCCGGTCGGCAGGCCTTCCACCAACGGCAGGTTGCTTACCGTGTGCACCAACGACCCGTCGGCAGCCGACAGGACCTCGATGCGACGCGGGAAATCATCGGCCGGCACCAGGTAGGAGTAAGGGCGCAGGACGCGCTCGGCCAACAGGTAGCGGCCATCGGGCGACGCACTCAGGTCCAGGTACACCCCGCGGGTGGACAGCGGGGTGGTCACCCCGTTGAGGGTGACCCGTGCCGGCTGCGCGCTGGCGTAGTAATCGAACAGGCGGGCGTCGGCCTCGTTCTTGAGCAGGTCCTGATAGGTGCGGATCGAACGCACCCCGGCGTCGGCCTCGGTCTGCTGGATCGCCGGACCGGCGGGGATGCCGCCCGCGGCCGGCGCCGCGCCCTGGCCGGTGAGCTGCTGCATCACCAGCAGCCCGCGGCTGTCGGGCAGCCAGCCGTAGCCATCGCCGAGCACGCTGTTGAGGTTGTCGAGCAGGCGCCGCGCCGAACCGGCAGCGACATCGACGATCCACAGTTCATTGGCGCCGGTGGCCGCATGCACTTGATTGAAGGCCAGGTACTGCTGGTCCGGCGACCAGGCCAGGCTGGCGATCGACAACGGCTGCGGCAGGCCACTGATCTGGCGCTCCTTGCCGTCGGCCACGCTGGTCAGCCACAGCTTGTTGCCGAAGCTGAAACGACTGGCCGAGTGGGTGGCCGGATTGATGCGCAGGCCGGCCAGTTTCAGTTCCGGCTGGGCCACCTCGGCGATCGACGGCAGCGACGGGGTCTGCAGCAGCGCTGCCAGGTCGCGGCGCGGGGACAGGTGCAGGGTCGGCGCGCGCGGCGCATCGACCACGGCCTGCAGGGCCGCCGAGGGCAGCGCATAGCCCTGCGCACCCTGGGCGGCGGCCGCCTGCGGGGCG
>DJBL01000091.1:0-96986 GCA_002435595.1 Stenotrophomonas maltophilia
TCCGATCTCGGGGCGGCGGTCCTGGCGGCCGGTGCGGCCAGGCCCAGCGGGGCCACGGCCAGCAGCGCCATGCCCACGATCAGGCTGCCCCAGCGCGCGCGGCGCCGACGATCAGTGCAAGTCATCTTCCATCCTATGTTGATGCAAACCTTGGACCTTAACAGCCGCGGCCCGCCTGCCCCCCTGCCGTTGGTTGGGGGCGGTGCCGGATTCATGCCAATGCGACGCGCCGGGATATAATGGGCGACCCTCCACCGAGGGGCGCTGCGACCGTTGTGGACTCTGTCCGCCCGGCCAGGCTCGGTGGCCAGGATCGTTCCAACGGCGCCCGGCGATTGCGAGTTCTGCTGTCATGCGGGTGTCCGATTGCCGACATCGCGCGTGACGAGCATGGCTCGTCACTACCGGAGCTTTCCAATGAATGCTGTTGCCAAGACCTTCTCCACCGAAGGTGATTACAAGGTTGCCGATATCACCCTTGCCGACTGGGGCCGCAAGGAACTGGACATCGCCGAGCACGAGATGCCGGGCCTGATGTCGATCCGCCGCAAGCATGCCGCCACCCTGCCGCTGAAGGGCGTGCGCGTGACCGGCTCGCTGCACATGACCATCCAGACCGCGGTGCTGATCGAGACCCTGAAGGACATCGGCGCCGACGTGCGCTGGGCCTCCTGCAACATCTTCTCGACCCAGGACCACGCCGCCGCCGCGATCGCCAAGTCCGGCACCCCGGTGTTCGCCTGGAAGGGCGAGTCGCTGGAGGAATACTGGGACTGCACCCTGGACGCGCTGACCTTCACCCTGCCCGACGGCACCCTGACCGGCCCGGAGCTGGTGGTGGACGATGGCGGCGACGTGACCCTGCTGATCCACAAGGGCTATGAGCTCGAAAACGGCAGCAACTGGGTCAATGAAAAGGCCGCCTCGCACGAAGAACAGGTCATCAAGGACCTGCTCAAGCGCGTGGCCAAGGAGCGTCCGGGTTACTGGGCCCGCGTGGTCAAGGACTGGAAGGGCGTCTCCGAAGAGACCACCACCGGCGTGCACCGCCTGTACCAGCTGGCCCAGGCCGGCACCCTGCTGATCCCGGCGATCAACGTCAACGACTCGGTCACCAAGAGCAAGTTCGACAACCTGTACGGCTGCCGCGAATCGCTGGCCGATGGCCTGAAGCGTGCGATGGACGTGATGCTGGCCGGCAAGGTCGCCGTGGTCTGCGGCTACGGCGACGTGGGCAAGGGCTGCGCCGCGTCGCTGCGTGCCTACGGCGCACGCGTGGTGGTCACCGAGATCGACCCGATCTGCGCCCTGCAGGCGGCGATGGAAGGCTTCGAAGTCAACACCATCGAATCCACCCTGGGCCGTGCCGACCTGTACGTCACCACCACCGGCAACAAGGACATCATCCGCATCGAGCACCTGAGCGCGATGAAGGACCAGGCCATCGTCTGCAACATCGGCCACTTCGACAACGAGATCCAGGTCGATGCGCTGGTGGCCTACCCGGGCGTGCAGCACGTGAACATCAAGCCGCAGGTGGACAAGTACATCTTCCCCAACGGCAACGCGATCTTCCTGCTGGCCGAAGGCCGCCTGGTCAACCTGGGCTGCGCCACCGGCCACCCGAGCTTTGTGATGTCCAACTCGTTCGCCAACCAGACCCTGGCCCAGATCGACCTGTGGGCCAACAAGGACAGCTACGAGAACAAGGTGTACCTGCTGCCCAAGCACCTGGACGAAGAAGTGGCCCGCCTGCACCTGGAGAAGATCGGCGTGAAGCTGACCACCCTGACCCAGGAACAGGCCGACTACATCGGCGTGCCGGTGGAAGGTCCGTTCAAGCCGGATCATTACCGCTACTGATCGGCCTGCCGATCCTGTTGCGTTGAAAGGGAACGGGCGCCTTCGGGCGCCCGTTTTTTTTGCTCATCCCGGTGGCGGCCGCAGCTCGCCGCCGATCCAGCGGCCCTGGTCGTCAACGGCCCGCGCCAGCCGGCGCTCCCTGCCCCACTGCGCATACTCCAGGCGCACCCGGTCCAGCGCCGCCGGCAACGGTGGCAGTGCATCCGGCGCCGGCGCACGCGTCAGGGCGGTATCCAACAGGTGCCAGTGATTACCCAGCAACACCCAGCGTTCGTGCCGCACATGCCGGTGCGCACGCGATGGAGTCCACAACTGCACGATTTCGAGGATGGCCTGGGCGCGCCCTTCCACGATGTGCAGTTCAGGACGCGCGCCACGGCGCATGCATGCCATGACCACCGGGCGCCACGCCCGGAAGACGGCCCAGCCCGCGCCAACAGCGGCGAGGAGGGCCAACAACACCCCGCCGACAGGCGAACCGCGCACCAGCACGGTCAGCGCAATGATGGCTGCCATCGCCAGGCTGCCCGCAGCGACCGCGCCGAGGACCTGCCACGTCGTGAACGCGACCACCGGCAGCGGCCAGCGCTGCAACGGGGTGCACTGAATCGACGGTGCCGGCTCATCGACCTGCTCCACGCCCAGCAGAACATCCGGCGTACCGCGCTCCACGTACACCTGCAGCGGCGTCGCGCGCGGGTACATCACCAGCGCCGTCACGAACGTGTCGTTCAAGCGGCGAAACCGTGCCGGCAACACCATCACCAGCGGTGACGCCAGGACGACACCCGCCAGGGCGATGCTGCAGCCTTCCCCTGGGTTCCAGAGGGGACCAAGGGCGGTGCCCGGGCACGCCATGCCCCACGCCTCGCCGCGCCAGAGCGCGCTGGCCAAGGGCGCGATCTTCCTTCCCAGGGAGCGCGCCATTACAAACGCGGCCAGGAGTGTGCCCAACGCCAATGCCGCGCACAGCCAGGCGATGCCCGGCCATCGCATCCACTGCGTCCATGCCATCCACGTGGTGAGCACCGCCAACCCCAGCATCAGCGACAGCCCGTACAAGTGGGCCAGCAGGTGCGGCAACCGGCTTCGCAGCGCCTGCCACAGCTGCGCACGCAGCCCATCCCCCAGGGCCACGCGTTCGAAGGGCGGGAACGGTTCGCGGTCGGGCACGGCGCATCCTTGCGACTGTTTCATCGAGCGCCCGATGCTGATCGGCTGCGCATGCCAGGTCAAGGCAGCCCGGCAGTCGCCTCGGTCAAGGCAAGGCGCGCGCACCGCGTTAGGATGCGCCCATGACCCCGGCCATCAACCTGCTCAAGAAGCACGGCATCGCCCACAGCGTGCTGTCCTATCATCACGATCCCGAGGCCGCCTCCTACGGTGGCGAAGCGGTGCAGCAGCTCGGGCTGGACCCGGCGCAGGTGTTCAAGACCCTGCTGGCCAGCACCGAAAAGCACGAACTGCTGGTGGCCATCGTGCCGGTCAGCGGCACGCTCGACCTGAAGGCGCTGGCCGAGGCCGCCACCTGCAAGAAGTGCGAGATGGCCGAGGTGGAGCAGGCACAGCGCGCCACCGGCTACCTGGTCGGCGGGATCAGTCCGCTCGGGCAGAAGAAGCGGCATCGCACCTTCCTCGATGCCAGCGCGCAGGCGCTGCCGGCGGTGCATGTCAGTGCCGGTCGGCGCGGGCTGGAGGTGGCGCTGGCGCCGGCCGACCTGCTGCAGCTCACCGGCGGCGCATACGCACCGATTGGCAAGTTGCGATGATCGGCAGTCTGCTGGAGCGTCTGTTGGGCACGCCGCTGCCGCCGCTGCAGGAAGGCCGCCCCGGCACCGCCCTGCTACGTGCAGTGGGCAGTGGCGACTACGGGCTGCTGCGCACCGCAGCGGCCACCATCGCGCTCACCCGCGAGGCGGCCTTGCTGGATGACCTGGCCTTGCAGCTGCCGTATGTGGAGGCGGCCCGGGCCCGCTATACGACCGACCCGAAGGGGATCCGCGAACACTACGAACTGGACTTCGTGCTGCGCAAACTGCGCCACTGGCGCGACCGCGATGGCTGCCTGTGCCAGCTGTATCCGCACTGGATGCACTACGAGCCCGGGCGCGAGATTGCCAGCGGCCACGTGCTGCCGCTCGCCACCGGCGTGGCCGAGGACGGCTGGGGCGATACGCAGGACGCCACCTGCACCGTGTGCGGACGCGGATGGCGCTGCACCGACCGCGAGCACCACGCGCCGTGGTGGGAGTGGAGCCCACTGCCGCAACGCTGATCGTGTCGCCGGGTAGAGCCACGCCATGCGTGGCTGCCGCGATGCCGGAGGCGGTGCAGCCACGCCGGGCGTGGCTCTACCAGGTCATCCGATCACGGCCGCCAGTTGGCATTGCTTTCCCAGAACGCCACCGCGCGCGCGTAGGCCTCGCGTTCCAGCGGCACGCCCGAACCGCCCTCGTCCACGCCCAGCGCGTTGCGCATCATGGTGATGGGCGCCATCGGCACTTCGTCCGGTTCGGCAGTGTAGATGCAGCCGACGATGCCCCACTCGGCGTCGATCGGCGAGCCCTCCCTGGCCAGCTGTTCAGCGCTGTAGAGGATCACCACCAGGTAGTTCGCGCGCGGCGATTCGACGCCTTCGAACCAGCGCACCAGCACCGGCAGTTCATTGCGGTTGCGCGCCTCGTAACCGGTGTGCAGCTGGTGCCGGTTGGCGTCGGTGATCGGCACGGTCAGGCAGCGCGTGCTGGTCCAGTTCTCGTACACGAACAGCTTGCAGAACGGGGCGTAACCGTCGAGCACCTTGAACGGCGCATGCGCGTTGAGGTGCGCCTGGAACTGCTCGGCGCTGCAGTCCTGGAGGGTGTTGCCGCGTGGGACGCGCGGGAACAGGCGGGGACGGGCGAATTCGGTGAGGACGATGGACATGGGGCACACGGCGGGAAAACAGGCGCACAGGGTAACCGCCCCGGCATTTGAAATTCGTTTCACAGCGCCTGCGCAGACTGCGCCCACCCATTGAAGGAGCGCGCACCATGACCCTGAATTTCCCACGCTGGCTGCTGGTGCTTGCGGCCACCCTGCCCCTGGCCGGCAACGCGTCGACGGCCACCACCCCCACCCCTGCACGCGTATTGCTGGTGGTCAGCGGTGAAGGACGTGACCACGGCAGGACGCGCCCCGGGTTCGAGATGGACGAGTTCGCGCAGGCCTGGTTGATCCTCCGCCAGAATGGCTTCGAGATCGACGTGGCCAGCCCCGCCGGCGGCGCGGTGCAGGCCGACAAGTACAACCCGGCCGACGTCTTCAACGCCGCGCTGCTGGCCGACCCACAGGCGGTGGCGAAGTTGGCCGCGACCTTGCCCACCGCCGCCTTGCGGCCACAGGATTATGCCGGCGTGCTGGTGATCGGTGGCAAAGGCGCGATGTTCGACCTGCCCGGCGACACCGCCCTGCAGCAGGTGATCGCGCGGATCTGGGACAACGGCGGCGTAGTCGGCGCGGTCTGCCACGGCCCGGCCGCGCTGGCCGAGGTCCGCATCGGCGATGGCAGCCGGCTGGTGGACGGGCGGGCGATGACCGGGTTCACCGAAGAGGAAGAAGCGCTGTTCGGCAAGCGCTGGGCGGCCACGTTCGCTTTCCAGCTGGAGCCGGCACTGCGTGCACGCGGCGCGCGCTGGCAGGAGGCCCCGTTGATGATGCCCAAGGTGGTGGTGGACGGACGCCTGGTGACCGGCCAGAACCCCTATTCCACCCCCGCGCTGGCCGATGCGTTCGTGCGTGCCAGCGGTCGCGCGCCGGTGGCGCGTACGCCGTGGCGCGACGAGCGCAGCATGGCGTTGGTGGAGCGGCACCTGCGACACGACCCACGCGTTGCCACCGAGCTGGCGCAGCAGCGCGACGCACTGCATGTCGAGCTGATCGGCATCCTCGGCTACTACCAGCTGCAGGCCGCGCAGGACCCTGCTGCCATTGCCGATGCGCTGTCGATCATGCAACTGGCACGCCCTTACATGGAGGAGGCGCAGCTGGATGTGGGCATCGCCGAAGCACACTGGCGGCTGGGCCGCACCGAGCAGGCGCGCCAGCACCTGCGGGCACTGCTGGAAAAGCAGCCGTCACTGGAACAAGCTAAGGCCCTACTTGCCCGCATGCAGCCCTGACCATGGATGCCGAGCGCCTGCGCCTGCTGTTGATCGAAGACAACCTGCCGCTGGCCTCGGCGATCATCCACATGCTGGAGGCGCACGGCCACCAGGTGGACTTCGCCGCCGACGGCAACAGCGGCCTGCGCATGGCGCTGGCGGCGCCGCCCGAGGTGCTGCTGCTCGACCTGGGCCTGCCCGGGCTGGACGGCATCGGCGTGTGCCAGCGGCTGCGCGCCAGCAGCGACCGCCACGTACCGGTGCTGATGCTGACCGCGCGCGACGCCCTGGACGACAAGCTGCAGGGCTTCGCCAGCGGCGCCGACGACTACCTGGTCAAACCCTTCGACGATGCCGAGCTGCTGGCGCGTTGCCTGGCGCTGGCACGGCGCCACCACATCGGGCAGCCGCACCTGGTGCGGATCGGCTCGCTCAGCGTGGACCGGCGCAGTGGCGCGGCGTGGCGCGACGGCGTGGCGCTGCAGCTGCAGGCGCACTCGCTGCCGCAACGCATCCTGCTGGCGCTGGCCGACGCATGGCCACGCACGGTCACCCGCAGCGAACTGATCCAGCGCCTCTGGGGCGATGATCCTCCGCCGTCGGACCCGCTGCGTTCGCACCTGTACCTGCTGCGGCAGGCACTGGATCGGCCGTTCCAGGGCGAAATGCTGCGCACCGTGCATGGCGTGGGCTTCCGCCTGGAAGCGACGCCATGAGCCGCCCGGTGCAGCGCCTGCGGCGCCGGCTGGTGCTGGCCTTCGCCGCTTTCGCGGTCCTGGTGGCCGCGGTGTTCGGGATGTACGCCGTGGTGTTCATGTACGCGGTGGAAGACAGCGTGTTCGAGGCACAGCTGGCGCGCGAGGCCGACGCGCTGCGGGCCCGCTACGCGCGCGGCGGCACCTGGCAGGTGCCTGCCGATACGGGCATCCAGCTGTTCGGCGACCCGGCCGGGTTCCCGGACGACCTGCGCGGCGCTTTCATGCGCGAGCCGTGGCGCACCGAGTTCGCCGGCGCGGACGGTCGCCACTACCACCTGCGGCGGCTGGATCGGCCGCCGCCGGCCGCGCCGGCATGGCTGGTGGCCGAGGTCAGCAGGCAACTGGTGGTGCGCCCGATCCGCGACCGGGTCGTGATGCTGCTGGCCTGCACGGCGGTAGTGATGGTACTGCTGGCCGTGGTGCTGGGCGCGTGGCTGGCGCGGCGCGGCACGCGCCCGCTGTACCGGCTGGTACAACGCGTGGAAGCGCTGCCTCTGCAGCCGCAGGCCGGCAGCACGCTGGCGGCCGGGTTCGAGGATGACGAGATCGGCGTACTGGCGCGGGCGCTGGATCGGCTGTCACAGCGCGTGGCCGCGCTGGTGGCACGCGAGCATGCCTTCACCCGCGACGCCAGCCATGAACTGCGCACGCCGCTGGCGGTGATCTCCAGTGCCGCCGGACAGTTGCTGGGCGAACCCGGGCTGTCCGAACGGGGCCGCCAGCATGTGCAGCACATCCGGCTGTCGGCGTTGCAGCTGCAGCAGGCTGTGGCGGCCCTGCTCGCCCTGGCGCGCGAGGACAGCCAGGCGCAGCCCTGTGCGCCGGTGAAGCTGGCGCCGTTGCTGGAGCGGATCATTGTCGAGCAGGCGCCGTTGCTGGAGACGCGCCCGGTGGAGGTGGAGCTGGCGCTGGCCGACGATGCCACCCTGCTCGCGCCCGAGGCAGCGCTGCGCATGGTGCTGGCCAACCTGGTCGGCAATGCGTTCGCCCACACCCACCGCGGCCGCGTGCGCATCCACATGGAACACGGCGAGTTGCAGGTGCTCAACAGTTCGGACGGGGATGCAACGCTGCAGCAGTGGCCGCAGCCACGCCCGTTCGACAAGGGCGAACACAGCCCGGGCAGCGGGCTTGGCCTGGAAATCATGCGCCGGCTGTGTGACCACCATGGGCTGCGCTTGCGGATCGAACGCGGCGATACCGGCATCTGCGCTGGCCTGCGCGGCGTGGCTCGGCCGGCGCCCGGCTGAATCGAGGGCGCGATGCCGTGCGGCGAGCGTCCACGGGGTCAGCGCAGGATCGCCTCCAACGCCACGGCCAGGGTGGGGTACTGGAACCGGTAGCCGCCCTGCAGCGCGCGCGCCGGCACCACGTTCTGCCCGGTCAACAGCAGCCCGGCCATCTCCCCGAACGCCAGCTTCAGCGCGAAGGCCGGCGTGGTCAGCAGCGCTGGCCGGCCCAGCACGCCGGCCAGCGTGCGCGCGAATTGTGCGTTGGTCACCGCCGCCGGCGCGGTGCCGTTGTACGCGCCGCGGGCGCTGTCGCTGGCCAGCAGCCACAGGATCAGCCCGACCAGGTCGGCGCGGTGGATCCAGCTCATCCATTGCCGGCCATCGCCCATCGGCCCGCCCAGGCCCAGCCGGAACGGCGGTAGCATCCGCGCCAGCGCGCCGCCGTCACGATCGAGCACGATGCCGGTGCGCAGCACGCAGGTGCGCACGCCCAACGCCTCTGCCTGGAAGGCCTCGGCCTCCCACTGCCGGCACAGCATCGCGGCGAAGTCATGCCCGGGCGCGGCGGCCTCGTCCAGCGCGGTGGCATCGGCCGGGCCGTAGTAGCCGATCGCCGAACCAGAGATCAGCACCTGCGGCGGGCCTGGCAACGCCTGCATCCAGGCCAGCAGCGCGCGCGTGGTGCCGATCCGGGAGGCGTGGAAGGCCTGCTTGCGGGCCTCGGTCCAGCGGCCGTCGGTCAGCGGCTCACCGGCCAGGTTGACCACCGCCTGCACCGGTCCCACGTCCTCCAGCTGGCCCACGTACTGCACGCCGGGCGGCGGGGTGCGGCCGGGCGCGCGGGTCAGCACGGTCACGCGGTGCCCCTGTTCCAGCAGCCGTTCGCACAGCTGCCGGCCGATGAAACCGGTACCGCCGGTGATCAGGATGTCCATTTTCACTCTGCCCTGTCTGGACAGGCACTGTAATCGACATCGCGTGCAGGCCGGGACAGCACTCTTTTACATTCATCGCGATGAAGCGATATGATGTAGGCACACCCGTCGCCGCCGCCGCCATGACCGCCATCAGCTTCGAGTTCTACCCGCCCAAGACCGACGAGCAGCGCGCCCAGCTCGACCGCACCGCGAGCAAGCTCAAGGCGTTTGCGCCGGAGTACGTGTCGTGTACGTTCGGCGCCGGCGGCTCGACCCTCAGCTACACCTCCGAGACCGTGCGCCACCTCAAGCAGCACCACGGCTTCGAGGCCGCCCCGCACCTGTCCTGCGTGGGCGGCAGCCGCGAGGAGATCCGCGAGCTGCTCAAGCTGTACCGCGCCATCGGGTGCCGGCGCATTGTCGCGCTGCGCGGTGACCTGCCCTCGGGCATGGGCCACCCCGGCGACCTGCGCTATGCCTCCGAGCTGATCAGCTTCATCCGCGCCGAGCACGGCGACGCCTTCCGCATCGAAGTGGGCGCCTATCCGGAGACCCATCCGCAGGCCAACGACGCACTGCTGGACCTGAAGCACTTCAAGACCAAGATCGACGCCGGCGCAGACGCGGCCATCACCCAGTACTTCTTCAACGCCGATGCGTATTTCCACTTCGTCGATGCGGTGCGCAAGCTGGGGGTGAGCGTGCCGATCGTGCCGGGGATCATGCCGATCTCCAACTTCAGCCAGCTGCGCCGCTTCTCGGAGCAATGCGGCGCGGAGATCCCGCGCTGGATCGGCAAGAAAATGCAGGCCTACGGCGATGATGCCGAATCGGTGCGGGCGTTCGGCGCCGAGGTGGTGGCCGGACTGTGCGAACGGCTGGTCGCCGGCGGCGCGCCCGGGCTGCATTTCTATACCCTCAACCTGGCCAGGCCGACCACCCAGGTGCTCAAGCTGCTGCGCGGCTGAGCATGCGTCAAATCGCTTGCAGATAACGTCGGCGACGCTACTCTGCTGCGATGAAGACGCTCGTGTTTGTGGCGCTGTGCGCGCTGTGCCTGCCGGCTCCGGCATCGGCGCAGGCGCAACGCGTGAACCGCTGTACCAACGCGCAGGGCCAGACCGTATTCACCGACCGCCGCTGCGATGCGCTGGGTGCCACCGAGCGCATGCCGGCGCGCACGCCCACGGTGGGCAACACCGGCATCTACCGCGCCGGCTGCGCACGCCGGCTCAGCGAGCTGACCGGGCAGATCCGCGATGCGGTCAGCCTGCAGGACGTCAACCGGCTGTCCTCGATCTACCTCTGGAACAACGTCTCCAACGCCACCGCCAACAGCATCATCGGGCGCCTGGAAGCAGTGGTGCAGCGGCCGCTGGTGGACATCGCGCCGGTGTACCCCGCCAGCGATGACAGCGCAGGGGCCGATGCCACCGTCACCGCGCCGCTGGATGCCGAGGGCCAGCCGCTGGCGCAGGCACCGTCGCAGCGGCCACGCCCGGTGGGCCTGCGCCTGGAACAGACCCTGGGCACCACGGCCACGCCGGCTCGCACCGTGTTCGGGCTGCGGCGGCAGTACGGCTGTTTCTGGATCACCTTGTAGCGGCGGCCGCCAGCGGCCGCCCGTGCCGAAGCTCGGCTCAGCCCGGCCAGAGCGCGCGCATCGCAGCGATGCCCTGCGCGCCATGCCGGCGTGACTCGGCGATGTCGTCCGGGTGCAGGCCGCCCAGGGCGTACAGCGGCAGCGAGACCTGTTCGCGCAGCTGCTCGAACGCGGCCCAGCCCAACGCAGGCGCGCCCGGATGGCTGGCGCTGGGCTGCACCGGGCCGAGCACGGCAAAGTCGCAGCCCAGCCGCTGCGCGGCCTGCAACTGGGCCAGGTCATGGCAGGAGGCGGCGACCAGCTGCTCGGCCGGCAGCGGCCGGGCGTCGAGCTGCAGCAGCTGCTCGCTGCCCAGGTGCACGCCCACGCCGAGGCGGCGGGCCAGCGCGATGTCGCGGTTGAGCAGCCACTGCACGCGGCCGCGATGGGCATCGATGGCCTGCTCGGCCAGGGCCACCCGGGCCGGGCTGGCCGGGGTGCGCAGCTGGATCCGGCTGACCCCTGCGGCCAGCGCCTGGGCCAGCCGCTGGTGCCAGTCATGGTGGGCCTGGGCGTGCTCGGCCTCGGGCTCGGGGGTGATCAGGTAGCGGTCGGGATGGCGCAGCGCGGCCACCACCGGCAGGTCGGCCGGGGGCATCGAGTAGCGGGAGAGCTTGTCCGGGGCGACCCAGGTAATGGCCTGCCCTTCGCGCCCGCGCGGGGTGCCCTTCCAGCTGCTGATCCGGCGCACTTCCAGGCGCAGGCGCTTGTCCGGGTAGATCTGCGGCACGTCCATGATCCACGCGCCGACCTCCGCCTCGATCCCCAGCTCCTCGCGCAGCTCCCGCACCAGCGCCTGTTCAGAGCTTTCGCCGGGTTCGCGCTTGCCGCCGGGAAACTCCCAGAGCCCGCCCATGTCGCGGTCTTCGGTACGGCGGTTGAGCAGGATGCGGCCGCGGGCGTCGGTGATGACGCCGGCCACGACGTGGATCGATCGTTTGGGGGATGGCATGGGGGGAGCATGCCCAATAGCGCGGTGCCGGCGCAATCCCGAAAAAGCATCGGCCGGTGCCGGGCCGAGGTGCAGCCACGCATGGCGCGGCCCTACCCCGGATAGCAGACGCCCCGCACTTGGCGGGGCGTCCTGGGCTCAGGTCAGCTGGCCGTGGCAGTGCTTGTACTTCTTGCCACTGCCGCACGGGCACGGATCGTTGCGGCCCACCTTGGGCTCGTCCAGGCGCACCTGGCCGTTCTGCGCCGCCTGCACCTGCGCGGCCTCTTCGTCGGCGCTGTAGCCGCCCGCGTCCTGGTGCTGGAACTGCGACTGCAGCAGGCGGGCTTCCACCTGCTGGCGTTCGGCCGCTTCCAGCGCCGCCACTTCTTCTTCGCTGCGGATGCGCACGCGCGCCAGCAGGGTCACCACTTCGCGCTTGACGTTCTCCAGCATCTCCGAGAACAGCTCGAAGGCTTCCTTCTTGTATTCCTGCTTGGGCTGCTTCTGCGCGTAGCCACGCAGGTAGATGCCCTGGCGCAGGTAATCCATGCGCGCCAGGTGCTCCTTCCAGCTCTGGTCCAGCACCGTCAGCATCACGTGCTTCTCCAGCGCGCGCATGGTTTCCTCGCCCACGCCGGTTTCCTTCTCGGCGAAATGCTCGTCGATACGGGCCTGCACCTTCTCGGCGATCGCCTCGGCGTCCAGCTCCTCATGCAGCTTGACCAGCCCGGCGAGGTCCATCTGCACGCCCAGGTCCGAGGCCAGCGTCGCCTCCAGTCCCTGCAGGTCCCACTGCTCGTCGATCGAGTTGGGCGGCACGAAGCGCGCCACGATGTCGTAGATCACATCGCCACGGATGCCGTCCACGTTGTCCTTGACCGACTCGGCGTCCAGCAGCTCGTCGCGCTGGGCGTAGATCACCTTGCGCTGGTCGTTGTTGACGTCGTCGAAGTCCAGCAGGTTCTTGCGGATGTCGAAGTTGTGCGCTTCCACCTTGCGCTGCGCCTTCTCGATCTGGCGGCTGACCAGGCGGTCCTCGATGACGTCGTCTTCCTTCATGCCCATCATGCGCATCGCCTTCTGGACCCAGTCCGAGGCGAAGATGCGCATCAGGTTGTCTTCCAGCGACAGGTAGAAGCGGGACGAACCCGGATCGCCCTGGCGGCCGGAACGGCCACGCAGCTGGTTGTCGATACGACGCGATTCGTGGCGTTCGGTGCCCACGATGTGCAGGCCGCCGGCAGCCTTGACCGCATCATGGCGCTTCTGCCATTCGGCCTTGACCTGGGCGCGCTGCTCGTCGCTGGCGTCGTCGCCCAGCTCGTGCAGCTGCGCTTCCAGCGAACCACCCAGCACGATGTCGGTACCGCGACCGGCCATGTTGGTGGCGATGGTTACCGCACCGGGCATGCCGGCGTTGGCGATGATGGTCGCTTCGCGGTCATGCTGCTTGGCGTTGAGCACTTCGTGGTGCACGCCAGCCTTGCGCAGGTGCTCGGACAGCATCTCCGAGGTTTCGATCGAGGTGGTGCCCACCAGCACCGGCTGGCCGCGCTCGTTGCAGGCCTGGATGTCGGCCAGCACCGCGTTGAACTTGCCCGCGCGGTTGAGGAAGACCTGGTCCGAACCGTCCTTGCGGATGGTCGGGCGGTTGGTCGGGATCACCACCACTTCCAGGTTGTAGATGCTCTGGAATTCGTAGGCTTCGGTATCGGCCGTACCGGTCATGCCGGACAGCTTCTTGTACATGCGGAACAGGTTCTGGAAGGTGATGCTGGCCAGCGTCTGGTTCTCGCGCTGGACCGGCACGCCTTCCTTGGCTTCCACCGCCTGGTGCAGGCCGTCGGACCAGCGGCGACCGGCCAGGGTGCGGCCGGTGAATTCGTCCACGATCACCACTTCACCGTCGCGCACGATGTAATCCACGTCGCGCTGGTAGATGGCATGCGCGCGCAGGGCGGCATTGAGGTGGTGCACCACGGTCAGGTTCTGCGCCGCGTACAGGCCTTCGGTCTCGGCATTGAGGATGCCCGCTTCGACCAGCAGCGCTTCGGCGTGCTCCATGCCCGCCTCGGACAGGTGCACCTGCTTGCCCTTCTCATCGACCCAGAAATCGCCCTCGCCTTCTTCGGCTTCCTGGCGGATCAGGCTGGGCACCACGCGGTTGACGCGGATGTACAGCTCCGGGGAATCGTCGGCCGGGCCGGAGATGATCAGCGGAGTACGCGCTTCATCGATCAGGATCGAGTCGACTTCGTCGACGATGGCGTAGTGCAGGCCGCGCTGGTGGCGGTCCGCGCGCGACAGCGCCATGTTGTCGCGCAGGTAGTCGAAACCGAATTCGTTGTTGGTGCCGTAGGTGATGTCGCTGGCATAGGCCTCGCGCTTGTCGCCATGCGGCATGCCCGGGTAGACCACGCCCACGCTCAGGCCCAGCCAGTTGTACAGCTTGCCCATCTGGGCCGAGTCGCGGCGGGCCAGGTAGTCGTTCACGGTGACCACGTGGACGCCCTTGCCTTCCAGCGCGTTCAGGTAGACCGGCAGCGTGGCCACCAGGGTCTTGCCTTCACCGGTGCGCATTTCGGCGATCTTGCCCAGGTGCAGGACCATGCCGCCGATCAGCTGGACATCGTAGTGGCGCATGCCGAGCACGCGGCGGCTGGCCTCGCGGCAGACCGCGAACGCTTCCGGGAGCACCTTGTCCAGGGCTTCACCGTCAGCGATACGCTGCTTGAACTCCGGGGTCTTGGCCTTGAGCTGCTCGTCGGAGAGCTTTTCGATTTCCGGCTCCAACGCATTGACCTTGGCGACGATGCGGTTGAGCTGGCGCAGCTGTCGTTCATTACGACTGCCGAAGACGCGGGTAAGCAGGCTGTTGATCATTGAAGGAACCGGTTGGAATGAGACGCCCCAACGGCGACGCTCCCCCGGGGGAACCGTCCGCCGCAAACGAAACAGGGCGCACTGCGCCCTGTCTATGGCAACACCCATTGTAGCTTGGGTCGGGGGCCTGGCGTTTCAAGCACCCCCTTCCGAAGCGAAAGTCACGATCAGCCGCGTGAAACGCGCCCGACCGGGGTATTGCCGCCGTCACCGAGGAACTTGCGCGGATTGACCACCTGGCCGCGTTCCCAGACCTCGAAGTGCACGTGGGCACCGGTGGAACGGCCCGTGGAGCCGGCCTTGGCCACTTCCTGCCCGGCCCGGACCAGGTCGCCCGGCTTCACCACCAGGCGCGAGTTGTGCGCGTAGCGGGTGACATAGCCGTTGCCGTGGTCCACGTCGACCACGTTGCCGTAGCCGCCCTTCACGCCGGCGAAGCTGACCACGCCATCGGCCACGGACATCACCGGGTCACCGACCTTGGCGTGGAAGTCCATGCCCTTGTGGGTGGCCGCACCGCGACCGAACGGATCGCTGCGGGTGCCGAAGTTGGAGGTGATGTAGGTATTGCGGATCGGCATGCGACCCGGCACCGCGTTCTGTTCCAGCTGGTGGTCGAACATCAGCGATTCCATCACCGACAGCTGCCGGCCCGAAGCAGCGAAGCGCTGCTCCAGCACCTGTAAGTCGGCATTGACCGCGCTGACCGGGATGTCCTGGGTGGGACCGGCTTCGCCTTCACCGAGGCCGGGGGTCTCGTTGAAGTCGAACTCGCCGTCTTCCAGCTTGCCCATCTGGGTAAGCCGTTCGCCCAGGGCGTTCAGCCGGGTGGCCTGGGCCTGCAGTTCACCCATCCGCGCTGCCAGCGCGTTGACCTGGGTCTGGGCGTCCTGGCGGGCCTGGGCCAGCTCGCGTTCCTGCTGGGCGACCTTGGCGTGGAGCCGCGAATCATTGAACATGCTGCCCCCGATACCGGCACCGAAGCCGATCAGGCAGCCAACCCCCAGCACACTGCCCAGCAGGGCCCGGGGTGAATCCTCGAAGTAGAAACGCAAACGCGCCAGGGGCGTCTTGGCCTTTCCTTCACGCGTTTTGATTACGATCTTTTTGAATGCCATCAGTGAGTTTTCATGTCTGAGCCGAAATCCAGTGCCCGTACCCCGTCAACGCCGAAACCGGCGCTGGATGTGGTCATGGCGGACAAAGCCGGTAACCCGCTGCGTCGTGCCCTGTGGCTCGACGCGCTGGACCGTCAATTGCGCCCCCATTTGCCGCCTGCACTGGCCACCCGTTGCCGGCTGGCGAATGTAAACGGCGAGCACCTCGTTTTTCTCGTCGACTCCCCCGTGTGGCACGCCCGATTGCGGCTTGCCGAGGCACAGTTGATCGACGCGGCCCGGTCCATCGGGCTGAAGGTCACCAAGGTGACCGTCAAAACCGCGTCTGCCCCTCCTCCACGCTCCCCAGCGATCGACAACAGGAATGGCCCCCACGCAGTTTCAGCCGCCACGCACAAAGGGCTACGCGACGCGTTGGCTTGCCTGAAGGACATGGATTTCACCAAGTCCTGAAGGCATCGGGGCATCCGGCCCCTTCCCCGGACGCGTCACGAGTACGTGAACTTGTCAGGGAACCGGCCAGCATCGTAGCCGTGGAACGTCGCCCAGTCGTTAGTCTTTTATTAAAAACTCGTTAAATTCAGCAAGAAGGTCGATCAGGTTCACAATTCCGTGACCTGCGTCCGTACACGGTTCATTGACGTCAAGATCACGCCGCATACAACCCGAAAACGCAAAACGGCGCCCTGGGCGCCGTTTTCTTTTCAACAAAATCAATGGGTTATGCAAGCAATGGCCGGCACGTTGGGCATCGCCCTGCCCAGCGCAGGTCAGGCGTAGGCCGGTGCCCCGTACACGACCGGGGCGGTGGCCGCGGCTGCGTCGTAGCTGACCCATTCCCACGCGCTGGCATCGGCCATCAGCGCACGCACCAGCTTGTTGTTGAGCGCGTGGCCGGACTTGAACCCTTCATAGGCGCCCAGCACCTGGCCACCGGCCAGATACAGGTCGCCGATCGCGTCGAGGATCTTGTGGCGCACGAACTCGTCGGCATAACGCAGGCCGTCGTCGTTGAGCACGCGGAATTCGTCGAGCACGATGGCGTTGTCCATCGAACCGCCCAGGCCCAGGTTGCGCTCGCGCATGTACTCCAGGTCGCGCATGAAGCCGAAGGTGCGCGCGCGGGAGATTTCCTTGGTGTAGGCGGCCGTGGAGAACTCGATCTCGGCGCGGGACTGCTTGGCCGGGATCATCGGGTGATCGAACTGGATGGTGAAACCGAGCTTGTAGCCCTCATAGGGCTCGAAGCGCGCGACCTTGTCGCCTTCGGTGACTTCCACCGTCTTGAGAATGCGGATGAAACGCTTGGGGGCGTCCTGTTCGGCGATGCCTGCCGACTGCAGCAGGAACACGAACGGGCCCGAAGAACCGTCCATGATCGGCAGTTCGGCCGAGGACAGCTCCACGATGATGTTGTCCACGCCCAGCCCGGCCAGCGCCGACATCAGGTGCTCGACGGTCTGGATCTTGGCTTCGTGGTAGGTCAGCCCGGTGCACAGGGTGACTTCGGTGACCAGGTCCGCGCGCGCGGGCACTTCCACCACCGGCTCCAGGTCGACCCGCCGGAACACGATGCCATGGTTGACCGGGGCCGGGCGCAGGGTCATGTAGACCTTGTCACCGCTGTGCAGGCCAACGCCGGTGGCGCGGATCGTGTTCTTGAGGGTGCGTTGCGGAATCATGGGGGGCAGGACCGGGAAAGCGCGCGGTCAGCGCGGCTGTGACAAACAAGAATAACACGCACTACCACCGCTCCTTTCTGAACCAGAAGACGGGCGGCAGACTGCCGGGCCACTCCGGGCCCGGCAGCAAGGGACATGGAGGCGCCTACCGGGGAGGACAAGACCCCGGCACGCAGTCCTCAGTCCGCCTGGCGGCGCAGGAACGCCGGGATGTCCAGGTAGTCGTTGGGCAGCTCGGCCGCGGCCGGGCCCGAAGACGACGGGGCCGAAGACGCCGGGGTATCCGCGCTGGGACGACGCAGGCCCATGCCCATGCCCATCCCGCCCACTGCCTTGGAGACCGCGTCGCCGCCGGTGTCGAACTCGCCGAACTCCGGCTGGCCGGTGGTGGCGTTGCGGACCAGCTTGATCGGCGCGCGCTCGCCCGGACGCTGGGTCTTGGCGGCCACGGCACGGTTCAGGCCGGTGGCCACCACGGTCACGCGGACTTCGTCCTGCATGTCCGGGTCCAGCACGGTACCGACCACCACGGTCGCATCCTCGGAGGCGAAGCCATCGATGGTGCGGCCGATCTCGTCGAACTCGGCCATGGTGAAGTCCGCGCCGGCGGTGATGTTGACCAGGATGCCGTTGGCACCGGCCAGGTTCACATCGTCCAGCAGCGGGTTCTGGATGGCGGCTTCGGCCGCGGCCTGGGCACGGTCATCACCGCGGGCGGTACCGGTACCCATCATCGCCAGGCCCATTTCGGACATGACGGTGCGCACGTCGGCGAAGTCGACGTTGATCAGGCCCGGACGCACGATCAGGTCGGCGATGCCCTGC
Organism: Stenotrophomonas maltophilia; assembly: GCA_002435595.1. Lineage (GTDB taxonomy): Bacteria > Pseudomonadota > Gammaproteobacteria > Xanthomonadales > Xanthomonadaceae > Stenotrophomonas > Stenotrophomonas maltophilia_AC. The sequence continues at coordinate 17,997 of DJBL01000091.1, forward strand.
ACGGCGCCCTGCAGCACGTCGTTGGCGGCACGGAAGGCCTGGATCATGGTGGCGTTGCGGCCAAGCACGGTGATCAGCTTTTCGTTGGGGATGGTGATCAGCGAGTCGCAGTGCTGGCTCAGTTCCTCGATGCCCTTCAGCGCCACCTGCATGCGGCGACGGCCTTCGAACGGGAACGGCTTGGTGACCACCGCGACGGTCAGGATGCCCATCTCCTTGGCCAGCTGGGCCACGACCGGGGCCGCGCCGGTGCCGGTGCCGCCGCCCATGCCGGCGGTGATGAACACCATGTCCGCACCCTGCAGGGCATCCATGATGCGCTCGCGGTCTTCCAGCGCGGCCTGGCGGCCGACTTCCGGATTCGCGCCTGCGCCCAGGCCCTTGGTGACGTTGGTACCCAGCTGCAGCTGCAGCTTGGCACCGCAATTCTTGATGGCCTGCGAATCGGTGTTGGCGGTGATGAACTCCACGCCGTCCACGCTGGTGCTGACCATGTGCGCCACGGCGTTGCCGCCGCCGCCGCCCACGCCGATCACCTTGATCACCGCATTGGGTGCCATCTTTTCAATCAGTTCGAAATGCGCCATGTCCGTGTCCTCGTTATATCCGCTTCTGGTGGCATGGGCGTTCAGGCCTCCTGCCTTTGCGCGTCATGTTGCCGTTGCGGCTGTGTGGGTTGTGTGTTGCCGTGGTGCGTTGCATTGCAGGTGTTGCAGGTGTTGCGGCGAGGCATCGCCCCGCCCTACCACACCGCGGCATCAGAACTCGCCGCGGAACCAGGTTTTGAGTTTCTTGAACATGCTGCCGGCGCGCCCGGTGGGCATCGACGGGCGGCGCGGGTGTTCGGTCTGGCTGCCCATCAGCAGCAGGCCCACGCCGGTGGCGTGGACCGGATTGCCGACCACTTCGCCCAGTCCGGTCACGTGCTGCGGGATGCCCACGCGCACCGGCATCTGCAGCATTTCCTCGGCCAGCTCGACCACGCCTTCCATCTTCGAGGCACCGCCGGTGAGCACCATGCCGGCGCGCACCAGTTCCTCGAAGCCGGAGCGGCGCAGTTCGGCCTGCACCATCTCGAAGATCTCCTCGTAGCGCCCCTGCACCGCCTGGGCCAGGGCGTGGCGCGGCATCCGGCGCGGCGGACGATCGCCGACGCTGGGCACCTGGATGCTCTCCTCGGCGGTGGCCAGCTGGGCCAGCGCGCAGGCGTAGCGCACCTTGATCTGTTCCGCTTCGGGGGTCGGCGTGCGCAGCATGTGCGCGATGTCGTTGGTGACGTGGTCGCCAGCGATCGGCAGCGAGGCGGTATGGCAGATCGCGCCCTGCACGAACACGGCCAGGTCGGTGGTGCCCGCGCCCATGTCCACCAGCACCACGCCCAGCTCGCGCTCGTCGGCGGTGAGCACGGCCACGCTGGAGGCCAGCGAGGACAGCACCAGGTCGTCCACCTGCAGGCCGCAGCGCTGCACGCACTTGCTGATGTTGGCCGCGGCCGACTGCGCGCACACCACCAGGTGCGCATGCACCTCCAGGCGCACGCCGGTCATGCCGACCGGGTTGCGGATGCCTTCCTGCGAATCGTCCAGCACGTACTCGCGCGGGATCGCGTGGAGGATCTTCTGGTCGGCCGGGATCGCCACGGCCTTGGCCGCGTCGAGCACCCGGTCCAGGTCGCCCCAGGTCACCTCGCCATCGCGGATCGGCACGATCCCCGGCGAGTTCTTGCACTGCACGTGGTTGCCCGAGATGGAGGCATACACCGAGCGGATCTCGCAGCCAGCCATCAGCTCGGCCTCTTCGACCGCACGCTGGATCGACTGCACGGTCGATTCGATATCCACCACCACGCCGCGCTTGAGGCCGCGCGATTCGTGCGAGCCGATGCCGATGACTTCGATCGGATTGCCCGGCGAATACTCGCCGACCAGCGCCACCACCTTGGAGGTGCCGATATCCAGTCCGACGATCAGTGATTTGTCACCCTTGCGATTCATGTCCTGTCCTGCGCCGATGTGGGCGCGGTAGCGGCCGGGGTACCCCAGCTCAGCGTGAAACCATTGGTATAACGAAGGTCGGCGCGTTCGATCGGCGCCTGCTGGTTGCTCAGCTGCGGCAACACGCGCACGAAGCGCTGCAGGCGCGAGCGGGCGTCGTCGCGGCCGACCACCACTTCGGTGCCGTTGCTCAGCAGCAGCGACCAGCTGCCGCGCGCATCCATGCTGACCCGCTTGACGTCCACCCCGGCCGGCGCGAACAGCGCGCGCGCATCGTTGTAGAGCGCCACCACTTCTTCGGTCTGGGTGTCCGGCCCATCCAGGTCGGGCAGCGCCAGGTCCTGCAGCTTCTTGGGCGTGGCAAACAGCTTGCCCTGCTCGGACAGCAGGCGGTCGTTGCCCCAGCGCGCGAACGGCTTGTGCTCGACCAGGGTGATTTCCAGCACGTCCGGCCACTGCTTGCGCACCTGCGCGCTTTCCACCCACGGCAGCTTCTCGATGGCGTCCTGGGCATCCTGCAGCTTGACCGCGAAGAAGCCGGCCCTGGCGTAGGGCAGCACCACCTGCTGCAGCTGTTCGGCCGGCACCCGCTTGAACTCGGCGTGCACGCGCAGCTTGGCCAACGGCCAGCGCTCGGCACCGACCCAGCCGTTGAGCACCGCCACCACGGGCAGCGCCACGACCGACAAGGCCAGCAACCAGACGAAGATGCGCAGCACCGCGTTCATGCGTTGGCGCGCTCCCGGTCGGTGATGTCGGCCAGGTTGGCCGGCAGGGTCTGTTCCAGCACGCGCCAGACCAGCTCCTCAAAGCCGATGCCGGCCTGCGCGGCCGCCTTGGGCACCAGCGAGTGGCTGGTCATGCCCGGGGCGGTGTTGACCTCAAGCAGGTAGAAGCGGCCGCTGGCGCGATCGCGCATCACGTCGACCCGGCCCCAGCCACGGCACCCGGCGGCCTGGAAGGCGGCCAGGGCGATGCGGCGGATCTCGTTTTCGTCTTCGCCGTCCAGGCCCGGGCACAGGTACTGGGTGTCCTCGGCGATGTACTTGGCGTTGTAGTCGTACCACTGGCCCTTGGGCACGATGCGGATCGACGGCAGCGCCTGGTCGCCGAGGATGGCCACGGTGAGTTCGTCGCCGACCACCATCTGTTCCATCAGCAGCTGGCCGTCGTAGCGGGTGGCCAGGGCCACCGCCTCGTCCAGCCCGGCATCGTCGATGACCCGGCTGATGCCCACGCTCGAGCCTTCGTTGGCCGGCTTGACCACCACCGGCAGGCCCAGCTCGGCCGCGGCGGCGTGCACGTCCACGCCCTCCACCAGCTTGACGTAGCGCGGGGTCGGCAGGCCCAGCGACAGCCACACCTGCTTGGTGCGGATCTTGTCCATGCTCAAGGCCGAGCCGAGCACGTCCGAACCGGTGTAGGGCACGCCGAAGGCCTGCATCAGGCCCTGCACGATGCCGTCCTCACCACCACCATTGTGGCCGTGCAGGATGTTGAACACGCGGTCGAAGCGCTGTTCCACCAGCGCCCGGGCCAGCGCCGGGATGCCATCGACGGCCACCGCATCGACGCCGCGCGCGCGCAGCGCTTCGATCACGTTGCGACCGGAATCCAGCGACACCTCGCGTTCGCTGGAGGTGCCGCCGAGCAGCACCGCCACGCGGCCGAAGCGGGCCGGGTCGGTGATGCGCAGCGAGGGGAAGAAGATCGGGTTCATGCGGCCGGGGTCTCCTTGAAGCCTTCGGTGGCGATCAGCTGCGCGATGTGGCCGATGTCGCCGGCCCCCATCATCAGCAGCAGGTCGCCGTCCTGCAGGACGTCGGGCAGCACGTGCGGCAGCTCGGCGGTCTGGCCGACCACCACCGGTTCGCTGCGGCCGCGCGCGCGGATGGCACGCGCCAGCGAGCGCGAATCGGCGCCGGGGATCGGCGCTTCGCCAGCCGGATAGACCTCGCTGAGCACCAGCGCGTCCACTTCGGACAGCACCGCGGCGAATGCGTCGAACTGGTCGCGGGTACGGCTGTAGCGGTGCGGCTGGAAGGCCACCACCAGGCGCTGGTCCGGCCAGCCGCCGCGGGCCGCGGCGAATACTGCCGCCAGCTCGCGCGGGTGATGGCCGTAATCGTCGATCACCCGCACCCGGGCACCGGTGTGGGTGGTGACGATGCCCAGGTCGTTGAAGCGGCGACCGATGCCGGCAAAGCTCTCCAGGGCGCGCGCGATCGCCTCCGGCGCCACGCCCAGCTGCCAGCCCACCGCCGCGGCGGCCAGTGCATTGAGCACGTTGTGCGCGCCCGGCAGGGCCAGGGTGACCGGATGGCTGCTGCCTTCGGGCAGGCGCAGGGTGAAGCGCATGCGCCGGCCGTCCTGGACCACGTCCTCGGCACGCACGTCGGCGTTGCTGCTCATGCCGTAGCTCATGACATGGCGCGGGGTCTGCGCGGCCAGCGCGGCCACTTCCGGGTCGTCGATGCACAGTACGGCCAGGCCGTAGAACGGCAGGCGCTGCAGGAATTCGGCGAACGCAGCCTGGACCCGGGCAAAATCGTTGCCGTAGTTTTCCAGGTGGTCCGAATCGATGTTGGTGATCACCGACACCAGCGGGTTCAGGCGCAGGAAGCTGCCATCGCTTTCGTCGGCCTCGGCCACCAGCCACTGGCCACCGCCCAGCTTGGCGTTGGCGCCGGCGGCCAGCAGCTGGCCACCGATCACGAAGGTCGGGTCCAGCCCGCCTTCGCTCAGCACCGCCGCGGTCAGGCTGGTGGTGGTGGTCTTGCCATGGGTGCCGGCCACGGCGATGCCGCGGCGGAAGCGCATCAGTTCGGCCAGCATGGCCGCACGCGGCATGATCGGGATGCGCTGGCTGCGCGCTTCCATCAGCTCGGGGTTGTCATCGCGGATCGCGCTGGACACCACCACGCAGTCGGTGCCCAGCACATTGGCCGCCGAGTGGCCACGCATCACGCGCGCGCCCAGGCTGGCCAGGCGACGGGTCGCGGCGTTGTCGGCGTTGTCCGAACCGGACACTTCATAGCCCAGGGTCAGCATCACTTCGGCGATGCCGCTCATGCCGGTGCCGCCGATGCCCACGAAGTGCACGCGCGGGAACGCGCGGACCAGGTCGTTGGTGTCGTGCAGGCGGCGGATCATGCGCGGCCTCGCGGCAGGCGCGTAACGGTCTTCATTTGGATTCCTCGAGAATGATGTCGGCGATGCGCTCGGCGGCATCGACCTTGGCCAGGGCACGCGCGGCGTTGGCCATCTGCATGCGACGGGCGGAATTTTCGGACAATTCGCGCAGCACACCCTGAAGGTGCGTCGCCAGCGTTTCATCCTGCTTCAGCAATACCGCCGCGCCGCGCTCGACCAGATACTCCGCGTTGCGGGTCTGGTGATCGTCCACGGCCGCGGCAAAGGGCACCAGCACGCTGCCGATCCCGACCGCGCAGAGTTCGGCCAGGGTCGAGGCACCGGAACGGCACACCACCAGGTCGGCCCAGGCGAACGCCTCGGCCATGTCGGCGATGAAGGCCTCCACGCGCGCGGGCACGCCGGCGTCCTGATAGGCCTGGAGCGCTTCGGCGTGCAGCTTCTCGCCGCTCTGGTGGCGCACGTCGACGGCCACGCTGCCGGCCAGTGCGGCCAGCGCCTGCGGCACGGCGTTGTTCAATGCGCGCGCGCCCTGGCTGCCACCAAGCACCAGCAGGCGCAGCGGACCCTGGCGGTTGGCCAGGCGCTGTTCGGGCGGTGCGATCGCGGCGATCTCGGCGCGCACCGGGTTGCCCACGGCCTCTTCGCGCTGGGCGAAGCTGCCCGGGAAGCCGGTCAGCAGGCGCCGCGCGAAGCGCGACAGGATGCGATTGGTCAGGCCCGGCGCGCGGTTCTGTTCATGCACCAGCAGCGGCAGCCCATGCAGGCGCGCGGCCAGCCCGCCGGGGCCGGAGGCGAAGCCGCCGAAGGCGATCACCGCACGCGGCTGGCGGTCGCGGATCAGGAAGCCCGCCGCGCGCACCGCGCGCAGCAGGCGGCCCGGCGCGGTCAGCAGTGCCAGCTTGCCCTTGCCGCGCAGGCCACTGATGGCCAGCGTGTCGATGTGGATGTCGTGCTGCGGCACCAGGCGGGTTTCCATGCCACCGTCGCTGCCCAGCCAGGTCACCGGGATGCCACGCGCGCGCAGCACCCGGGCCACGGCCAGGCCGGGGAAGATGTGGCCGCCGGTACCGCCGGCCATGATCAGCACCGGACGCGGGTTGGAGGAGGGCGAATGCGTGCTCATCCCATCCTCCCCAGGGTCGGTTCGATGCGCTGCTGCATGCGGCTGGTGCCCCGCGGCGAACTGTCGCGCGGGGCGGTGTCGCGGGCACTGTCCTGCATGGCCGCAGCCACGGCCGAGGCGCCCGGCGCCCTGCCCGATTCGGTGGCCACCGGCTCGTCGCCTTCCGGCGCGCCCATGCGCACGGCCTGGCGGCGCTCGGCCCGATCCAGCTCGTAGGACACGCGCAGCAGCAGGCCCATCGCCACGCAGGTCATCAGCACGCTGGAGCCACCGGAGGAAATCAGCGGCAGGGTCAGGCCCTTGGTCGGCAGGATGCCCAGGTTGACACCGATCGAGACGAAGCTCTGCATGCTGATCCACAGGCCGATGCCGAAGGCGATGTAGCCGGAGAAGTGGCGCTTCATTTCCACGCAGCGCATGCCCAGCCAGAAGGTGCGACCCACCAGCAGCGCATACAGGGCGATGATCAGGCAGGTGCCCAGGAAGCCCAGTTCCTCGGCGGTGACCGAGAAGATGAAGTCGGTATGCGCTTCGGGCAGGTAGTACAGCTTCTGCACCGAGTTGCCCAGGCCCACCCCGGTCCATTCGCCCCGGCCCACGGCCATCAGTGCGTTGGAGAGCTGGTAGCCGTCGCCCTGCTGGTCGGCCCACGGGTCCAGGAAGGAGGTGATGCGGCGCATGCGGTACGGCTCGATGATCGCCAGCGCGCTCATGCCGACCATGCCGATGATCACCGGCATGGACATGCGCGGCATGTTGACCCCGCCCAGCACCAGCATGCCGGCGGTGATGGCCAGCAGCAGGGTCGAGGAACCGAAGTCCGGCTGCAGCAGCAGCAGCACCACCAGCGCGCCGGCCACGCCGAGCGGCTTGAGCATCGCCGGCCAGGTTGCATTGACCTCGTCGCGGAAGCGCACCAGGTAGCTGGACAGCCACACGATGTAGAGCACCTTCACCGCTTCGACGGTCTGGAACTTGGAAATGCCCAGGTTGATCCAGCGCCGGGCGCCGTTGACGCTGCTGCCCAGGCCCGGCACGAACACCACCACCAGCAGGGCAAAGCAGCCCAGCAGCAGCACCTGGTTGTACTGCTCGATGCTCTTGAGCTCGGTGCGCATGGCGATGATCGCCAGCACGATGCCCACCGCCAGGAAGATCAGGTGGCGGTTGAGGTAGTAGAACGGGCTGCTCATCAACGCGATCGAGCTCGACGCGACCATCACCACGCCCAGCCCGGTGAGCGCGATGATCGCGCCCAGCAGCCACTTGTCGAAGTGGCCTCCGATGGCTTCAAGGCGGGTTGCCTGGCGCGACAGGTCGTTCATCAGCGGACCTTCAACGTGGCCAGGCCGATCAGCACCAGCACCACCGAGATGATCCAGAAGCGCACGATCACGCGCGGCTCGGGCCAGCCCTTCAGTTCAAAGTGGTGATGGATCGGGGCCATGCGGAACACGCGCTTGCCGGTCAGCTTGAACGAGGCGACCTGGATCATCACCGACAGCGTCTCGATTACGAACACCCCGCCCATGATCACCAGCACCAGCTCCTGGCGGGTGATCACCGCGATGGTGCCCAGCACCGCACCCAGCGCCAGCGCGCCGATGTCGCCCATGAAGACCATGGCCGGGTAGGTGTTGAACCACAGGAAGCCCAGGCCGGCACCGGCGATCGCCGCGCAGATGATGACCAGCTCGCCGGCGCCCGGGATCTGCGGGATCTGCAGGTAGTTGGAGAACACCACGTTGCCCGAGGCATAGGCGAACACGCCCAGCGCGCAGGCCACCAGCACGGTGGGCATGATCGCCAGGCCATCCAGCCCGTCGGTCAGATTGACCGCGTTGGAGAAGCCGACGATCCAGAAATAGGCGATGGCCACGAAGCTGATGCCGGCCAGCGGCAGCGCCACCGACTTGAACATCGGGATGTAGAAGGTGAGCGCGGCGGGTACGTCGGCGGTGTAGAACAGGAACAGGCCGGCGGCCAGGCCGAAGATCGACTGCAGCAGGTACTTCCAGCGCGACTTCAGCCCGTTGGGGTCACGGCGCACGATCTTGATCCAGTCGTCGTACCAGCCGATCGCGCCGAAGCACAGCATCACCGCCAGCACCACCCACACGTAGCGGTTGCGCAGGTCGGCCCACAGCAGCACCGACAGGGTAATGGTGAGCAGGATCAGCGAACCGCCCATGGTCGGCGTGCCGGCCTTGGAGAAGTGGGTCTGCGGACCGTCGGTACGGATCGGCTGGCCGCCCTTGAACTGGGCCAGCTTGCGGATCATCGCCGGGCCCAGCCACAGCGACAGGAACAGCGCGGTGAGCGCTGCCAGGATGCCGCGCAGAGTCAGATAGCCGAACAGCCCGAACAGGCTCTCCAACTGCTGCAACCATCGGGCCAGTTCAAGCAACATTGGGGCTTTCCTCTCCTCGCGCCAGCAGCGCTTTCACAATTTTGTCCATGGCACTGCCGCGCGAACCCTTGACCAGGCAGCGCACGCCAGCATGCAGTTCATCGGCCAGCGCCGCGGCCAGCGCGTCGTGGTCGGCGAAGTGCCGGCCGCCCTCGCCAAAGGCGCTCGATGCGGCCGCGCTCAGCGGACCCAGCGTGTACAGGCGCTTGAGCCCGGCCTCGCGGGCGCGGCGCCCGGCCTGGGCGTGCAGTGCCTCGCCGTCGGGGCCGAGTTCACGCATGTCGCCCAGCACCAGCCAGCCCTCGGCCTTGCCGCCGGCCAGCGCGTCGATCGCCGCGGCCAGCGAGCCCGGATTGGCGTTGTAGCTGTCATCGATCAACACCGCGCCGTTGGGCAGCTGATGGGCGATCTGGCGGCCGGGTACCGGCTCGGCACGGGCCAGGCCCTGCGCGATCTGGTCCAGGCCGATGCCGGCGGCCAGCGCCAGCGAGGCGGCGGCCAGGGCATTGCTGATGTCGTGCCGGCCCGGCAGCGCCAACGCGATTTCGACGTTGCCCTGCGGGCTGGTCAGCAGGAACTGGCTGCCCGAGGCGCCCGGACGGATCGCCAGCGCGCCAACGTCGGCGCTGTGGTCCAGGCCGTAGCGCAGCACGCGGCTGCGCGGCGGCTGGCCCACGATGTGCTGCTCGAACCAGATCCCGAAGGCGTCGTCGGCGTTGATCACCGCCACGCCATCGGCCGGCAGCGCGGCGTAGATGGCACCCTTGGTGGTGGCCACGCCCTGCAGGCTGCCCATCCGTTCCAGGTGGGCCGGGGCGATGTTGTTCACCAGCGCGTACTGCGGGCGCACGATATCGGTGAGGTAGGCGATGTCGCCCGGCTTGCCAGCGCCCATCTCGTAGATGGCAAAGTCGGCGTCTTCGGGCGCATCGAGCACGGCCAGCGGCAGCCCGATCTCGTTGTTGCGGTTGCCCGGGTTGGCATAGACCACCTTGTGCTGCTCGCGCGCGACCTGTTCCAGGATCGCCAGCAGCAGGCTCTTGACGCTGGTCTTGCCGTTGCTGCCGGTGATGGCGAACACCGCAGTGGCGCGGTCGCGCTGCATGCCATGGGCGATGCGGCCCAGCGCGTGCTCGCTGTCGGCCACCACGATCTGCGGCAACGGCACGTCCAGCAGCCGCTCCACCAGCATCGCCGAGGCACCGCGCGCAACCGCGTCGGCGGCAAAATCGTGGCCGTCGAAACGCTCGCCGCGCAGCGCCACGTACAGGCTGCCGGGGGCAAGGGTGCGGGTGTCGTTGCTGATGGCGTCGATGGCGGTGTCATCGCCATGGATTTCGCCACCGGCCCAGTGCGCGATCAACGACAGCGGAGTGCGCTTCACGGGGACACCTCCTGCAGGCGCGCTGCCAGCACGCGGCCGGCGACCTCGGTGTCGTCGAAGGGATGCTTAACGCCGTGGACTTCCTGGTAGGGCTCATGGCCCTTGCCGGCGATCAGCACGATGTCGTCGGCACCGGCCAGGCCGATCGCGGTGGCGATCGCGGCGGCGCGGTCGCGCTGCACGGTGGCCGCGGCCGGCGAGCTCAGCCCGGCGACGATGTCGGCCACGATGCGGTCGCCGTCTTCGCTGCGCGGGTTGTCATCGGTGACGATCACCACCTCGGCGTACTTCTCGGCGATGGCCGCCATCTGCGGCCGCTTGCCGGTATCACGCTCGCCGCCGCAGCCGAACACGCAGACCAGGCGCCCGACCAGGTGGTCGTGCAGGCTGGCCAGCGCCTGTTCCAGCGCATCGGGGGTGTGGGCGTAGTCGACCACCACGGTGGGCAGGCCGTGCTCGCCGCCGAGCCGGTTCATGCGCCCGGCAATCGGCTGCAGCTGCGACAGCAGCGCGGCGATCGCGGCCGGCGCGTGGTCCAGCGCATACAGCGCGCCGGCCACGGCCAGCAGGTTGTCCACGTTGAAGCGGCCCAGCAGCGGCGACTGCACCGGGTGGCGCGCGCCCTCCACCACCAGGTCGAAGGCGATGCCGCGGCCGTCGAGCTTCAACGAATCGGCGCGCAGCGTGGCCTGCTGCGCGCCGCGCGAGCTCAGCCCGATCTGGCGCACGCTGGCATCGACGGTGCGCAGCAGTTCGCTGCCGAAGCTGTCGTCCAGGTTGACCACCGCCGCCTTGAGGCCGTCGCGGTGGAACAGCCTGGCCTTGGCGGCACCGTACTGGACCATGTCGCCGTGGTAATCCAGGTGATCACGGGTGAGGTTGGTGAACACCGCCACGTCGTAGTGCACGGCATCCACGCGCCCCTGGTCGAGCGCGTGCGAGCTGACTTCCATCGCCACCGCGCGGGCGCCGTCGTCGCGCAGCTGCGCGAGGACGTCATGCATCTGCAGCACCAACGGCGTGGTGAAGCCGGTCGGCACCACGTGGCCATAAAGACCCACGCCCAACGTGCCGATACTTCCACTGACGGTGCCGAGCAGATGCCAGGCCTGGGCCAGCAGCTGCACGGTGGAGGTCTTGCCGTTGGTGCCGGTCACGCCCACCATCGTCATCGCGCGCGAGGGATGGCCGTGGAACTGGTCGGCCATCGCGCCCATGCGCGTGCGCAGGCCGGGCACGGCGATGGCCTCGGCCGGGGCCGGCAGCTCGGCCGGCGCCGGCGGTTCGAACAGGATCGCGCCGGCACCGTTGGCCAGTGCCTGGTCGACGAAACCCAGCCCGTGCGCGCCGAAGCCGGCGATCGCCACGAAGGCATTGCCCGGGCGCACGGCCCGGCTGTCCAGCACCAGGCCGGTGATGGTCGGATCGCGGCTCAGGGCCACATCGGGGATCAACTGCGAAAGCAACATCGTCTGGCTCATTGGGTGCCTCCCTGCGGGGGCGGCACCGTGGCGTGCGCGCTGGGCAGCGCGGCATCGAATTCGGCGGCGGCGTCGGGGGCGATCACCGTTTCCGGCGGCGGCATCGGCAACGAGGAGGCGGTGTGCCCCAGCTTTCCCGACTGCTGGGCGGCCAGCCACGACTCGATGTCGTCCGGCGGCACGTCCATCAGGCGCAGCGCGCCTTCCATCACGTTGTGGAACACCGGCGCGGACACCAGGCCGCCGTAGTACTTGCCTGCCTGCGGGTCGTTGATCACGATCACCGTGGCAAAGCGCGGGTTGGTCGCCGGCACCACGCCGGCAAACAGTGCGTTGTAATGCCCGCGCTCGTAGCCGCCGGGGCCGGCCTTGCGTGCGGTACCGGTCTTGCCGGCCACGTGGTAGCCGAGCACCGCGGCCTGCTTGGCACCGCCCTGGGTGACCACGGTTTCCATCATCGCCACCACGTCCCGGGCGATGTTGGGGTCGATGATCTGCTTGCCTTCGTTGCGCTGGCCCTTGACGAAGGTCGGCGCGATCAACTTGCCGCCGTTGCCCAGCGCCGAGTAGGCGGTGGCGATCTGCAGCGGAGTGACGTTGAGGCCGTAACCGTAGGACATGGTGGTCTTGGACGAACCGCTCCAGCGCGCCGGGCGCGGCAGCACGCCGGCCGATTCGCCCGGGAAGCCGCTGTGCGGCGAGACGCCGTAGCCGAAGCTGTGGACGTGGTCGTAGAACACCTGGTCGGGCATCTTGGCGGCGATCTTGGCCGCGCCGATGTTCGAGCTGCGGGTGATCACGCCGGTGACGTTGAGCACGCCGTTGTTACGCGGCACGTCCTTGATGGTGAACCGGCCCACAGCCATGTAGCCCGGGTTGGTATCCACCGTGGTGTCCTTGGTGACCACGCCGGACTGCAGCGCCGAGGCGATGGTCAACGGCTTCATGGTCGAGCCGGGCTCGACCAGGTCGGTCACCGCGCGGTTGCGGCGGGTGTCCGGGGCGGCGCCGCCGACCGAATTGGGGTTGTAGGTGGGCAGGTTGACCATGGCCAGCACTTCACCGGTGGCCACGTCCATGATCACCATCGAGCCGCCGGCCGCCTTGTTGGCGATCAGCGCGTTGCGCAGCTCCTTGAAGGCCAGGAACTGGATGCGGCGGTCGATGCTGAGGGTGAGGTCCTTGCCCGGCTCGGCGGCGCGCAGCAGGTCGCTCTCCACCGTGTCGCCCTTGCGGTTGCGGATCACCCGCTTGGCGCCGGCCTTGCCGCGCAGCCATTCGTCGAAGGCCAGCTCCAGCCCTTCCTGGCCGCGGTCGTCGATGTTGGTGAAGCCCAGCACGTGCGCCATCGCCTCACCCTGCGGGTAGAAGCGGCGGAACTCGCGCTGCGAGGCCACGCCCGGGATCTTCAGCGCCACCACCTTCTCGGCCTCGTCGGGATTGATCCGGCGGCGCAGGTACATGAATTCCTTGTCGGCCTTCTGCGACAGCCTGGAGGTCAGCTCGTCCAGCGGCATGCCCAGCGCCGTGGCCAGCTCGGGGATCCGGTCCGGCGCGCGCAGCAGTTCCTGCGGATTGACCCAGATCGAGGCGACCGGGGTGGACACGGCCACCGGCTCGCCGTTGCGGTCGGTGATCATGCCGCGCGAGGTGTTGATCGGCAGCTCGCGCAGGTAACGCGCCTCGCCCTGGCGCTGGTAGAAGTCGCTGTTGATGATCTGCACGTAAGCCGCGCGGCCCACCAGCGATACCGAGCACAGGCCCAGCGCCAGGCCCACCCACTTCAGGCGCTGGCGCAGGTTGAAACTGTTGCGTGCACGGTTGCGACCGGACTTGTTCATGGCCGTACCACCACCACGTCCGCCGCTTCGGGGAACTTCATGTCCAGCTTCTCGCGGGCGACCCGGTCGACCCGGGTAGCCTCGGCCAGGGTCGCCTGCTCCAGCTGCAGGCGGCCGAATTCGATGTTGAGCTCATCGCGTGCGCGCTCGACCCGGGACAGCTCGATGAAGGTCTGGCGATGACGGTGGCGCATGAACACCACCCCGATCGCCGAGGCGACGGTGCAGGCCAGCAACACGATGAGGATCAGGCGACTCACCCGGCCACCCCGCACTTCTCGGCCACGCGCAGCACGGCGCTGCGCGAGCGCGGGTTGACCGCCAGCTCGTCGTCTTCGGCCTTGATGGCGCCGCCATGCAGGACCAGGGTCGGCACGAACGGCTGCGCCTCGGGCAACCGGCGGTTGCTCGGCGGGGCCTTGGCGTGGCGGTTCATGAACTGCTTGACGATGCGGTCTTCCAGCGAATGGAAGCTGATCACCGCCAGCCGGCCACCGGGCTTGAGCCGTGCCATCGCCGCGTCCAGGCCGGCCTCGAGATCGGCCAGCTCGCGGTTGATGTGGATGCGGATGGCCTGGAAGCTGCGCGTGGCCGGGTTGATCTTGTCCTTGCCACGCGGCATCACCGCCGCGATCGCGTCGGCGAGCTCGGCGGTCCGGGTGAACGGCTGCTTCTCGCGGCGCGCCACCAGGGCGCGGGCGATGCGCCGGCTCTGGCGTTCTTCGCCATAGGTCCACAGCACATCGGCGATCTCGCGTTCTTCGGCGCGGTTGAGCCACTGCGCCGCGCTTTCGCCGCTGTCCGGGTCCATGCGCATGTCCAGTGGGCCATCCTTGCCGAAGCTGAAACCACGCTCGGCCACGTCCAGCTGCGGCGAGGACACGCCGAGGTCGAACAGCACCCCGTCCAGGCCCTGCGCGGTGGCGTCCCAGTGCAGCAGGTCGGCGAAGCTGCCACGGAAGATCGACACGCGCGGGTCCGGCGCGAAATCGCGCTCGGCTACCGCAATCGCCTCCGGATCCTTGTCCATGACCAGCAGCCGGCCTCCAGGACCGAGTTGCTCGAGCACGCCGCGGGCGTGACCGCCACGACCAAACGTGCCATCGAGATACGTTCCGTTTTCGATCACCCTCAGGCCGTCCAGGACCTGCGTGTACAGAACCGGCAGATGCCCCGCCGGCGACTGCGACACCGGAAGGTGACCGGTCTGCGCTGCTCCGCGCATCCGGGCACCCCGGCTCACAACTTCAGGTCGAGCAACCCATCGCCCAGATCCCCGTCAGACAACGTCTGCTGGATCAATGCGCGATGTGCCTGCTCGCTCCACAATTCGAATTTGTCGCCCATGCCGAGCAGAACCGCCTTCTTTTCAATGCCAACGGCACCGCGGTGGCTGGCAGGAATACTGATGCGGCCGTTGCCGTCCAGCTCCAGATGCGCGGCCGAACCGACCAGCTTCTGTTGCAGCAGACGCACGACGCGCTGTGTGTTGGGTTTGGCCATGACGTCGTCGCGGACCCGCTCCCACTCGGTTTCGGCATACAGCCACAGGCAGCCGGACTCGAAGGGGTTGTAGGTCAGGACCAGGCGGTTGTTGCTCACACGCGCGACAAGGTCACGATGCGCGGTGGGAACCGCCATGCGTCCTTTATCGTCAACCGTGATGGCCGTCTCGCCCTGAAACACGACGCGTGCACCTTTCCTTCGCCCGGATGAAACATTGAACCACGAAAAACCACAAAAAACCCGGTTTTGCCTCTGTTGCCCACCTTAGCAGTGCCGATTGGGTTGTCAACAACTTTGCGAGCGGGAAATCACTTTGAACATCAAGGGCTTGCAGCAATGTTTAGAGACTTGTTCAAGGCTTATCCACAAGTTGCTGTTTCGTCTCAATTTTTGAGATTGGGGCGAAGTTCAGTCCTGTGTAGAGGGCGTGAAACATAGGCGCGTATTCATGCCAAGGCCCGTCGCCATTGGCCCTGGCTTGCGCAAACCCGGCACAATGCCGGCCATGTGCCTGCTCGCCCTCGCCTGGAAAACCCACCCCCGCTGGCAGCTGGTCATGGCCGGCAACCGCGATGAGTTCCACGCCCGTCCCACCGCCCCGCTGGCGGCGTGGCCGGCCCCGGACCGCGGCGTCCTCGCCGGGCGCGACCTGCGCTCGGGCGGCACCTGGGCCGGGGTGGGCGCCGGGGGGCGGATGGCGGTGGTCACCAACGTGCGCGATCCGCTGGCCCGGCAGACCGGTCCTTCCCGCGGCGCGCTGGTCGCCGACTACCTGCGTGACGCCGCGCCGGCCGCCGATCTTGCCGATGCGCTCGGCACCCGCGCCGCCGGCTTCGCGCCGTTCAACCTGCTGCTGGCCGACCGCGACAGCTGCCAGTTCCTGGGCAACCACCCCCAGGCCCGGCAAGCGCTCGCGCCCGGCGTGCACGGCATGTCCAACGGCCCGCTCGATGCGCCGTGGCCCAAGACCGTGCGCTTGAATGCCGCGCTGCAGGCCTGGATCGCCCACGGCAGCGACGACCTCCGTCCACTGTGGCAGGCCCTGGCCGATGAAACCCGGGCCGCCGACGGCGACCTGCCCGACACCGGGATCGGCCTGGAGCGCGAACGCTGGTTGAGCGCGGCCTTCATCCGCAGCCCCGAGTACGGCACCCGCGCCAGCACGCTCATCGCGCTCGATGCCGAGGGCCGCGGCTTCATCCACGAGCGACGGTTCGGGCCGGACGGCGGTTGCATCGGCGAGACCCGGCTGGCGGTCGGCCAGGGGCCGGTGCCGGGCATGGCCGGGGCCATATCGGATCCACCGCCCCTGTAACCGGGCGGATGTGCGAAAATGCGCGCGGCGGAGTCGGCCAGACAGTCGCGTCATCCCTTGCGGATGCCGAGGAAAGTCCGGGCTCCATAGGGCAAGGTGCCAGGTAACGCCTGGGCGGCGCGAGCCGACGGAAAGTGCAACAGAAAGATACCGCCTACGTTTCCTTCGGGAAGCCGGTAAGGGTGAAATGGTGCGGTAAGAGCGCACCGCGAGTCTGGCAACAGACCGGCACGGCAAACCCCACCTGGAGCAAGACCAAATAGGGACCTAATGGCGTGGCCCGCGTCGGGTCCGGGTAGGTTGCTTGAGCGCTGCGGTGACGTAGCGCCTAGAAGAATGACTGTCCACGACAAAACCCGGCTTATCGGCCGGCTCCGCCGCTTTTTTCGTCATGACGAAAAAAGCCCCAAGGTTTGCAGCGCAAACCTTGGGGCCCGGGCCACCAGCGCCCAATTCCCCGCGGCTGTCGCCGCGCCCCCTTTACCAAAGGGGGCTGTGCCTCCAGACGGTGGCATGGGGCTGCATTCAACCTGCACATTTGGTAGAGCCACCCCGTGGGTGGCTGCCGTTCGTTCGGCATCGCGTGCAGCCACCCGTGGGCGCATGCCAGCCACCCATGGGGTGGCTCTACCGTGTCAGGTGCCGTAGAGGGCCTTGCGGGGGGCGCCGGTCAGTTCGGCGGCGAGCTTGGCGGCGGTCGAGGGCGGGAGGTGTTCGCTGAGCTTGGCGTACATGCGGCGGCCGGCCGCCAGCTGTGCCTGCGCGTCGTCGGCGGCGCCCTGCACCATCACCACGAACTCGCCCTTGCGCTGGTTGTCGTCGGCTTCCACCTGCGCCAGCAACGAGGCAAGGGTGCCGTCGAGCACGGTTTCAAACAGCTTGGTCAGTTCGCGCGCCAGCACCGCCGGGCGCTCGGCGCCAAACGTGGCCACCATGTCGGCCAGCGATTCGGTGATGCGGTGCGAGGATTCGTAGAACACCAGCGTGCGGGTTTCGGCCGCCAGGCCCTGCAGGCGCTCGCGCCGGCCCGAGCCTTTGGCCGGCAGGAAACCTTCGAAGGTGAAGCGGTCGCTGGGCAGCCCGGCCACGCTCAGCGCGGCGATCGCCGCGCAGGCACCCGGCACCGGGCTGACCCGGATGCCTGCCTCGCGCGCCGCGCGCACCAGCCGATAGCCCGGATCGCTCACCAGCGGCGTGCCCGCATCGCTGACCAGGGCCAGCGATTGGCCGGCCTGCAGCCGCGCCACGATGCGCTGCGCCAACGCCTCCTCGTTGTGGTCGTGCAGGGCCACCAACGGCTGCTGGATGCCGAAGTGCGCCAACAGCTGGCCGCTGCGGCGGGTGTCCTCGGCGCAGATCGCCGCCACCGAGCGCAGCACCTCCTGCGCCCGCGGCGTCAGGTCGGCCAGGTTGCCGATCGGGGTGGCAACGACATACAGCGTGGGGACAGCACTCATCGCAACGGCACTCGTGGGTCAAGGGTAGAATCGTACCGTTCCCCGGCCACGGCCGCTGCCCCCATCGAATGGACCTGATCATGAACAAGCCCGTCGCACGGATCTCCGCCCTGTCGTTGTCGCTGCTGCTGATGGCCGGCTGCGCCACGACGAGCCTGACCAGCGCGCCCGAATCGCCGGCCCAGGCGCAGGCGCTGGCGCTGATCGATCAGGGCAAGCCGCGCGACGCCGCCGTGCAGCTGGAAGCACTGGCCAACACGCTCAAGGGCAGCGCCCGCGCCGCCGCACTGGCCGATGCCGCCTTTGCCTGGCACGAGGCCGGCGACACCGCCCGCGCCCGCAGCCTGCTGGCCCAGGTCACCGCCCGCCAGCTCAGCGGCGCCAGCCTGCAGCGCTTCCACCTCACCACCGCCGAACTGGCGCTGGCCGACAAGCAGCCGGCGCAGGCGCTGGCCGCGCTGAAGGAATCGTCGGACACGGTGGCACCGCAGCTGCGCACGCGCTGGCAGCTGGCCCGGGCCGATGCCCTGCTCGCCAGCGGCGACATCGTCGGTGCCGCGCAGGAACGCGCCCGCGCGCACGCCGCGCTCACCGGCAAGGCGCGCAGCGACAACCAGCAGGCCATCGCCGGCCTGCTCGGCAGCCTGGACGATGCCACCCTGCGCAGCCGCGCCGCCGCACTGCCGGCCAACGAGCCGCTGTACAACTTCGCCGGGCGCGCGCTGATCGCCCGCGGCCTGCCGCTGCCGCGCCCGTTCGATCGCGAACAGGCCACCCAGTTCGACACCAGCAAGCGCGCCCCCGCCGCCCGCGATGGCTATCGCCCGCCAGTGAAGATGGCGGTGCTGTTGCCGCTCAGCGGTCGCCTGGCCACGGCCGCACAGCCGGTGCGCGATGGCCTGCTCAGCGGCTACTACGGCGAGAGCCGCCAGCGCCCGGACATCCAGTTCATCGATACCGCCGGTACCGCCGCCGGTGCCGTGGCCGCCTATGACAAGGCCGTCACCGCCGGCGTGGACTTCATCGTCGGCCCGCTCGGCCGCGACGAGGTCGATGCGGTGTTCGGCCGCGCCCAGCTGCCGGTGCCGGTGCTGGCACTGAACCGGGGCAAGAGCAGCCCGCCCTCGGGCAGCGCCGGTTTCTCGCTGGCCCCGGAAGACGACGGCATCATCGCCGCCGAATACCTGCGTGGACGCGAGCGCAGCAAGGTGCTGGTGGTCCACAGCAATGACGACAACGGCCGCCGCGCCGCCGCCGCCTTCCGCGAGCGCTTTACCCAGCGCGGCGGCCAGGTGGTGGCCACGCTCGGGGTGAACGAAGCGGTGGGCGACATCGGCGCACAGATCCGCGCTGCCGGCGCGGTTGACGGCGTGCTGCTGGCGGTCAAGGCCCCGCAGGGGCGTGCACTGGCGCCGCAGCTGGCCCTGGCCGGTGCCGGCGGTGCCACCCGCGTGGGCACCTCCCAGCTCACCATCGGCGCCGGCAAGGCCGAGGAAGACATGGCGCTGGACGGCATCGTCTACCCCAACGAGGCCTGGAACGTCCGCGGCGTGCCGGGCCTGCCCTCGGCCAGCACCGCCGGGCAGATCCTGCCCAGCGCGCGCGGCGCCTCCGGCCGCCTGTTCGCCTTCGGTTTCGATGCGTGGAAGATCAGCGCCTACCTGGACAAGATGGCCAACGAAGGCGGCCTGGAAGGCGCCACCGGCACGCTGTTCCTGGACAGCAACGGCAACGTGCTCCGGGTCCCGGCCTGGTCGACCTTCAGCGGCGGCCGGCCGATGCCGATCGCCACCGCCAACTGAGCCGGTGCCAACCGCGCGGGCACGGCGGGGCGCGGCGGTGGAAGCGGCCGCGCAGGCTTACCTGCACACCGCCGGGCTGAGCCCGGTCAGCCGCAACGCGCGGTATCGCGGCGGTGAGCTGGACCTGATCATGCGCGACGGCGACACCACCGTGTTCGTCGAAGTGCGGTACCGCGCCACGGCCGGCTTCGGCGGCGGCGCGGCCTCGGTGGACCTGCGCAAGCGACGCAAGCTGGTGTTGGCCGCACAGTTGTTCCTGGCCGCGCATCCGGCGCTGGCCAACCGTCCCTGCCGGTTCGATGTGGTCGAGGCCAGCGGCGACCCGCCGCAGCTGACCTGGCTGCGCGATGCCTTCCGGCTGGAGGATTGCTGATGCCCAGCATTTTCACCCACGCGGCCATCCCGCTGGCGTTGTGGTGCGCGGCCGATCGTGGCCGCATCGCCACGCCGCTGCTGGCCGCCGGCGTGGTCGCGGCGATGCTGCCCGATGCCGACGTGCTGGCCTTCGCCCTGCATATCCCCTATGCCGACAGCTTCGGCCATCGCGGCGCCAGTCATTCGATCCTGTTTGCCACGCTGTTGGCGGCGCTGGCCGCGCTGCTGCGCACGCGCCTGCACGCCACGGCGGTGCAGGCGGCGGCATTCGTGGGCATCAGTGCGTTGTCGCACCCGCTGCTGGATGCGCTCACCTCGGGTGGGCTCGGGGTGGCGCTGTGGTGGCCGTGGAGCGGCGAGCGTCTGTTCGCCCCGTGGCGACCGATCCGCGTATCGCCGTTCGCCGGGCAGTTCTTCAGCGCGCGCGGGCTGGCCACCGTTCTCTCTGAACTGCGCTGGGTGTGGCTGCCGCTGGCCGCCGCCGTGATCGGCTGGAGGTTGATCCAACGCGCCCCTGTACTCCCCCGGAACCCATGATGTCGACCGCCACCGCCCTGCCTGCCCACTTCCTTTCCACCGTGCACGCGCTGCTGGGCGAGGACGGCTGGCGCACCGATCCGGCCGCGCTGGCTGCCCACGCGCAGGACAACTCTTGGCGCAGCCAGCTGCCGCTCGGCGTGGCCTTCCCGGCCGACCGCGAGCAGGTGGTGGCGCTGGTGCGTGCCTGCCGCGCGCATCACGTGGCGCTGGTGGCGCGTGGCGCCGGCACCGGCACCACCGGCGCGGCCGTGCCGGTCAACGGCAGCATCGTGCTCTCGTTCGCGCGCATGGCGCGCATCCTCGACATCCAGCCCGGCAACCGCTGCGCGGTGGTCGAACCGGGCGTGCTCAACGGCGACCTGCAGCAGGCGCTGATGCCGCACGGCCTGTTCTGGGCACCGGACCCGTCCAGCGCGGAGATCTGCAGCATCGGCGGCAACCTGGCCTGCAATGCCGGCGGCCCGCGCGCGGTGAAGTACGGCACCAGCCGCGACAATGTACTCGGCCTGGTAGCGGTGACCGGCGCGGGCGAGCTGATCCAGTGTGGCGGCGCCTACACCAAGGACGCCACCGGCTACGACCTCACCCACCTGCTGGTGGGTAGCGAAGGCACCCTGGCGCTGATCGTGGAGGCAACGCTCAAGCTGACGCCGCTACCGGTCAGCCAGGCCGGCCTGCGCGTGCTGTACCGCGATGCCGATGCCGCCGCCGCCGCCGTGTCGCGCCTGATGTCGCAACCGGTGGTGCCCACGCGACTGGAGTTCATGGACGCGCGCAGCCTGGAGCTGCTGCGCCGCAATGGTGCCGAGGTACCCGAGGCGGGCGCGATGCTGCTGGTGGAAGCCGACGGCGACCACGACACCCTGCCCTACCTGCTGCAGGCGCTGGCGACTGCCGCCGAGGGTGACGGCATGATCGCGCTGGACGTGGCCATGGAAGGGGCCGCGCGCGAAAAGCTGTGGGCTGCGCGCAAGGCGCTGTCGCCCGCGCTGCGCAGCATCGCCCCGGGCAAGATCAACGAAGACGTGGTGGTGCCGGTCTCGCGCATTCCCGACCTGGTCGCTGGGGTGCAGGCGTTGGCGCGCGAGTACACGCTCACCATCGTCACCTTCGGCCATGCCGGTAACGGCAACCTGCACGTCAACATCCTCTACCACCCGGACGACGCCGACGAAAACGCACGGGCGCAGGCGGCACTGCCGAAGATTTTCGCACTGACGCTGGCGCTGGGCGGCACGTTGTCGGGTGAGCACGGCATTGGCCTGGCCAAGCGCGACTTCATGGCGCAGGCGTTCAGCCCGGCCACGTTGGCGGCGATGCGGGCGATCAAGCTGGCGCTGGACCCTGACGGCATCCTCAATCCGGGCAAGGTGCTGCCGCCGGCTTAGCGGTAGGTGGCGGTCAACACCGCTTCCCCAACGATCTGGCCCGGTTGAAGGGGATCGCTCGTGCGGACATAGCGCGCGGTGAAGGGAATGTCCTGGCTGCCCTTGCTGGACCCACCATGCCGCCACGACTGCCCGAACTGGACCGGGCTGCCATCGCGCAGCATCTCAACGCGCACGCCCCCCGCATCGGAACCAGATGCCGGTGCCAGCACGCTGCCGCGGTTGCCGGCGTCGTTCGCATCGGCCAGCACCATCTCGACGTCGATGTTCGCACTGGGGCAGCTCATGCTCATCACCACCGGCTTCTCGCCTGCATCGCTGCCGACCACGGCCAGCTGGTCGGCCGACACCGGATCAAGCGTACGCGCAGTGTCGCTCAGGGTGCAGGTCAGCACCGGCACATTCACCTCCAGCCGGATGTGATGCTGGATGCGCTGGCTCGGGTCGCTGTCGCTCCACGACGTAGCGGTGCCGAGATGGGTCATGGGAATGCTCTCCATCGCGCCACCGCGGAAGAACAACATCACATACATATCCACGTCCAGCGGCTCGTCAGCGTTGGAGACGATGCCCTGATTCAGAAACGGTGCTCCCACCGTGACGGCGCGCTGGCTGGAGCGATGGTTGCTGTTATGGCGGGTAGTTACCGAGTGCATGAAGCCAATCAATGGCGATCGAGGGCCCAGGCTGTAGACACTGTAGGTGCGGCCGTCCTCTGCAGCAATCTCGCGCTCGTATGTGAGACCGGTCAGCGGCAGATCGAGATGAAAGGCGCTCTGGCCAGCGTCACAACGAAAGGCGTCAACAACTCCCCCGTCCGAACGTGCGAGAAAGCGCCTGTCTGGCAAGTCCAGGTTCGGCATGGTCAGGCGGATGGTCATGTCCTGGTCGCCCGGGTTCAAGCGCACGCAGGCGGCGGAGGCCTGCGCGGCGCCGAACACGACGCTTAGCGCACAGACCAGGCGCAGCCACGACCGCAGCGTGCTGCCCCGCGCGGCGCCAGCAGGAAAGCCACCGCCATGACGGCACATCTCCGGGACAGCTCGACGGGCAGGCAGGATCATCCTTCGCAGTGGAATCACCCGGCTCATTCGTAGTCCGCAGTCACGACGATCTCGGCCTGCACCGCGCCGGCCGTCAGCCCGCCCGGCACCGGCAGGTAGTAACCCGCACGCAACGCATAGCTGGCCGACGCGCCGGTCACCGGCACGTCGATGCCGGTGTCACCGCGTTTGAGGTAGGTGTTGCCGGTGGCACCGGCCAGCAGGGCGATCGATACCCCGTCGGCCGCATCGGTGCTGGCGGTGTTCTTCCAGCGTGCGGCATCGCCATCGGCGGCGGTACCGTCGAAGGACAACACCGCCTTGGTCACGCCCACGCAGCCGGTGAAATTCAACACGCCGGCCTTGAGCAGATTGTCGCCCTGGGTGAGGTCATTGGCCTTGACCGGGTCCAGCGTGATCGCCGGTGCAGCCAGCGTGCAGGTACCGGGCAGTACGCGGCCGCTGATGGTGAGGGTGGCGGTATCGGCGAACGTGGACGGGGCAACGCCCAGCAACGCGACGACCAGCACGATACGGTGGGAATTCGACATGGGACTGCTCCTGCAAAGGAAGGGCATGGGAGGAAGGTCAATCAGCGTGGACCGCGGCGTCGGCGGCCGCCTGCAGCCCCGGGGCAGGCACGGGCTCGGGCACACACACGGCCTGGGTCCAGGACAGGCCGTAGGCATCGGGGGCATCGGGCGTGCGGTACTTCAGGCGACAGCGGTGCGGGCCGTCGGGGTCCACCCACAGCGCGCCACGTTCCTGCGCGCCGCGCAGTTGGATCACGCCGCCCTGGCCCACTGCACCCAGCGTGCGACCGGTCTCATCGTCCACCCGGGCCGCGAAGGGCAGTGGCTGGCCCAGCGCATCGGTCGTGTCGATGAACAGCGTGCGTTCGTGACGGGCAGTAAATACCACGCGCACGATGCTGCCTGCGGTGGGCGCCACCCGCTGCGAGGTCTGCAGCAGTTCCACCTCCAGCGGCAGGCCGGAAGGATCCAGGTCGATCTGGTTCCACCGGTAGGGACTGACATGCGGCAGTAGTGCGTAGCCGTTGCCGGCCACGCGGATCGGCGCGCCGTAGCCCACCTTCGCGCCCTGGGCGCCGTCGGCCTGCACCAGAACGAAGCCCTCACCGACCGGCGCCCCGACGTTCACGCCACCGCCATGCACCACCACGCTGCCGGCGGCACTGGCCGACAGCACGCTGCGACTGCCCGCGCGGCTGTAGCCGGCGGTGAAGTTGCCCAGGCCACCCTGGTAGGCCGCATATGCGCTGCGGTTGTGCTCGCCGCCGCTGGCCGTGCCGGCCGCGAGGGTATAGCTCAGCGCACGGTTCTCGCCCAACGCGCCGGTGAGCCCGAGCTGCGCCTGCCTGCCACCGTCGGCGTGGCTGATCTGGCTGCCCAGGCGCGGCGCACCCGGGCTGCGCCCGATGGGCATGCTCAGGGTGAACGCGTAGCGGGTATCCTCGCCACCGCCCTGCAGGCGATAGCGCATGGCCGAGAGCCCGTAGTTGGCACGGCCCCACACGCTCTGCACGCCCAGCTGGATGTCGTTGCGGCGCTGGCTGTTGTCCCAGTAGCTCACGTGCCCGCCGCTGAGGTACAGCGAACTGCGGGTGCCCAGCTTCTGCGAGAAGTTCAGCTGGTAGCGCTGCCGTGCGCGGCTGCCCTGCCCCCACGTATCGTCCTGCAGGCGCGCCGCATCACCCAGGGTCAGGTAGCCGCGGGTGCTGTAGCGATAGGCGGCCAGACCCACGTTGGTGCCGGTGCTGGCAACGTAGCGCTGGTAGTTGAGCCGGTAACTGTTGCCACTGATCCACGCGTCGCCGCGCAGCCGCGCGCGCGAGTGGGTCACATCCGCACCGAATGCGCCGATCGCGGTGTTGATCGCTGCGCCAGCCAGCAGGGCCTGATAGTCCTCGCCCAGCTGGGCACCGCCCAGGGCAGTCAAGCGGTTGTTGATGCCGCGTGCGTAGGTGCCTTCGGCGAACCGGAGCGCCTGCAGGTGGCCGCTGGCATCACGCAGCGCACCGGCCGTGGCACTGAAGCGTGAGGAGCCTGCGCGCAGCGCCTGCGGCACGGCCGAGAAACTGACCGAGAAGCGCTGCTCGCGGCCATCGGCCTCGGTCACGGTGACCTGCAGGTCACCACCGAAATTGGTGGGGTACAGATCCTCGATCGAAAACGGCCCGGGCGCGACGCTGGCCTCATGGATGATGTTGCCGTTCTGGCGGATGCGCACCGTCGCATTGCCTTCGGCGATGCCGCGCACCACCGGCGCATAGCCGCGCAGTGAATCGGGCAGCATGCGGTCGTCGGTGGCCACGCGCACACCGGTGAACGCCACGCTGTCGAACAGTTCGCCGCCGGTATTGCCCTGGCCCAGCAGCAACTGGCTGTTCCAGCGCGGCAGATCGCGCTGCACGTGGCTGCTGATCACCTCATGGCGCGTGCCGCGCGCGCCGTGACGGATCGAAGCCCGGTGGCGCAGGCGCCACGCGCCGGCGTTGAGCCCGGCATTCACCCCCAGGTAGCGGCTATCGCGATCTCCCTCGCTGCGGCTTTGGTTGAACGCGTAATCGATGAAGCCCGCGGTGATGCCCGGATCGCGCTGCGAAGGTGCCACGTGGCCGCGCGCGGTGCTGGCCTGCGCCGCCTGGGGGATGCCGATCAGCAGCTGCAGCGTGGCGCTGTCCACCTCCACGCTGGCACCATCGATCATCGCGGCCAATGCCACGCAGGCCCCGGGCTCCGGATCGAGCGCGTCCAGGTAGAGTGCTTTCAGGCCCAGCGTACGCACCAGCGCAGCGGAGATGCAGGGCTGGACGTTGTCGACGTCGCCGCTGAACACAATGTCCTGCGTACCGCGTGCGTCACCGTTGACGACCACGTCCAACGGGTGCACGCCGGCCTCCAGTTGCCCGGCACGTGCGTAGCGCTGCATGTCGATTGTCTTGCCCCCGATCAGGAAGCCGTCGCTGAACTCCAGTGCCGCAGGGGCGGCGTGCAGCGGCGTACCGGCCATCGATACGGTGGCACCGATGGCTGCGGCGAGAGCACCGACGTGGCGGGGTGATGAAGTGGTGCAGCGGGAATCGCGCATGGATGACGACGAATCGCGACGGCAGTGACCGCCGACGCCAGGGAGTCAGGAGGTCCCGCAGCGTAGGGCCGGGCCGAGGCCGATCCCATGCAAGAAGTTGCAGATATCAGCCCTGCCCACAGGCCGCAGTACATCAATCGCGGTGCTCGTTGATGCACACAGAATCTGCAACATGTTGCATGGCGCAAGGAGTGGTGCGCACGGACACTGCCCGCCCCCACGGAAGCAGCCCGCCGTCCCCACCCCCGCATTCTCCCTAAAGGAGCGACCACGATGTCCCTCAGATTCAATCTGCTTTGCGCCAGTCTGATCACCGCCGCAGCCGTCCCTTCGGCGCTGGCCGAACGCCTGGAAATCACCGGCGAACTGATGAGCTCCACCTGCGCCGTAGGCTCCACCGGCGGCGCCATCACCGTGCCGATGGGCAAGGTCGACCTGGCGTCGGTGAACGCCAACACCCGCGCCGGCCAGAAGAACTTCAGCATCCGCCTGGATTGCAGCGGCTCCGGCGCGGCGCAGGAAGTGGGCGTACGCTTTGGTGGCACCCCCGATGGCAGCACCGGCAACCTCGCACTCACGGCAACGTCGGTGGCGACCAATGTGGGTGTGGCACTTTATGACGCCAACGGCGACCACCAGAAGATCGGTGAGGACCCGTCGATGTGGGTGACCATCGCCGCCGGCGGCAGCGGCCAGCTGGACTACAGCGCGTGGTACGCCTCCCCCGCCCAGAACGCGACCCAGGGTCTGGCCAACGCATCCGGCGACTTCGTGGTGCTCTACAAGTAACCCCCGCACAGGAGGGCCGGCGCCCTGCGCCGCCCTCCCTTTCCCCAGAGGGCAACACATGACATCCCATGCATCGACATGGGTGTTGGCGCTGGCGAGCATCCTCGTCGCCGCGCCGGCATCGGCCGCGGTCACCCTGCAGGGCACCCGCATCATCCACGACGCTCGCCAGGGGCGCGACGTCACGGTCAGGGCCAGCAACGTTGGCGAGCTGCCGGCAATGACCCAGGTCTGGATCGACGACGGCGACAGCCAGGTACGCCCGGAGAACGTGCGCACGCCGTTCCGGCTGACCCCCGCCGAACCCCGCCTGCTGCAGGCTCATCAGGGCCAGGCGTACCGCATCACCTATGCACCGCGACCGTCGGAGGCAGCACTGCCGAATGATCGCGAATCGGTGTTCTACTTCAACCTGCTGGATATCCCGCCCAAGCCCAGCGACGCAGCCGGCAAGAACCTGCTGCAGTTCGCGGTACGCACCCGGATCAAGCTCTTCCATCGGCCCGCAGGCCTGCCGGGTGAAGCACGGGATGCAGCTGCTGCGCTGGTCTGGTCGCGTGCAGGCGACGCGCTGGCGGTTCGCAATCCCAGCGCCTACCACGTAACCCTGAGCACCCTGACCCTGGCCGATGGGCGCAAGGTCGAGGTGGACATGATCGCGCCGGGCCAGCAGGTGCGTCTGCCGCTGCCGCCCGGTGCGGCAATGCCCGCCAACGTGACGTTCCAGTGGCTGGATGACTATGGTTCGCCGCGCGACCTGGACGCGCCGGTAAGCGGGCCGTAAGGCCGGGCTGTGCCCGGCCGCTCAACCAGCGAAGTGCTGGTAACCGCCCGGACCGGTTTCACCTTCGCACTGCACGCCCTGCCCTTCCACGATGCGGCCGATGCGGGTGAGCGGCAGGCGCAGCGATTCGGCCACGGCGTGCAGCGCGTCGCGCTGGTCGGCGGCGGCGGTGAAACACAGTTCGTAATCGTCGCCACCGCGTAGTGCACAGCCGCGCGCGGCGTCGCGCCCGAGCACCGCGCGCAGGGCCGGCGACAACGGCAGGGCGTCGGCATCCACCTCGGCGCCCACGCCACTGCGCGCGGTGATGTGGCCGAGGTCGGCCAGCAGGCCGTCGGAGACGTCCACCGCGGCATGCGCGAACGCACGCAGACGCAGCCCCAGGGTCACCCGCGGGGTGGGCCGCAGCAGGCGCTGCCGCAGCGCTTCGTAATCGCCCAGCACGGTGGCGGTGGCGATGTTCAACTCACCGCGCTGCCACAGCTGCAGCGCACCGGCGGCATCGCCAAGCGTGCCACTGACCCAGATGTCATCGCCCACCTGGGCACGGTCGCGACGCAGTGCCTGGCCGCGGGCCACCTGGCCCATCGCCGTGACCGACAGTGACAGTGGGCCGCGCGTGGTGTCGCCGCCGATCAGCGCGATGGCGTGTTCGTCGGCCAGCGCGAAGAAGCCGTCGGCGAAGGATTCGATCCAGTCCGGGTGCGCGTCGGGCAGCGACAGCGCCAGCGTGCACCAGGCCGGGCGTGCGCCCATGGCGGCCAGGTCGGACAGGTTGACCGCCAGGGTCTTCCAGCCGATGTCGAACGGCACGGTCTCGGCCGGGAAGTGCACGCCACTGTTGAGCGTGTCGGCGGTGACCACCAGTTGTTCGTTCGGGCGCGGCTGCAGCAGCGCGGCGTCATCGCCGATGCCGAGTACCACGTCGTCGCGCTCGGCGGTGCGGGCACGGATGCGGTCGATCAGGGCGAATTCGGCAAGGGACATGGGGCGCTCCCGCGGTTGTGCATGCCGCGCGGCAGGCGGTGGGCATTCATGTGCGCGGCGCAGTAGGCGGCCGCGCGATGGGCGGTGGCGGCGGCCGTGCGCCGGCCACCTCGACATGGCTGCCGTTGCCGGCCCGCGGCCGGCACGACTACAGGCCGGTCAATGACCGGATTCGACCTTGCGCCACTCGACCGCGGCGCGATCCAGCACGCCGTTGACGTAGGTGTGACCGTGCTCGGAACCAAAGCGCTTGGCCGACTCGATGGCTTCGTTGATCACCACGCGGTACGGCACGTCCAGGCGATAGCGCATTTCATAGGCGGCCACGCGCAGCGCGGCGCGTTCGATCGCGTCCACTTCATCGATGCTGCGGTCCAGGTACGGGGTCAGCGCCTCGTCCAGGTCCTTGCGGTTGTCCAGTACGCCGTGGATCAGCGCTTCGAAATAGGCCAGATCGGCGATTTCACGGGCCTGCTCATGCGCAAACTGGGCAATCACGGTCTGCGCATTGCCACCGGAGATCTGCCATGCATAGATCGCCTGCAGGGCACGACGACGCGCGCGCGAGCGCAGCACCGGATCGATGCCATCCCGGCGGACGGGTTTACCGGAGGGCTTGCCCGGGTTCGACTTGTTCACGGCAACTGCTCCAGAAGATTGACCATTTCCAACGCCGTCAGTGCGGCTTCCTCACCTTTGTTGCCATGGCTGCCGCCGGCACGGGCCTCGGCATCCTCGGCACGTTCCACCGCCAGCACGCCATTGAGCACCGGCACGCCGAAATCCAGCTGCACGCGCATCAGGCCTTCGGCGCAGCCGTCGGCCACGTGTTCGTAATGGCGGGTATCGCCCCGGATGACGCAGCCCAGCGCGATGATCGCCGCATGTTCATGCGCGGCGGCCAGGCGGGCGGCCACCAGCGGCAGTTCCCACGCGCCCGGCACGCGGATCACGTCGATCGCCGTTTCGTCGATGCCGTTGCCGGCCAGGCTCGTGCGTGCGCCAGCCACCAGCACATCGGTGATGCGGGCGTTCCAGCGGCTGGCCAGGATGGCGAAACGGCCCTTTTCCGGAGTACGGAGGTCGCCTTCGTAGTGGGTCATGTTCGGCGTGGGGTCCAAAAGGTTGATTAGTTTAACGCGCACGGGACGCCTCCGCGTCCCGTGCGTTCTCATCGGGTACTGGGACGGGCGCTCAGGGCGTGACCGTCTCCACCACTTCCAGGCCGTAGCCGGCCAGGCCGACCTGGCGGCGCGGGGTGCCCAGCACGCGCAGCTTGCCCAGGCCCAGGTCGGACAGGATCTGCGCGCCGGCACCATTGCGGCGCCACTGGCTCACGTCCTTGTCCTTGCCCGGGGTGACCGGGGCCGGCTGCTGGCGCAGGCGGGCCAGCAGGCTGTTGGTATCGCGCGGGGCCGACAGCACCACCATCACCCCGCGGTCGGCGGCGGCGATGGCACGCAGGGCGTCGGTCGACGCCACCCCGAAGTCGTCGCGGCGCCAGTGCAGCAGGTCGGCCAGCGGGTTCTCCACCTGCACCCGGACCAGGGTCGGCTCGGCATCGGGGGTGCCGCGGACCAGGGCGAAATGCAGGTCGTGCGCGATGCGGTCGCGGTAGGTGACCAGCTTGAAGGGGCCGAACTCGGTGTCGATCTCGCGCTCGTCCACGCGCTCGACCGTCTTCTCGGTGGCCAGGCGGTAGGCGATCAGGTCGGCGATCGAGCCCATCTTCAACCCGTGCTCGCGGGCGAACACCTCCAGCTCCGGGCGGCGCGCCATGCTGCCGTCGGGATTGAGGATCTCCACCAGCACGCCGGCCGGTTCCAGCCCGGCCAGCATCGCCAGGTCCACGCCCGCCTCGGTATGCCCGGCGCGGGTCAGCACGCCGCCCGGCTGGGCGATCAGCGGGAAGATGTGGCCCGGCTGGTGCAGGTCGGCCGGCCTGGCATCGGGCTTGACCGCGGTGCGGATGGTGTGGGCGCGGTCATAGGCCGAGATACCGGTGGTGACCCCCTCGGCCGCCTCGATGCTGACGGTGAAGTTGGTCTGGAACTGGGCGGTATTGGCCTGCACCATCGGCGCCAGGCCCAGGTCGGCGGCGCGCTCGCGGGTGAGCGGCAGGCAGACCAGGCCACGGCCGTGGGTGACCATGAAATTGATGTCCGACGGCTTGACCAGCTCGGCGGCCATGATCAGGTCGCCTTCGTTCTCGCGGTCTTCGTCATCGACGATGACCACCATGCGGCCGAGGCGGATGTCTTCGAGGATGTCCGGAATCGGGGCGAAGTTCATGCCGCGTCTCCCTGCTGGGGCTGGCCGCTGGTCGGCACGCTGAGCAACCGCTCCACATAGCGGGCGACCAGATCGATTTCCAGGTTGACCGCGCTGCCCACGCCGGTGGCGGCGAAGGCGGTGTTGGCCACGGTATGCGGGATCAGCGCGACCTCGAAGCCCTGCGCATCGACCGCGTTGACGGTCAGGCTGACGCCGTCCACGCAGATCGAGCCCTTCCTGGCGATGTAGCGCAGCAGGGCGGCCGGCGCGGCGAAGCGCCAGCGCTGGGCGCGGGCGTCGTCATGGATGGACAGCACCTGGCCCAGGCCGTCGACATGGCCGCTGACCAGGTGGCCGCCAAGGCGGTCGGTCGGGCGCATGGCGCGTTCAAGGTTGATCACCGCGCCGTCGGCCAGCTGGCCGAGCGTGGTCAGGCCCAGGGTTTCAGTGGACGCGTCGGCCTGGAAGGTGGTCGCGTCGTGGGCGATGACGGTCAGGCAGACCCCGTTGATGGCGATGCTCTCGCCCATCTGCACGTTGTCGAACGGCAGGCTGCCCACGTTGAAGGTAAAGCGGACATCGCCGCCCAGGGGTTGGCGGGCGGCCAGACGGCCGACGCCTTCGATGATTCCAGTAAACAAGAACGTTCTCCGCGGAAAGTGAGCGAAAAACGCCGCAAGGCATATAGGTGCACGCCGAGCCCAGGGCCCGGCCGCACCGTCTTCTTTCATCCGGACTATACCGTCGGCTCCGGCATCGGACCGGATCTGCTGACCTTCCGGCGGGGCCGGAAGCGCTCGCGGGCTCGTGCTTGCGCACCTACCGCCGGTGGGGAATCGCACCCCGCCCTGAAGACGTTTGTGTACCGGCGAACCGGCCAGCCCATTGTAGCAAGCCAAGCTGACTGCTCGCTTTTTGTGAAGATATGGTTAAAATCCGCTCCGCGCGGCAGTGATCGCCGCCCTGCCGCCCACGAAGGACCGGCTGAAATGGACCTCAACTTCATCAAAGGAACCTGCATGCGCAAGATTCTCCTGGCCGTCGCCCTGCTGGCCACCGCACCGTTCGCCGCCTCCGCCGCCGATGGCCTGAGCTACACCTACGTCGAAGCGGGCTGGACCCAGATGGACACCAACGATGACGGGTTCAACGACCCCAAGATCGACGGTGGCTACATCCGCGGCTCGTTCGCCATCGCCCCGCAGGTCCACGTGTTCGGCGCCTGGTCGTACATGTCCAAGAAGTACCACTACGACTACGGTCGTTACGAAGCCGACCTCAAGCTGGAACTGAACCAGCCGGAGCTGGGCATCGGTTACCACATGCCGATGAGCGACCGGGTGGACTTCACCGCCGACATCGCCTGGGTGCGCCAGAACGTGGAAGCCACCGTCAGCATCCCGGGCTTCGGCACGGGCAGCGACAAGGACCACACCAACGCCGGTCGCGCCACCCTGGGCCTGCGTGGCAAGCCCTCGCCGCGTACCGAAGCCTGGGCCAAGGCCGGTTACCTGGACGGTGGCAACGACTTTGAAGGCACCTGGGTGGGCAACCTCGGCGGCAAGGTCGACTTCACCCCGACCTGGGGCCTGGTCGGCGAAGTGCAGGCATACCGCGACGTCACCCAGTTCTCGGTGGGCGTGCGCGCGAGTTTCTGATCGGGCCGCGACGGTCTCCGCCGCGCCATGATCGAACGGGCCCCGAAAGGGGCCCGTTTTTTTTGCACCGCCGGAAATGCGCTAGGCTTCGCCCCCCCCTGCATTGGACGCTGCCCATGAAGACCGTTGCCCGAGCGCTTGCCGCCTCCCTGCTGCTGTGCAGTCCGTTGTTGGCCACGGCCGCCGCGGCTACGGCGCTCACCCCGGAGCAGACCTTCGACCTGTACGCGCGGGTGATGCTCGAGGACGACGCCGCAGCCGCACGCACCCTCAACGACGCGTTGCGCCCGGCCTTCGACGGCAAGGATGCGATCACCCCCACGCCACGTGCCCTGGCCGAGGCGATGGCCGCCCCGTTGCAGGCGGTGCTGGCCGAGTACGGCGATACCGGCAGCGGCGCGGCGCTGGCCGATACGTACGCGGCCAACCTGCGCGGCAGCCACTGCCGCGCACAGCACAGCACGGTCACCGGCGGCGGGGAGGTCCCCCTGCAGGCCACGGTCGATTTCACCTGTCAGGTCACCGACCTGGACAGCGTGCGCCCGCTGTTCCAGGCCGGCATGGCCGAGGGCAGGCCGGACGATTTCAAGCGCTTCATCGCTGCCTACATCACCGCCCTGGGCCAGCACGCGCGACGCGAACTGCGCGGGACGCTGGCGCTGTACCCGGCCCAGGGCGAGGGCTACTGGTTCAGTGCCGGCCTGGACGGGCTGGTGGCCCCGGTGGTGGAGGCGGTAGCGCCGTTCGCGGCCTGGTCGCAGGAGGCGGCGGCCGCCCAGGCACCCCGGGTGACCGGCGTGCCGACCTGCGACCTGCTGCTACAGCAGCACGCCCAGTGCATGGCCAGGACGGCACCGGCGCAGGAGAGCGGCGTGGCTGCGATGGCCGAGGAACTCAAGGCCAAGGCCAAGGTGATGTCGCCGGAGGAAATGACCCGGGAGTGCAGGGCGCTGCGCTCGATGGCCGAGGCCATGTGGGGCGACGAGTGCCACTGAGGTGGCTGCGCTGAAACGACTGGGGCTGGCAGCGCTGATGCTGGTGACCATACCTGCGCTGGCGGCCGCACCGGCGCTGACACCCGCGCAGGCGTTCGATCTGCACGTGGCGGTGATCGTGCACGGTGATCCGGCCAGCCAGGCAACCCTGGGCCGCTACCTTGGTACCGACACGGGCCGGGCGTTCGCCGCTGCGCTGGCAACGGTGAGTCATCTGCAGGCGTCCCCCGAACTGGCCGATTGGCCGCAGGCCGCTACCGCGGCGCGCGCACGGCAGCGCGCGGTTCGTTGCACCGCGGGCAGCGTGCGGCATCCACAGGCCGACATCGCCGATGTCGACTATCGCTGCCTGCTGCCGGACCTGACCGCGCTGCTGCCGGTCTATCGAGAACACCCGGTCCCGTTCGATGGACCGCATCGGCCGCAGATGTCGATGGAACTGGCGACGGCGTATACGCAGATGATCGCGGAGGCACCGGCGCGGGAAAGGCTCATCACGGTGTCCTTCCGCCAGGACCCGCATGGCGGCAGCTGGCGCATACAGGACCCAGGGCCGCTGATGGGCGCGCTGGCCGACGCGTTCCTGCCGTTCTTCGAGTGGAACGAACATCCGCCCGGCGAGGATCGCTGACGCAAGCGCGCCGCTGACACAAGTGCATGACCAGCGCCAGGCCCGCGGACCTTCCGTCAGGGGCGCAGCAGCACGCGCACGTCATCGCCGAGCTGGCGCTGGTCGACCACGCGCAGGCGGCGTTGCTGGTCCATCGCGTGGATGCCGAGGCCGGCCAACAGCGGCAGGCCACTGTCACCGAGCAGGGTCGGTGCCTGGTACAGCAGCAGCTCGTCTGCCCAGCCACCGCGCACCAGTGCACCGGCCAGCGTGGCGCCCGCCTCGGTGTGCACCTCGTTGATGCCGCGCTCGGCCAGCAGCGCCAGCACCGCGCCCAGGTCCAGGCGACCGTCGTGGCTGGGCACGCTGGCGAATTCGGCATCAGCCGCATCCGGCGCGCTGACGGCGGCGTCGTGCACGTACAACGTCGGCGCCCCACCCTCGCGTACGCGCGCGCACTCCAGCGAACGCAGGCGGGAATCGAGCACCACGCGCAGCGGCGGCAGTACGTCGGTGTCGGCTAGACGCACGGTCAGCATCGGGTCGTCGGCCAGCACCGTGTCGGCGCCGGTCAGGATCGCACCCGCACGCGCGCGCCAGTGCTGCACGTCCTCGCGTGCGGCCGCACCGGTGATCCACTTCGATGTCCCGTCGGCCATCGCGGTGCGCCCGTCCAGGCTGGCGGCCAGCTTCACCCGCAGCCACGGCCGGCCGCGCTCGATGCGCGACAGGAAGCCCTTGTTGAGCTCGCGCGCCTGGGCGGCCATCAGGCCTTCGGCGACGTCGATGCCGGCCGTGCGCAGCAGGTCGAAGCCGCCGCCATCCACCTTGGGGAACGGATCGCGCATCGCCGCCACCACCCGCGTCACGCCCGCGTCGATCAACGCCAGCGCACAGGGCGGGGTACGCCCGTAATGCGCGCAGGGCTCCAGGGTGACGTAGGCGGTCGCGCCACGCGCACGTTCACCGGCCTCGCGCAATGCGAACACTTCGGCATGCGGCCCCCCGGTGCGTTGGTGCCAGCCCTCGCCCACCACCTCGTCCGCGTGGGCGATCACACAGCCCACCATGGGATTGGGTCGCGCGGTGTACGCCGCCCGTTCGGCCAGGCGCAACGCGTGCGACATATGCAGGTGGTCGAGCGCGGAGAATTCAGTCATGGCAATGATCAGTCGGCGGCAGGCGTGCAGCGCCGATGGTAGCCCAGCCGGTGTCGCCGCGAGGCGGTCGGCCTCAGCCCTTCTTTTTCTTTTCCAGCGGGATCACCGCACCGAGCAGCTGCAGCTGTTCGGTGCTGGCCGGCAGCTCGCGTTCGAGCTTTTCGATCTCTTCGCGGAAATCGGCGACATCGCCAAAGCTGCGGTACACCGAGGCGAAGCGCACATAGCCGACATGGTCGAGCTTGCGCAGTTCGTTCATCACGAACTCGCCGATCTTGATCGACGGAATCTCCCGCTCGCCGCAGACGCGTGCCTGCTGCATCACCGCGCGCACCGCCAGCTCGATCTCGTCTTCGGGCACCGGGCGCTTCTGCAGCGCGCGGTCGAAGCCGCTGCGCACCTTGCGCGCATCGAAGGCCTCGCGACTGCCGTCACTCTTGACGATCGCCGGCAGTTTCAGCTCGATGGTTTCCAGGGTGCTGAAGCGTTCGTTGCAGGCCTCGCACTCACGCCGACGCCGGATCGTCGCCCCGTCTTCAGAGACGCGCGAATCGATCACACGGGTATCGGCATGCTGGCAGAACGGACAGTACATGGAACGCCTTGCATCAGAAAAACGTCATGCCGTGGTCACGGCAGCGTCGCAACGGTACCTGAGAAGCCTTGTCCCAGCAAATGGGGCAGCGGCGAGGCCCGGATTGCAGCCCCCGCCAGCATTCCCCGCGGAGGATCTGCGCCGACGCGCTGGCGCTGTGCACGCACCGCTCAGGCGCGCGGTCGTACCGCGCACAGCATGCCGGCCGGAACCAGCAGCGAAGGGCCCGCCAGCAGCAGGCCGAAGGCTTCGCTGCCGTGGGTGAACCCCAACCAGAGCCCGATGCCCAGCAGCGGCAGGCTGGCGAGCATGCCCAGCAGCAGCGCCGCCCACTGGGCACGGCTGCGGGTGCGCAGTGCGCTGCGTCCTTCCAGCAGATAGCCGCAGCTGAGTCCCAACCAGGCAATGCAGCCGGCCAGACCGGCCGCCCCCCATACCAGCATCAGCGCCTGGCCCGGAAGCGCGACGGTGCCGTCGGCCAGTGACAGCACGGCGCCCACCATGCCCATGGCCGCAAGCGCCCCACCCAGCAGGACGCTGGGGCCACCCAACAGCACCGCCAGCGCGGCATAGACAAGGCGCTGGCGGCGATCACGCCTGGCCGATGCGTCGGCTACCGGATGCACGGACGCCGCCACGCGCGCGCGGCGCTCATTGCAGGCGTTCGCGCCTGGCACGCCCGCGCTGCACGTACAGGACCGCAGCGGGCACCAGCACCGGCGGGCCGGCCAGCAACAGGACGTGGGCATCGCCGCGTCCCGGCCCGATCCCCAGCACCACCACGCCGACCATGGCCAGCGCAGCGGCAACGCCCAGGCCCAGCAGCCACCACCATGACGGGTGAGGCCCCTGCAGGCCTCCCCGCCCGGCCGTCGTCCAGGCCCAGCTCAGCCGGACCCAGGCAAGCAGCCCCAGCAGGCCGGCCAGCGCCCACC
Organism: Stenotrophomonas maltophilia; assembly: GCA_002435595.1. GTDB lineage: Bacteria > Pseudomonadota > Gammaproteobacteria > Xanthomonadales > Xanthomonadaceae > Stenotrophomonas > Stenotrophomonas maltophilia_AC. Next base: position 54,710 of record DJBL01000091.1, read on the forward strand.
CGGCGGTGACCAGCGGCGGCGGCATTCCGCCGAGCGGGGTCTGGCCCATGCCGACCGCCACCCCCAGGCCGGCCAGGGTCGCGCCGAGGACCAGGCCGGGCACCCCGAACAGGAGGGCCACGGCCAGGTAGAAGCGGCGCTGGTCCAGTAGATCGATCAACCGTAGACCGGGTACTTGGCGCACTGCGCGCTGACCGCCTCGCGGACGCGGGCGATCACCGCCTCGTCCGCCGGGGCGTCGAGCACGTCGGCGATCCAGTTGGCCAGATCCACGCAGTCCTGCTCCAGGTAGCCGCGGGTGGTCACTGCCGGGGTACCCAGGCGCAGGCCGGAGGTCACGAACGGCGAACGCGGGTCGTTGGGCACCGAGTTCTTGTTGACGGTGATGTGGGCCTTGCCGAGCGCGGCTTCGGCATCCTTGCCCGACACGTCCTTGCCGATCATGTCCACCAGCATCAGGTGGTTCCGGGTCCCGCCGGAGACGATCTTGTAGCCGCGCGCGATCAGCGTGTCGGCCATTGCCTGGGCGTTCTTGACCACCTGCTGCTGGTAGGCCTTGAAGGCCGGCTCCAGCGCTTCCTTGAAGGCCACCGCCTTGCCGGCGATGACGTGCATCAGCGGACCGCCCTGGATGCCCGGGAACACGATCGACTGCAGCTTCTTGACCAGGTCTTCGTCTGCGCCCTTGGCGACGATGATGCCGCCGCGCGGACCACGCAGGGTCTTGTGGGTGGTCGAGGTGACCACGTGGGCGTGCGGCAGCGGGCTCGGGTAGACGCCGGCGGCGACCAGCCCGGCCACGTGGGCCATGTCCACGAACAGGTAGGCGCCGACCTTGTCGGCGATGGCGCGGAAGCGCGCCCAGTCCACCACCTGCGAGTAGGCCGAGAAACCGGCCACGACCATCTTCGGCTTGTGTTCCAGGGCCAGGCGCTCGACCTCGTCATAGTCGATCAGGCCGGCTTCGTCCACGCCGTACTGGATGGCGTTGAACAGTTTGCCCGAGGCGTTGACCTTGGCACCGTGGGTGAGGTGGCCGCCGTGGGCCAGGCTCATGCCCAGGATGGTGTCGCCCGGCTGCAGCAGCGCGAAGTACACGGCCTGGTTGGCCTGCGAACCGCTGTGCGGCTGCACGTTGGCATAGTCGGCATCGAACAGCTGCTTGAGGCGGTCAATCGCCAGCTGCTCGGCGATGTCCACATACTCGCAGCCACCGTAGTAGCGCTTGCCCGGATAACCTTCGGCGTACTTGTTGGTGAGCTGGCTGCCCTGGGCCTCCATCACCGCCGGGCTGGTGTAGTTCTCGCTGGCGATCAGCTCGACGTGGTCTTCCTGGCGCTGGGTTTCGGCGGCGATGGCCTTGGCCAGTTCGGGATCGTAGGTTTCGATGCGGACGTCACGCGGGAACATCGGTTACTCCAGGCAGGTGAGAGAAGCGATTGACGGTTCATTGTAAGCCGGTGGCGGGCGCGCCCGCCTGCCCGGGGCTGGCGTGATCGGTGCCGACGCTGGTCCGAACGACATCTGCGTTCTGCGACACCGTTCCTTGAATTGTTCAGATTAATCCTTTCAGCCCCCTAAAGCTGTTCAGCCTGCGGCCGATACCGCCGACTCAGATCAAAACAGGGGTTGGCTGTGAATCATGTTTACCGCGTGGTCTTCAACCACGCGCTCAAGTGCGTCCAGGTGGTATCCGAATTCGCTCGTGGCGGCCGTGCACCGGCGCGTGCAGGTAGGCGCCGCATCCCGCAGCTGGCGGTGCTGGCCAGCGCGATCGCGCTGGGCTGCACCGCGCCGGCGGCGCTGGCCGCCCCCCCGTCGCAGTGGATCGGCGGCGTGGGCGACTGGGGCGATGCGGCCAACTGGAGCGGCGGCGTACCGCTGGACTACGGCAACGACACCCCCAACGATACCGCCGATGTCAACATCGGCAAGGCCATCATTGATGGCGTGCAGGCGCCGGATGCCGACGAGGTACACATCGCGCGTACCGGCATCGCCGGCCTGGACCTGATCAACGGCGGCTCGCTGGACACCAACACCCTGTACATGGGCACCCAGGCCGGCGCGGTGAGCACGGTGGTGATCGATGGCACCGGCTCGCGGTGGAGCGCCCGCTACACCATCGGCGTGGGCCACTACGGCGTCGGCGACCTCACCGTGCGCAACGGCGGCACGATGACCATCGACATCGGCAGCTACATCGCCTCGATGGCCGGCAGCAGCGGCACCGTGCGCGTGCAGGGCGCCGGCAGTGCGTGGCACAGCCTGGGCGAACTGTTCGCCGGCCAGGCCGGCGTGGGCATCGTCGAGGTCAGCGGCGGCGCTGAACTCACCTCCGGCAGGGCCTTCGTGGGCAATCTGGGTGGCAGCGACGGCCGGGTCACGCTGACCGGCACCGGCAGCCATTGGGACAACGGCGGCACGCTGATCGTGGGCAACGGTGGCCGCGGCACGCTGCAGGTGCTCGATGGCGCGCGTGCGACCAGCCTGGACGCGCTCACCGTGGGCAGCCTGGCCGGCGCCACCGGCCTGGTGACCGTCGCCGACGCCGGCTCCCTGCTGGACGCGCGCAGCACCCTGCTGGTGGGCGGCAACGGCATCGGTCGTCTGGAAGTACGCGACGGTGGCCGCGCCATCGTCGGCAGCAACATCCGCCTGGGCCTGTCCGGCGGCGGCGATGGCACCCTGGTGATCGGCCCCAACGGGCTGCTCGAGGTGGGCGGCGCGCTGCCGGCAAGCATCACCACCGGCAGCGGCACCGGCAGGATCGACCTGGCCGGCGGCACGCTGCGCGCCAACAGCGTGCTGCGCGTGGACAGCGCCGTGCTGCTGTCGGCTGACTCCACCCTCGACACGCTCAACAACGTGCTGGCCCAGCGCGCCTTCAGCGGCACTGGCCAACTGCGCAAGACCGGCAACGCCGGGCTGACCCTGACCGCCGACAGCAGCAGCTGGAGCGGTGGCACCCGGGTAGAGGCCGGCACCCTGGCCGCGTACGCCAGCAAGGCGCTGGGCACCGGTGCGGTGTCCATGGCCGACGGCACCTGGCTGGAGCTGGGCGATGGCGTGGTGCTGGACAACGACGTGCAGCTGGGCGGCGAAGTGGGCATCCGGGTGACCGCTGGCAGCACCGCCACGCTGGCCGGCGGGCCGCGCAGCACCGCGCCCGGCAGCGTCCTGGTGAAGGGCGACGGCGGCGAACTGGTGCTGGGCGGTGGCAGCTACAGCGGTGCGGTGCGCATCGATGACGGCGTACTGCGTGCCACCGGCAACGCCCTGCCCTCGGGCAGCATCAGCATCGGCAGCAGCGGCACGTTCCAGCTCGATACCACCCGGGTGCTGCAGCATGCCGGGCAGTTCAGCGGCACCGGCAGCCTGCGCCAGGGCCGCAGCTGGCTGACCCTGACCGGGGACAGCAGCGCGTTTGCCGGGACCACGGTGGTCGATGGCGGGCGGTTGATGGTGGACGGTGCGCTCGGCGGCCAGGTGGAGCTGGACAACGGCGCGACCCTGGCCGGAACGGGCCGGGTCGGCAGCGTATCCCTGCGCAACGGCAGCGTGCTGGATCCCGGTGCGCTGATGGGCGTGGGCCGGCTGTCGATTGCCGGCGACCTGGTGTTCGACCCGAGTGCCCGTTACCGGGTGGACGTGGCGGCCGATGGCAGCAGCGACCACGTTGCGGTGGCCGGGCAGGCCACCCTGGGCGGCGCCGGCACCCTGGCGGTGGCCACCGCCGGGGACTGGAAGCTCTCCACCCGCTACACGGTGCTGACCGCCGATGACGGCGTGCGCGGCACGTTTGCCGGGGTGGACAGCAATTTCGCCTTCCTCGACCCGAGCCTGGCCTACGACGCCAACCATGTGTACCTGACCCTGGTGCGCAATGACGTGGCCATGCCGGACGTGCAGCAGGCATTCCCGGACGTGGTGGTCAACGGCAACCAGAAAGCGGTGGGCGGTGCGGTGCAGGCGCTGGGCAGCGGCAACTCGGTCTACGAGGCGGTGGTGCGGCTGAGCGTGCCGGAGGTGGTGCCGGCGTTTGACAGCCTGTCCGGCGAGATCCATGCGGCCAACCGCGGCGCGCTGCTGCAGAACCGCTTCCTGCACGATGGCATCGACGCGCACCTGGACGGTGCGGTGCCCAGCGGCGACATTGCCCCGGGCGTGACGGCGTGGGTGACCGGCAGTGGCGGCCAGTGGCGTACCGATGCCAGCGCCGAGAGCGCCGGCGTGCGGATGCAGCAGCACGGGCTGATGGCCGGTGCGGGCTGGCAGGTGGGCCCGGCACTGCAGGTGGGCGTGGCCGCAGGCCAGCAGCAGCTGACCAGCCGCCTCCCCCACCGCACGGCGCGTGCCGAGACCGATGCGACCGAGTACGGCGTGTATGCGCAGTACCGCTGGGAAGGCCTGCAGCTGCGCGGCGGGGTCAGCCGCGCCGACTACCGCAGTGACAGCCTGCGCCAGGCGCAGGTGGGCACCCGCCTGGATGAGCAGCTGCGTGCACGCGAAGATGCCCGCGGCACCACTGCCTTCGTACGCGCCGGCTGGACCCTGGGTGGGCCGCGCCTGCAGCTGACCCCGGAACTGGAGCTGGCCCAGGTGCGGTTGCGCAGCGATGGCACCCGGGAAAGCGGTGGCCACAGTGCGCTGCTGCTGGCCGCGGCCGACAGCCGTTACCGGACCGGGTTGGCCGCGCTGAAGCTGGACTGGGACATGAGCGGCGGGCTGCAGGACCGTGCGCTGCTCACCGCACGGGTGGGTTGGCAGTACGCCGACGGGGATCGCCTGCCCGCCGCCTCGGCCCGGTTCGTGGAAGGTCTCCAGGACTTCAGCATCGCCGCGGCGCCGTTGGCGCGCAGCAGCGTGCTGGCGCAGCTGGGCGTGGCGGTCAGCCCGACCGCCAACAGCCGCGTATCGCTGCAGATGCAGGGGCGCGCAGGCGATGGCCAGCGTGACATCGGCGCGCAGCTGGGCTGGTCGCTCGCGTTCTGATCCCGCTGCAGAAGGGACATGAAAACGGCGCCCGCAAGGGCGCCGTTTGTGTGAGCCCAGGCCGCTGGACTCAGCGGTTGTTGATCACGTAGTCGGCAATGATCCCGGTGGCGATGGCCACCAGCAGCAGGTTGCCGCGGTCATCGCGGATCCAGTGGTGGTCACGCGGCGGGCGGCGCACCGAGTAGCGGCTGTAGTCGTTGACCACATACACCGGGCCGCCGTAGTACTCGCGGTAACGGTGCCCGCGCGCCCAGCCGTAGGACCCGTAGCCCGGGCCCGGGCGATACACCACGCGCGGCGGCGGTGCCGGACGGTAATGGCCACGGTTGTCGTAGTAGCGGCGGTCGTGACGGGCCTCGCGGCGATCATCGCGCCAGTCGCGGCGGTCATGGCGGTCATGGCGGTCATGGCGACGGTCGTGACGGTCGTCATGGCGGTCGTGGCCGCGGCCACGGTGATGGTCGTCGGCGAACGCCGGGGCCACCGTGCCCAGGGCGAGAAGCGAGGCAACGGCCCCGACCACAAATCGATTCATGCGCATGATTGGCCTCGCTTGGTGGATTGATGGCTCCATCATGCTGACGCCATCTGAACGGTTTCCGGCTGGAAACGGTTTCCAATTCAACGGCTTTGACGGCCCATTCAGGCCCCGGCAAGCCCCGCCCCATGGGCAGACCGGCGTCTGCCATCGCTTCCGGCTATAATCGCGGGTACCCCTTTATTCATCTGTTCCTGTTCCCGACGGAACGGGCGCAGGGTTGCGCCTTCGGAGACCTCATGTCCTCGCAATACATCTACACCATGAACCGCGTCAGCAAGGTGGTCCCGCCCAAGCGGCAGATCATCAAGGACATCTCGCTGTCGTTCTTCCCGGGTGCCAAGATCGGCCTGCTGGGCCTGAACGGTGCCGGCAAGTCCACGGTGCTCAAGATCATGGCCGGCGTGGACACCGACTTCGAGGGCGAAGCCCGCCCGCAGGCCGGCATCAAGGTCGGCTACCTGGCCCAGGAACCGGAGCTGGACCCGACCAAGACCGTGCGCGAAGCCGTCGAGGAAGGCGTGGGCGAAGTGCTGCAGGCGCAGGCCGCGCTGGATGCGGTGTACCTGGCCTATGCCGAGGAAGGCGCCGACTTCGACAAGCTGGCCAAGGAACAGGAACGCCTGGAGGCGATCCTCGCCGCCGGTGATGCCCACACCCTGGAAAACCAGCTGGACGTGGCCGCCGACGCGCTGCGCCTGCCGCCGTGGGATGCGGTGATCGGCAAGCTGTCCGGTGGTGAAAAGCGCCGCGTGGCGCTGTGCCGCCTGCTGCTGCAGAAGCCGGACATGCTGCTGCTCGACGAACCGACCAACCACCTCGACGCCGAGTCGGTGGAATGGCTGGAACAGTTCCTGGCGCGCTACACCGGCACCGTGGTGGCCGTCACCCATGACCGCTACTTCCTGGACAACGCCGCCGAGTGGATTCTGGAACTGGACCGCGGCCGCGGCATTCCGTGGAAGGGCAACTACACCGACTGGCTGATGCAGAAGGACGAGCGCCTGAAGCAGGAAGACAACCAGGAAAAGGCCCGCCAGAAGGCGATCCAGAAGGAACTGGAATGGTCGCGCCAGAATGCCAAGGGCGGCCGCACCAAGGGCAAGGCCCGTCTGGCCCGCCTGGAAGAGCTGCAGTCGGTGGATTACCAGAAGCGCAACGAGACCAACGAAATCTTCATCCCGCCGGGCGAGCGCCTGGGCAACTCGGTGATGGAGTTCAAGAACGTGTCCAAGAAGTTCGGCGACCGCCTGCTGTTCGACGAGTTGAGCTTCCTGGTGCCGGCCGGTGCCATCGTGGGCATCATCGGCCCCAACGGTGCCGGTAAGTCGACCCTGTTCAAGATGATCACCGGGCAGGAAAAGCCGGATTCGGGCGAGATCGTGGTCGGTCCGACCGTGCAGCTGTCCTACGTGGACCAGAGCCGCGACGCGCTGGAGGGCAACCACAACGTGTTCCAGGAAATCGCCGGCGGCCTGGACATCCTCAACATCAACGGCATCGAGATCCAGTCGCGCGCCTACATCGGCCGCTTCAACTTCAAGGGCCAGGACCAGCAGAAGCTGGTCGGTTCGCTGTCCGGTGGTGAGCGTGGCCGCCTGCACATGGCCAAGACCCTGCTGCAGGGTGGCAACGTGCTGCTGCTCGACGAACCGTCCAACGATCTGGACATCGAAACCCTGCGTGCGCTGGAAGATGCGCTGCTGGAGTTCCCGGGCAACACCTTCGTCATTTCGCATGACCGCTGGTTCCTGGATCGCATCGCGACCCACATCCTGGCGTTCGAGGGTGATTCGCACGTGGAGTTCTTCCAGGGCAATTACCGCGAGTACGAAGAGGACAAGCGCCGCCGCATGGGCGACGACGCCGCGCCCAAGCGCCTGCGCTTCAAGGCGCTGAAATAAGAAAGAAAGAACGGCCGCGCACTGCGCGGCCGTTTTGCATTCCGGCAGGTCACGACCGTGGGTCGTGACACCTTATCGTCCCGAGATTCCAGCATGTCCCTCCCCGAGCGCCTGTTCCAGCTGCAGCAGCACGGCACCTCCGTGCGCACCGAGCTGCTGGCCGGCCTGACTACCTTCCTGACGATGTCCTACATCGTCTTCGTCAACCCGGACATCCTGGCCACCACCGGCATGGATCCTGGCGCGGTGTTCGTGGCCACCTGCCTGGCCGCGGCGCTGGGCTCGCTGGTGATGGCCTTTGCGGCCAATTTCCCGGTGGGCATGGCCCCGGGCATGGGCTTGAACGCGTTCTTCGCCTTTACCGTGGTCGGCGCGGCCGGCCTGCCGTGGCAGCAGGCGCTGGCGGCGGTGTTCATTTCCGGGCTGGTGTTCCTGGCGCTGTCGCTGACCGGCGTGCGCGCCTGGCTGGTGGCCGGGATCCCGCCCTCGCTGCGCGCATCGATCGTGGCCGGCATCGGCCTGTTCCTGGCGATCATCGCGCTGCAGAAATCCGGGGTGATCGTGGCCAACACCGATACGCTGGTGGCGCTGGGTCCGCTCAATACCGCCCCGCCGCTGCTGGCGCTGGCCGGGTTCCTGCTGATCGCGATCCTGGAGGCACGCAACGTGCGCGGCGCGATCCTGATCGGCATCCTGGCCGTGACCGCAGCGGCCTGGCTGCTGGGCGATGTGCAGTTCCATGGGCTGGTCTCGCTGCCGCCGAGCCTGGCCCCGACCTTCCTGCAGCTGGATCTGCCGGGCCTGCTGCACCACAACGGCGGCGCACCGATCGCGGTGTTGCTGCAGGTGGTGCTGGTGTTCGTGCTGGTGGAAGTATTCGATGCCACCGGCACCCTGTACGGGGTGGTGGGGCGCGCGGGCCTGTTGAAGCTGCCCGGCGCACAGAAGCGCTTCGGACGTGCGCTGCTGGCCGACAGCACCGCGATCGTGGCCGGCTCGCTGTTGGGCACCAGCAGCACCACCGCGTTTGCCGAGAGCGCCTCGGGCGTGCAGGCCGGTGGCCGCACCGGACTCACCGCGCTGGTGGTGGCGGCCCTGTTCCTGGCCGCGCTGCTGTTCTCGCCGCTGGCGGCGATGGTGCCCGGCTATGCCACCGCACCGGCGCTGCTGTTCGTGGCCGGGTTGATGCTGCGCGAGCTGGTGGACGTGGACTGGGGCGACCTGACCGAATCGGTACCGGCGGCGCTGTGCGCGCTGGCGATGCCGTTCACCTACTCCATCGCCAACGGCCTGGCCTTCGGCTTCATCGCCTACGCGGTGCTCAAGGCCGGTACCGGGCGCTGGCGCGAGGTGCATCCGGCGGTGTGGCTGGTGGCCATGCTGTTCGTGCTGCGTTACGCGCTGGAGTGAGCGCCGCGCCGCGGTTCACCCCTCCGCAACGCGGCTCTGGGATGATGGCCGCATGAGTGATGCCTGCCTGCCATCCGATCCGTCTTCGCCGTTGCGCCGCCGGCTGCTGCGCGCCGCCGTGCTGGCCCCGGCGGTGGCCGCGTTGGCCAGCCTGCCGGGCTGTTCGATGCCGGTCCAGGTGGATGGCACGTTCCTGCAACCCTGGCGCAGCCACCTGGACTGGACGATGGCCGACTGGCAGCGGTCGGTGCGGCTGGCACAGCGCCTGGGATGCACGCGGCTGGTGCTGCAATGGAGCGGCATCCACGGTGCGCCGGAAGGCGATTGGCTGCTGCCCGATGCCAGCGTGCGGATGCTGTTCACCGCCGCAGCCGAAGCCGGGATCACGGTGCGGGTGGGGCTGCCGTTCGAGCAGTCGTGGTGGAAGGCGATCGGCGGCGATGACGCGGTGCTCCAGGCCTTCTTCGCCGACAGCCTCGCGCGCGCGCAGCAGTGGCTGGCGCAGGCGCCGTGGCCACGCCTGCAGGCCTTCGGCGGCTGGTACCTGCCGTATGAGATCGAGCAGTACCACTGGGCCGACCCGGCCCGCGTGCAGTGGCTGGCGCAGTGGCTGCACGGGCTGCAGGGCGCGGCGCAGGCACGCGGCGGCGACTGTGCGATCTCCACCTACTTCAGCCGCCTGCAGACCAGTGGCCGCCTGGAAACGGTGTGGGCCAGCGTACTGGACCAGGTGCCGTTGCGGCCGATGGTGCAGGACGGGGTCGGCGTTGCCGGTGCCGGCAACGTGCAGCAGCTCAAGCCGTTGCTGGCGATGCTGGCCCAACGCGGGGTGGCCTTCGATGCGATCGTGGAGCTGTTCCGCGAGCTGCCCGGGGCCAACACGGACGGCACCGGGTTCAAGGGCGAGACCGCCGATGCCGCGCGGATCGAGCGCCAACTGGCCTGGGCCGCCGACAGCGGCGCCGAGCAGGTGCTGGTATACGCGCTGGACCCGTGGCTGTCCCAGGATACGCCGCAGGCCAAGGCGCTGCGACGGCATTGGGGCCTGTAGGCTGCCATGCCGGCCGTCGTTCGAATCCTGCCGTAGCGGCAACGGCACCCGGCGGTCAGGACAGGCCGGGCACTGCGCTCAGAGCGTGCGGCCGATGATCTCGCGCAGGATTTCGCTGCTGCCGCCGAAGATGCGCAGCGCGCGCGCATCGGTCCAGGCGCGGCCGATGCCGTACTCGCTGCTGTAGCCATAGCCGCCATGCAACTGCAGCAGGTCATCCAGCACCTGCCCCTGCAGTTCGGTGGCGTTGAGCTTGGCCATCGCCGCCACGGTCGCATCCAGCCTGCCCTGCAGTTGCTCGGCCAGGCACTGGTCCAGGAAGCTGCGCAGCATCGCCAGCCGGGCCGTTGCGTCGGCGAGCACGAAGCGGGTGTTCTGGTGGTCGATCAGGAAGCGGCCGAAGGCCTTGCGCTGGCGCACGTAAGCCACGGTTTCAGCCAGCATGCCCTCGGCCGAGGCCGCCGCGCGCAGCGCGATGGCCATGCGTTCGGCGGCCAGCTGTTCGCCCAGGTAATCAAACCCGCGCTGTTCATCGCCCAGTAGGTGCGAGACCGGCACCGCCACGTTCTCGAAGAACAGCTCGCTGGTGTCCTGGGCGTGCTGGCCGATCTTGGGCATCGGCGCGCCGCGGGTGACCCCGGGCAGCGCGGCATCCACGCAGAACAGGGACAGCCCGCGCGCGCCCAGTTCGGGGGCCACGGTCGCCACCACCACCACCACGTCGGCATTGCTGCCATTGGTGATCCAGGTCTTCTGGCCGTTGAGCAGGTAATGCCCGCCCTGGCGCTCGGCGCGGGTGCGGATCGCCTTGAGGTCGCTGCCGGCACCCGGCTCGGTCATCGCGATGGCACCGATCACCTCCCCGCGCGCCATCGCCGGCAGCCAGCGATCGCGCACCTCCGCGGTGCCGTACTGCATCAGGTAGGGTGCGACCATGTCCGAATGGATCGAGAAGCCGATGCCCAGGTAATTGGCGCGGGCCAGTTCCTCGATCACGCAGGCGGCATGGCCGATGTCGCCGCCCAGGCCGTAGGGATCAGGCAACTGGCAGTTGAGCAGGCCGGCCTCGCCCGCCGCCCGCCACAGTGCGCGCGGCGTGATGCCATCGCGCTCCCACTGGGCGTAATGCGGAGCGATCCGTTCGGCGATGAAGCGCCGTACCTGCTCGCGGAACAGCTCATGGTCTTCGCGGAATACCGGACGCGCCTGCATAGGATCAGCGGCCCACCGCGTCGGTGCCGCTGAGCTGGCCCTGCAGCACCGGGGCGGCGGCGCTGCCGGTGAGGAACAGGCTGTAATGGTCACCCGGCTGCAGGGCCGGCAGCGCCAGCGCGGCGCTGTCCTTGCTGCCGCAGCCGGCGACCAGGCGTGCCTTGACCGGGTTGATGCCACGCGCACTGCTGCTGCCGGCGGCAACCGCGGGGAACACCACCGGGCCCTTGTCGGCCATCGCCAGGCGCCCCTGCGGGCAACCACTGGCCAGGTTGTAGAAGCGGATCTCGGCCTTGAGCGCATCGCTGGTGCCGCCGCCATCGGCGAGCACGGCCAGCGGCCGGGACGGGGCCGCGGCATCGAGCACCAGCGTGGTGAAGCTGCCCGCGGCGACCTGGGCCTGGCTGCGCGGCTTGCCGGCCACGCGCAGGGTGAACGGCTTGCCGCCTTCGACGATCGCATAGCGGGTGGCGCGCGTGGCCGGGCCGATGCTCTGCTCGGCACCGCCGCCGACGGCCACCTTGAGCGCGGCGCTACCGGGATTGAGGACGCGCACGAACGCCGAACCGGCCGGCGGGCGCGCTGCATACAGCTGGGCCAGGCGACCTTCCTGGCCCGCCTGCTGGGCGTGGGCGGCCAGTGGAGCGAGCGCCAGCAGCGCGGTGGCGAGTGGAAGCAGAGACAGGTTCATGGGTTGGGTTCCTTGCTGCGGAGCGTGCGCGCCAATGCGTAGCGCTGCTCGAGTTGTCGCCGATCGACCTTGTTGCTGTTGCCGGTGGGCAACGCATCGACGGCGATCAGTTCGGAGGGAATCATGTACGGCGGCACGCGGCGGCCCAGCTGTTCCTTCCAGTCCTGCAGCGCGGCGGGCAACGGTTGCACCAGCCCCTCGCCCGGCTGGGACAGTTCAACGAAGCCGATCATGCGCACCAGGCTGCCGTCGGGGCGGCGCAACACGACCGCCGCGCCGGCCACCACGCCGGCCAGGGTGGAGAGCGAGGCATCCACTTCGGCCAGCTCGATGCGGTAGCCGTTGAGCTTGATCTGGTCATCCTTGCGGCCGCGGAAGTACACCCGCCCTTCCGCATCCAGGTCGCCGAGGTCGCCGCTGCGGTAGGCGCGCTTGCCGTGGTGGTCGAACAATACGCCCTGGTCCAGGTCCGGACGATCCAGGTAGCCGCGCATGACGTGGTCGCCGGCCATGCAGATTTCGCCGTCGTCGATGAAGACCTCGGCGTAGGGCTTGGCCACCCCGATCGGGAACGGGTTGGGCGCCGCCGCGCGCAGGGCCGGGTCGATGTCCACCCAGGTGGTGGAACAGGTGGCCTCGGTGGGACCGTAGGAGTTGATGATGCGTGCCTGCGGGAAGCGCGCCCACAGTTCCTCGGCCACGCGCGGGGTCAGCGATTCGGCGCCGAACACGAACACGCGCAGCGATGGCAGGTGCTCGGCGTTGAAGCGCGGGTTGAGCATCTGCTGGCGCACGAACGACGGCGTGGACGCCCACACCGCCACGGCCGAGTGGCGCAGGTGCTCGACGAAGCGCTCGCTGTCGGCGATCACCTCGCGCGGGCACAGCACGCAGCTGCCGCCCAGGCCGAGCGCGCCGCACAGGTCGAACAGCGAGAAGTCGAAGCTGAAGAGCATCTGGTTGAGGAAGGCCGGCGCCTCACCCAGCTGCAGGCAGTGGCCGATCCAGCCGGCGAACAGCGCCACGCTGTCGCGGCCGATCTGCACGCCCTTCGGGTCACCGGTGCTGCCGGAGGTGAACATGATGTAGGCCAGGTCCGGCACGCTGAGCGCGCGTGGTGCATCGGCACCGGGCCCGAAGCTGTCGGTGGCCGCATCGTAGACCGCGCCGGCGTGGGTGAGCTGGGTGATCCGCTGCAGCCGCGCGGCCGGGTTGATGGTGTCCACCGGCACGTAGGTGACGCCCATCTGCAGGCAGCCGAGCATGGCCACCACGAACGCGGACTGCTTGTGCCCGGAGATCACCAGCGCATGCCCGGGCTGCACCCCGGCCGCCTGCGCGCGCACGATCCATGCCTGGGTCGCCGCATGCAGCGCGGCCCAGTCCAGGGTGCCATCGGCATCGTGCAGGGCCGGCGCGTGTGGCGCGCGGTCCAGCTCGACGAAGCGGCAGTGGTCGAAATCGAAGCGCATGCGGGCAGCTCCTGCAGGTGGGGAAGGCTCAGCGCTGGTGCGCGGCCACGTAGTCGGCCAGCACCTGCACCGAATCGACCAGTGCGTCGATCTCATCGACCGGCAAGGTCACGCCGAGGCGGTCCTTGACCTCGACCATCAGCTGCACCTTGGACATCGAGTCGAACAGCGACTCCATGTACTCGTCCGGCTGCACGCGGGTGCCGATCACCGCTTCGACGATGTCGATCAACTGGGCCTGGAGGGTCTGGATATCCATCGGGTTCACCTTGTCAGAACTGGAAGTAGAGGAAACGGGATTCTTTGTGCAGGCTCAGCAGCGACAGGCCCAGCATCAGCAGCATCACCAGCAGCCACTGCCAGTTGGGCTGCCAGCGCATCCACGCGCGCGGCGCCGGGCTCGGCTTGGCCAGCGACGGGCCGTACACGCCCATGATCTGCTGGGCGTTGGGTGCCAGCCAGACAATGGCCAGCAGCACCAGGATATAGAGCAGCTGCACGTGGTGCCCGGCCAGCAGGCGCCAGCCATCGCCCAGCCCCATGCCGCCAAGGTAGCCCAGGTTCTCCAGGCTTTCCCAGCCGCGCACGCCGAACATGGCCTGGACCAGTTCCCACGCATCGTGCACGCCATCGGCGCGGAAGAAGGCCTGCGCCACCAGCACCGCACCGAAGGTGAGCAGCACATAGCCGGCATGCTGGTACCAGCGCAGCTGGCGCAGCGCGGCCGGCTTGCGGCCGCCGACGAACACGCGCCAGGCGTGGTTGATGGACAGGTAGCCGGCATGCAGCAGGCCGAAGATCAGGAACTGCAGGCCCGCGCCATGCCAGATCCCGGCCAGGCCCATCGCCCACACCGTGGGCAGCACGATCATCGACAGGAAGCCGCCGGCCGAGGCCACCGCCGCCGGACCGGTGGCGCGGCCATGACGGGTGCGCCAGCGGGTCACCGCCATCGCCACCGGGTAGTACAGGTAGGCGGTGATGTAGCGGGTCAGGGTCATGTGCCAGCGCGCCCAGAAATCGATCACGCTGGTCGCCTTGTAGGGCGAGTTGAAGTTGAGCGGGAAGCGGATGCCGAACATGCGGGCCAGGCCCAGGGCCATGTCCGAGTATCCGGAGAAATCGAAGTACAACTGCAGCGCGTAGCTGAGCGCGGTGGCCCAGGCGCCCCAGAACTGGACCTCGCCGGTGGAGGCAAAGCCGGCATCGGCATACGGGGCGATGGTATCGGCCAGCAGCACTTTCTTGGCCAGCCCGATCACGAACAGCATGCCGCCCACCGACAGGTTGTCGGCCTGGAAGCGATAGGTTTCGCGCTTGCTGAACTGCGGCATCATCTCCTTGTGATGGAGGATGGGACCGGCGATCAGGTGCGGGAAGAAGGTCACGAACAGCACGTAGCTGAGTGGGCTGCGGTCGTTGACCACGCCGGCGCGGCAGTCCAGCAGGTAACCGATCTGGGTGAAGGTGAAGAAGGAGATGCCCAGCGGCAGGATCAGCGCATCCATCGGGCCGACGTTCAAGCCCATCTCGCCGACGAAGTTCACCATCGCCGCGAAGTACTTGTAGTGCACCAGCAGCAGCAGGTCGGCGGCCACGCCCAGTGCGGTGGCCAGCAGCTGCAGTTTCGGGCGCTTGGCCAGCGCCAGGATCACCAGGCTGACCAGGTAGTTGAAGACGATCGAGCCGGACAGCAGGATCACGAACTGCGGGTTCCACCAGCCATAGAACACGATCGAGGCCACGCACAGCCACAACGCGGCCAGCCGCGGCCGCACCGCACCCAGCGCGTAATGCACGCCCAGTGCGATCGGCAGGAACACCAGCAGGAACAGGAAGGAGTTGAAAAGCATCGTCCGTAGCGCTCAGTCGATCTCGGCCAGCGTTGCCTGCTCACCGTCGGTCAACGGCAATGACAGGGCCATTTCAGAGAATTCCCAGACCACCAGCTTCAGCGTCGGCGGCCACTGCGCCCGCTGCGGCCAGGCCGCCAGCAGCGCACCGGAGAACTGTCCGCCATCCAGGCTCTGGTTCCACACTTCGCGCCCCAGGGCATTGCCCAGGCGTTCGGCGAACAGGCTGCGGCGGCCGTTGGAGCTGCCCAGCAGCAGTACTTCCACCGGCGGGGTGTCGTCGAGCAGGCCGCCGCTGCGCAGCGGCGTGATCGCCTGCTCCGGCTCGCGGTCGAGCGCCGGGCGCCAAGCCGGCGCGGCCTTCTCCAGCCCGGCCAGCACGATCAGGTCGCCCATCCGCGGCTTCGGCGCGCCGGGTGCACCGACCTCGAACGCCTGCGCGCCCGGCCCACCCAGCAGCGGCAGCGCCGATGCCGCCACGGCGTCGGCCGCACGCTGCGCCCCGATCCGGTTCATGTGCACGTCGGTGCGGAAGAACATCGGCGCACTGCCGTCCGCCAACACCGGTAGCAGATCGGTGGCCGGTACCCGGGCGGCGGCAAGCGCCTGCTGCCACTGCGCCAGGCGCGCGCGCATCGGCACCGAATGGCGCAGCCCACAGGTATGCGCCTGCTCGATCCGCGACTTGTCCGGCACCACCACCACCAGCAACTGCACGCCCTGCGCCTTGAGCTGGGCCGACCAGTGCTGCATCAGCCGCACGCGCTGGGCCAACACCTGCTCGCCCGCGCCAGGCTGCGGGCGCAGGCCATCGCGATAGAACAGCCAATCCGGGCAGCCCAGCGCGACCTGCGGCCCGAGGTCGCCGAGCAGGCGGTAGCGCAGCGCGGCAGTGGCCAGGTCGGCCTGGGACTGCACCGGCAGCTTGAGCGCTTCGTTGATGGCACGGCCGGCTTCGCCATCGGCCCAGCGCGCCGGAGCCAGCGCGGCCGCCGGGATCTTCGCCTTGCCCAGCATCCAGGCGCCGGCGAGCAGGCCGATGACCAGCAACACGATCACCACCACCGTCGTGGGCCGGTGGGCACGGGCGGGCGCGGCCGGAGGCAAGGGCGCGGGCGCGCCAGGACGTGCACTCATCGGGTTACTGCCCCAGTGCCTTGTTCAGCCGCGCGGTCCATTGCGCCGGCGTCATGATCGAAGCGTTGTCCCATTGCCCACGCGCATCCGGGCCCTGCACGTAGGACGGCTCGAACATCTGCCACACCAGCACCTGCGGCTTGTGCTGGCGGAACTCGGGCGACTCCAGGTACTCCAGCAGCATCACCCAGTGGCCGACGTTGCCCGGCTTCCAGTTCACCGAGACCGGCCGATCAAGCACGTTGGAGAGCTTCTGCGGGAAACCGAAGTACGGCTGCACCATGCTGTGGCCGGTGACGTGCACCGGCGCCGGCGCATCATCCAGCAGCGACTGCTGCTCGGCCTGGCGGCGCACGGTGAAGGTGTCGCGGCCGATCGCCTTGCGCTGGGCATCGGTGAGGAACAGTTCGGCCAGGTCGCCGAAGCGGCGCTCCTTGATCTCGCTGCCCAGCGCCATGCCGGTGCCGGCCTGGCCCTGCAGCTGCGGCACCTGCTGGCGGACCTGCGCGGCCACGGCCACGGCGATCGCATCGGCGGCCGGCTGGGTCCAGTGCTGGTCGCTGCGGTAGAACACTTCCTGCCCGCCCTGCTTGACCTGGCGCAGCACCTGCAACGCATCCACCGAGGGCACGCCAGCCTTGTCCAGGCCATCGTGCACCAGTGCATAGCGGCCGCGCACGGCGTCGCCAAGACGCTTGCCGTCAGGCAGCTTGTCTTCGTAGAACAGCGCCTTGTCCGGCAGCACCAGCACTTCCAGCTTGACCCCGGCGGCGGCCAGCGCGGTCCGCGCCTGGGCCACCAGTTGGGTGTTGCGGGCGATCGCCGGCGCGTCGACGTCGGTCAGGCTGCCCCACGCAGGGAACAGCCAGCCGTCCTTGCCGATCAACACGATCGACGAATCCTGGTTGGCCGTGGTGGCCGCTGCCGGTGCAGTCTGTGCCATCGCCGGTGCGCTGGCGCACAGCGCGCTGCACAGCACGGCCAGCCACAGCGGTCGCAGGCGGGTGGGACGGAGCGTGGATCGGGGAGGGATCATCGTCGGGTCCTTTTCCAGGGTCAGTAGTAGAGCGTGGCGGTGGCAAACAGGCCCTTGGCCCGCTGCGTGTCGCCGCCGCCGATGGCGAAGCGGTACTGCACCGCCAGGTCGAGATAGGAACGCGCGGCGTTGTAATGGTCTTCGCGGAACCAGTAACGCACGCCGACGCCGGGACCGGCCCCCAGCGACCAGCTGCTGGCGGTGTCGGACAAGGTGAAGGACTGCGCGCCGATCAGCGGGTACGCGATGCCACGGACCTTGGAGGTCTGGTCGATCCAGTCCGCGCCCACCACCAGGTACGGGTTGACCACCCAGCGGGTCTGCTCGGCGCCGAAACGGTAGCTGCGCCCGGCACGCACTTCGGCCGCGCCGAACCACTGCTGGCGACGCAGGCGGCCATCGGACTGCAGGATGCGCTGCGACGGATCGCCGTTGGCGTCCAGCGCGTCGATGCTGAAGTGGGCGCGGTTGTCGTCCCAGCTCAGGCCGGCCTGGGCATAGCCGCTGACCGTCCACCACTGGTTGACATCGGTGCGCACGCCGGTGCCCTTGTAGAAGCCATAGGTCAGGTAGGACATCCAGCCACCGGCATTGCTGTCCAGGCGGTAGCGCGCCAGCGTGTTGATCTGCAGCGGGCGGTTGGACTCGATCTGGATACGGCACTGGATCGCGGCCGAATCGGGATACACGCCGCCGTTGCGGGTGGCGGTACCGACGAACTGGCGGCGTTCGATGCCGGCACTCAGGCCGGTCTGGCCAAACGCATAGCGCACGCCGAACGAGGCAATCGTGGAAGGCCAGCCGGCGATCGAGCGCGAGCGGCTCAGGCGTTCGGCACGGGCACGCGCGTCCTCGGTGGCTTCGCCGGTGCAGGGGTCCACGGCCAGGATCGATTCGAACGTACCGCCTTCGTCGTACAGCGTGTTGGCGATGCGTGCGTAGGCTTCCAGCGTGCCGTGGCGGTTGTTCAGCTGCGGCGGCCGCCAGAAGGCTTCCAGCGTGCCGAACACCGAATCGCCTGGCGTGCTGATCGCCGCGCCGCCCAGGTTGGTGGCGGCCTGGCGCGCGCCACGATAGCCGGCCGAGGCGATGATGCCCCACTCGCGCGACAGGTTGGCGATGGAACTGCGGGTGTTGTAGCGCTGCGCCTTGTCCAGTTTCAGCGTGCCGGCATCGGCGCTGTCGATCGCCCCGCGCAGCAGGGTCACGGCCTCGCGGTTGGCGCCGGTGGCGGCGCTGGCATAGGCCTGGTCCAGGATCACGCTGGGCGGTGCCTTGCCGGTGGCCTCGGCCGCGCGGAAGTCGGCCAGCGCCTGCCCGGGTTCGCCGGTACGCTGGTAGAGGTAGCCGCGCTGCATCAGCAGGCCGGCGTCCTGGGGCTTTTCGGCCAATGCGGCGTCCAGGCGCTGCCGCGCCTGGGCGGCCTGGGCCCGATCACCGGCCGACAGCGTGGTGGTCAGCAGTGCCTGCAGGTTGCTGTTGCCCGGGTCATCGCTGACCGCCTGCTGCGCCTGGCGGATGGCCTCCTGGTAGTCCTGTCGGCCGAAGGCGGCATAGGCACGCTGCGATGCCCCGCCCTCGCCCTGCAGGTCGGCGGGCATCACTTCGCACTGGGTGCCGTAGGGGGTATCGCGGCACTGCTGGAACGGTGCCGGGTAGTCGGCCAGGGTGAGCTGCGCACCCGGCCGGGCCCGTGCCAGCGCCTTGCCGCGCTCGGCGACCGCATCCTGCACGGTCTTGCGCGCATCGGCATCCAGGTCGGCAAACGTGTCCTGCTGCAGCGGCTGCAGCAGCTGGGCGGCGCGCGCGCGGTCACCGGCGGCGATCGCCGCATCGGTGGCGAGCAGGCGCACGTTGCGCAGCTGCTGGGCGTCCAGCCAGTCCTGGGTAAGCGCGGCGTCGAAATCGGCGTTGGCCTCGGCGGTCTTGTCCTGGCGCTGGCGCAGGTAGGCACGCATCACCAGGGCCACGGTGTCATCGCTGTCATTGAGCAGGGCCTGGTCGGCGGTGAGCTCGGCCGCGGGCAACTGCTCATCGAGCATCTGCGAGGTCATCAGCAGCAGCCGGTGCGAGGCGACATCCGGCGCACGCTCCACTGCCTGCCGGGCAGAGCGGGTGGCTGCGGCGAAGTCCTGCGCGATCAGGGCCTGGTAGCCCTCCTGCGCCGGCTTGACCGCCCGCTGCCGGCCCAGCGCAACGCGCTTGGCCTGCAGGTCGCCCACGTTCGGCGCGCCCAGTTGGATCGCCGTGGCGGCGGCCGCGTCGGCCTGTTCCAGCTGCTGCTGCGCCTCCAGCGAGGCCACCCACAGCGTCGCCCACGCGCCCTGCTGCGGTTGCTGGCGGAACGCCTGCTCGGCCTTGCTGGCCGCTTCGGCCATGCGGTCGTTGTTGTAGGCCTCGTAGGCCTGGGTCGCCAACGCGAACGCGCGCTGGTAGGCCAGCTCGGCGGCCGTCGGGCGGGCGGCGGCCACCGCGCGCGTACCGGTGGCGGCAGTCCCGCGCGGTGCGGCCGCGGCCAGCGCCGGCAATGCCGGATCAACGATGCCATCGGCGATGGCGCGCTGTGCCAGCGCGCGCGCCTGGTCGCTGCGACCCAGCTTCTGCGCCGCGTAGATCTGCAGCAGGCGCAGCCGGGCCACGTCCGGGCGCAGGCGCGCGGCCTCGGTGGCAGTACGGTAGGCCTGGGCGTAGTCGCCGCGGTCGTAGGCGCCAAAAGCCTGCTCGGCGATGCGGTAGGCGTTGCCGGACAGCGGCAGGGATTGCTGTGCGTGCACACTGGCGCTGCCCAGGCCGAACAGCGTCAGCGCGATCACGCTGGAAAGCAGGGTGGTCCTCATGCCTTCAGCTCTCCGTCGGCGCTGTATTGGGGTTGTCCGGACCGACGGTGCTGTTCGCGCACCGCTTCGGCAATCGCCGCTTCGGTGGCCACGCCGTGCTTGACCAGGTAGTCGCCGATGCGCCCATCGCGCTGCGGCTTGTATTCGTCCAGCACGCGCTCGAACTGGTCCCGGGCGATCAGGCGCATTTCCACCAGCAGGTCGCCCAGCAGCGGCACCGCGTCGATGCGGTAGGTCTCACCGCTGATCAGGCGCAGGCCGGCATTGATCTCGCTTTCGCGGGCGATCGACTGTTCCACCACGCTGGCCTGCACGTCCTGCAGCAGCTGTGCCTGCTCGGCATCGCTGAGCGGGTTGGCCACGGCAATGGACAGGGTGGCGCCGGTGCTGCCCGGCAACGGCAGCAGGCGCCACTGCACGCAGGCC
Organism: Stenotrophomonas maltophilia; assembly: GCA_002435595.1. Classification (GTDB taxonomy): domain Bacteria; phylum Pseudomonadota; class Gammaproteobacteria; order Xanthomonadales; family Xanthomonadaceae; genus Stenotrophomonas; species Stenotrophomonas maltophilia_AC. Next base: position 75,275 of record DJBL01000091.1, read on the forward strand.
TCCACCGAAATCGGGAACTGCCCGGCCTGCAGGTAGTCCACGTCGATGACCGCACGCGACAGGTCGCCCTGGAAGGCAATCGCCTCGGCCAGGGTTTCATCGTCCAGCCAGCCCTGCGACACCAGGATCCGGCCCAGCGGCTGCTGGCGCCCGCCCTGCTGCTGCTGCAACGCTTCTTCCAGGCGCTCCGGCTCCACCGCCTGCCAGGTGGTGAGCAGTTCGCCCAGGCGCTTGCGGGTCTGCACCAGCTGCGAGGCGCTGGGGAAATCGTGCATGGTCTTGTCCCAGACCATGCGCTTGCCGAACAGCAGGTACAGCAGGAACATGCGCCACGCGCGGGCGGTGGCCATGAAATTGATCATGTTGCCGACCACCATGCGTGGGATCGACATCAACGCGTGTTCCCAGCCGTACAGCCGGTTGACGAAGTAGAAGCGCTGCACGACCCGGGTGGCCAGCGCGGCGGTGGTGATCAGGGCGACATTCATCTGCCAGGTGCCGGCCTGGAAGATGGTCGGGAACTGCGTGGTCCACACCCCGGTCACCTTGAGCAGCCAGAACAGCAGCAGCTGCAGGAAGATGATGTAGGCGATGATGCTGATGAACGAGGTGACGATGCCCTTGCGGTCGCGCGCCAGCAGGTACTTGGTGGCCAGCGAGCCGCGCCAGCCCAGCGTCTCCCAGCTCTGCAGGCCGATGCCCAGCACCCAGCGCGCCTTCTGCCGATAGGAGGCGCGGAAGTTGTCGGGGAAGTATTCGCGCACGCACAGTGCCATCGACTGGGTACTTTCGCGCACCGGTCCCCAGCCGAACCACGAGGGGCGGCGCACGCGGAACTGCACCGGGAAGCGGGCGAAAATCGAGTGCATGCCCATCGCCGCCAGCCGCGCGCCGACGTCGTAGTCCTCGGTGAGGCTGTCGGTGTTGAAGGGCTGGTTGTCGGTGGCCGCGCTCAATGCCAGCAGCGCCTTGCGCGAGAAGCAGGTGCCGACGCCGGCCGAGGGCACCATGCCGGACACGCTCTCGCGCACCACCAGGTCCTTGGCGTGCCATTCGGCGAACTCGTCCATGTACACCCCGGCGATCAACTCATACCACTCGCGGTCCAGCGAGGTCACCGGCAGCTGGATCATGTCCTTGCGCGGCAGCAGGTAGTTGAAGAAGCGCAGCTCCATCGGATGCAGCACGTCTTCGCTGTCGTGCAGGATCACCCCGGCGAACTCGATGTCGTGGCGCTTCTCGTAATCGAAGATCGACAGGATCAGCCAGTTCAGGCAGTCGGCCTTGCTGGTCGGGCCGGCGTGCGGCACCTCCACCCGACGCAGGCGCTTGTAGCGCCGGCGCATGCGCTCCACTTCGGCGATGGTCTCGGCATCGTTGGGGTAGGTGCCGACGAAGACGATGTACTCGCGGTAGTCGAGCACATCGATCATGTTTTCCACCATCTGCGCGATCACGTCGTACTCGGCCCAGGCCGGCACCATGATCGCCAACGGCTGTTCTGGACGCTGCAGCAGGTCCTGCTGGGTCAGCGGGCGGTACTCGCGACGCTTCTTGACCGTGAGCGTGCGCCAGCTTTCGCGGACCCAGTACCAGATGTCGATGAACAGGTCATCGAGGCTGGAGATCAGGATCAGCACGGCCACCGCCGCCGCCACTGTTTCCAGGACGGCGTAGTAGTTGGCCAGCTGTATGTTCCAGAACAGTCCGTCCACGGCCGGTCAGTGACCGCTGGTGCCGGAGGCGCGGCGACGACGGATCTGGGCGACGCGGGCGGCCAGCAGCGCGAACACCACCAGGCCGACCAGCACCAGCAGCCAGACCATGTGCTGCTGCCACCACGGCTGCGGATTGCCGGTCTGCGCCAGGCGCGCGCCATAGGGGTCGTGGCTGTCGAAGTCGCTGACCACGCCACTGCCGTCGAGCACGGCCAGGTCGCCGCGCAGCAGCCGGAACGGCTGGTCCAGCAGCGGCCCCTGCGCGCCCAGATCGTTGTAGAGCACGCCGGTGTGGCCACCGGCGTCGACCACCTGCACGGCGGCGGCACGGTCCAGGCCGGCCACGTCCAGCAGCGGCTGCTTGCCACCGCCAACCACCAGGCGGCCATCCTTGAGACCGGCCGGATCCACCCCGGACGGGGCCAGTGCAAAGGCCAGGTACGGGCGCGCCGGGCTGATCGCGGTGCCGGCGGCGACCACCTTCAGTTCGGCCGCCTGCGGCGCCACGCCGACCGCGCTGGCGACGGCGATCACCTTGGCCAGCGATGCCGGGGCATCCTGCAGCCAGGTGGCCGGCACGAACACGTCATTGGCATGCGCCAGCTGGCTGGCGGCGCCGACGAAGTCGGTGTCCAGGGTGCGCTTGGCGAGCTTGAGGTGGCTGCTGGGCAGGATCGACACCGGGAACGCGGTGGCCGGATCGTGGCAGTATGGGCGTGCCGGCTGGCGCAGGAAGCTGACCCGCACTTCGTTGCGCGCGGCCAGCGCGTACGCCGGAACCTTGGCGACCAGCCGCTGCGGCTTGCCGTCGGCGGCGAGCACCTTGGCGCCCAGCAGGTAATCGTTGAAGTAGATGCTGGCCACCGCGCCCTGGCCGGCGGCGTTGGGTGCGGCCGAGACGTCGACCACGACCTGTTCGGGCAGGCGGCCATCGGCCGACAGCGCGCCCAGTTCAAAGCTGGCAGTACGATCGCCACGGGTGACGATGTCCAGGGTGCCGGCCATGTTGCCCAGGCGGCTGAGCAGGACGGTGTCCTCGCCCACCACCACCGGACTGGCCTGGGCCACCTGCAGGCTGCGGCCCAGCGCATAGGCGCGCCATTGCTCGCTGAGCAGCCCGGCCACCTTGGCCCCGGCATCGGCGCCCACCACCAGGGTCGGACGCCCGGCCACCGCGGCCACGCTCACCGATCCGGTGCCGGTGCCCTTTTCCAGTGCAACCATGTCGCTGCCGCGCCAGGCGGCAAATGCCGTGGCGGCGTCGCCGCCGCTGGCGCCCACCTGCGTGGCCAACGCGTCCAGCGCGGCGCGCACGCCGGCGCGCAGTGGATCGGTGCTGATGGCCACGTCCACCGCCAGCGGACCGCTGTCGCGCAGCGACAACAGCGCGCCGACTTCGGCCAGCGAGCCGATGCGGTGCTGGCTGCCGCCGGCGGCCAGCGCCGCGTAGGCCGGTACGCCCTGCAGGCTGGCGGGGATGCTGATGCCGGTCAGATCCACCGTGCTGCCCACCACCGGCAGTGCCACCACCTCCACCTGCTTGCCGCCGTTGCGCAGCGCCGCGCCGACCCGCCAGGCCGCGTCGTAGGCCGGTGCCTGCAACGCCTTGCCATCGACCAGCAGGCGCACCCGTGCCGGCAGCGCGCCCCAGGCCTTGGCCACGGTGTTCACCGCGCGCCCGTCGAAGCGGTAGCTGAAGCGCGAGTCGGGCGACAGGCGCAGGACGTTGGCCGGGGCACTCTGGTCGGCGCAGCGGTAGTCCGAGACCACCGACCACCAGCCCACGTTGACCCGCACGAAGCCGTTGTCGCGCGGCAGGCCGTCGATGGCCAGCAGCTGGCTGGCATCGCCCTGCGGATCGGTGATCGAGCGCGCGGCGACCGGGTCGCCGTCCACCGACCACAACCCCGAGCTGCGCCCGGTGTGCCCGCGCACGTAGCGCCCGTCGAGCTGCAACTGCGCATCGCGGGTGGGCACGCCGGCCGGCACCGGCAGGTAGATTTCGCGCTGGCTTTCCTGGCCGCTGAGGGTCAACGGCTGGCGGAAGCCGAGTTCACGCAGGGTCATGCTGCGCGTCACGGTAGCGTCGGCGGCCCACTCGGTGAACTGCCCGGCCGCGGTGTCGGCGGCATGGACAGGACTGAGTGGGAGGGCCAGGACCAAGGCCAGCGGTAATACCTTGGGGAAACGTGCGGTACTACGGTTGGTCTGGGTCATGGCGTCAGTTCGGAAAGGGAGGTATGGGAGATGGGGGCCGGATGGGCCGCCACGAACTCGTCGAACGGCTCGCCGCGCAGGGCGGCCACGATCCGTGCCGACGCGCGGCCATCGCCGTAGGGACTGGCATCGGCGATGAAGTGCGCCGCTACGCGCGGGCCATCGCAGGCGGCATGCACCGCCGCGACGATCCGCGCCGGATCGGTGCCGACCAGGCGTACCACGCCGGCCTGCACCGCTTCGGGGCGTTCGGTGACATCGCGCATCACCAGCACCGGCCGGCCCAGCGCCGGTGCTTCTTCCTGCACGCCGCCGGAGTCGGTGAGCACCACGTGCGCACGCTGCATCAGGCGGACGAAGTTGAGGTAATCCTGCGGCGCGATCAGGTGCACGTTGTCCAGCCCGCCCAGGTGCGCATGCACCGGGCCCTGCACGTTCGGGTTGAGGTGGACCGGATACACGATCTGCAGGTCATCGCGCTGGGCCAGCTCGGCCAGCGCGCGGCAGATGTTCTCGAAGCCGCCGCCGAAGTTCTCGCGGCGGTGGCCGGTGACCAGCAGCAGCTTGCGGTCCGTTGCCAGGAAGGGGAAGTGCGCATCGATCTCGGCGCGCAGATGGGCGTCGTGGTCGATCCGCTCGACGGTCTGCTTGAGCGCGTCGATGACGGTGTTGCCGGTCACGCTGATGCGCCCGGCCAGGTTTTCCTGCTCCAGGTTGTAGCGCGAGCTGTTGGTCGGTGCGAACAGGTGGTCGGCGACCACGTCGATGACCCGGCGGTTCATCTCTTCCGGCCAGGGCTGCTGCAGGTCGCCGGTGCGCAGCCCGGCTTCCACGTGCGCCACCGGGATGCGTCGATGGAAGGCGGCCAGGGCCGCGGTCATCGCCGTGCTGGTATCGCCGTGCACCAGCACCCGGTCCGGCTGCACCTGCTCGTAGAGCGCATCGAGCTTGGTGAACAGGCGCGAGCAGAGCCCGTTGAGGGTCTGGTTGGCGACCATCACGTCGAGGTCGTGATCGGGATGGATGTCGAACAGCGACATCACCTGGTCAAGCATCGCCCGGTGTTGCCCGGTGATGCAGACGATGGACTCGATGCCTGGCGCGGCATGCAGCGCGCGGACCAAGGGCCCCATCTTGATGGCTTCAGGACGGGTACCAAAAACAGATAGAACCTTCACCGGACTGCTCCCTGTGACAACCAACGAGTGTGACTTCCATCACGCAAATCGTAGGCCAAGTTCGGAAAGCTAGCCAGTGCAACGTGATGTGCATCACATTTCCCCAGAAAAGTGACGCTCAGCGTCACTTACTGCCCCGAAACACACCTCATTGTGGCTTTTTTGCGCGTATTACCCGGGTGAAAGTTCAAACACCTGCCGCAGGTAGGACAGGTAACCCGGGTCGTCGCACATGCTCTTGCCCGGCGAGTCGCTGAGTTTGGCCACCGGCTGGCCGTTGCAGCGGACCATCTTGATGACGATGTTGAGCGGCGTCGGCCCCAGGTCGTTGGTGAGGTGGGTGCCGACGCCGAAGGCCACCTGGCAGCGGCCGCGGAAGTAGTCGAACAACTGCATCACCTTCTCGATGTTCAACCCATCGCTGAACACCAGCACCTTGCTGCGGGGATCGACGCGGCGGTCCTTGAAGTGGGCCAGCATGCGGTCGCCCCATGCGAACGGGTCGCCCGAATCATGCCGCACGCCGTCAAACAGCTTGCAGAAGTACATGTCGAAATCGCGCAGGAACGCATCCAGCCCGACCACGTCGGACAGGGCGATGCCGAGGTCGCCGCGGTACTCGCGCGCCCACGACTCCAGCGCGGCCACCTGCGAATCGCGCAGCCGCGGCCCGAGCGCCTGGAAGGCCTGCAGATACTCGTGGGCCATGGTGCCGTGCGGGGTCATCCCGTACAGGCGGGCGAAATGCACGTTGCTGGTGCCCACGAACTGCGCACCGAGCGCATCGCGCAGCATCGGCAGCATGCGCGCGTGCCACTCGCGCGAGTACCGGCGCCGGCTGCCGTAGTCGGCGATGCGGCACAGCTCGAACCCCGGCGTGTCGCGCAGCAGCGCGGTCTTGGCCTGCAGCCGGCGCTCGCCCTCGGCGAAATCGGCGGTGGTGGTGGTGCGGAACCAGACTTCGTTGATGATCGCCAGCAGCGGCACTTCAAACAGGATCGTGTGCAACCACGGGCCGGTGATGTCCAGCTCGATCTCGCCGGGCACGCTGGCCGAGGGGCGCAGGTCGATGTACTTGCGGTCCAGGTGGAACAGCCCGAGGAAATCGGCGAAGTCCGGTTTGACGAAGCGCAGGCCGCGCATGTATTCCAGCTCTTGCGCACTGAAGCGCAACTGGCACAGGTGGTCGATCTCCGCATTGATCTGGTCGATGCAGCTGGCCAGGTCGATGCCGGGGGTGCGGCATTTGAACCGGTACTGGACCTGGGCGCCGGGATGCTGATGCAGCACCGCCTGCATCATGGTGAATTTGTACAGGTCGGTGTCGAGCAGTGACTGGATGATCATGCCGGCGATTATGCGCCTGCGCGAAGGCACCGACCTAATGACCGGCCGTTACCGGGGCTTGAGCAGGCGCGGCAGCTGGGCCAGCGCGTGGGCCCAGATCGCGGCGAACACCGCGCCCTGCACCGGCAGGCTGCGCTGGCCCGCCTCGAACTTGCGGAAGTAGCGCCACAGGCCACGGTGCTTGTGCCATTCCACGAAGAACGGGCGCGAGCGGCTGGACACGCCGCGCACGTGCACCACCTGCAGGTCGTTGGCGATGGCCACCAGTGCGCCGGCCTGGCGCACGCGGCGGCACAGGTCCAGGTCTTCGGCATGCAGGCGGTAACCGGCGTCCCAGCCACCGATGCGGTCAAACAGCGCGCGCGGCATCAGCAGCAGCGCGCCGGACAAGGCCGGCACCGGTTGCAGCGCCAGGTCCGGGTCGGCCGGGATCGCCAGCCGGGCACCCTGCCCCGGCGAGCGCAGCATCGCGCCGAAATCCGGGTCGCGACGCCGCACCGCGGCGTCCGGCTGGCCCTGTTCGTCGACCTGCTCGACCCCGAGCAGGCAGTCGCCGAGGGCCATCGCGCGCTCGCAGAGCACCGCCAGGGTGTCCACGTCGACCAGCAGGTCCGGGTTGATGAAGGCCAGCCACGGCGCCTGGCTGTCGGCCACGCCCTGGTTGTTGGCGGCCGCGAAACCGGGATTGTCCGGGTTGGCGATGAAGCGCACGCGCGGGTCGGCGCTGGCATGGCGCTGCACGATGTCCAGGGTGGCATCGGTGGAGCCGTTGTCCACCACCCGGATCTCGACCACGCCGCGAGCCACGCGCAACCGCCCCAGGCAGGCCTCCAGGGTGCTGGCACTCTGGTAGCTGACGATGATCGCGGCAATGGCAGGGCTCAAACAGGTCACTCCGGTGGGGCGGCGGGCACGGCGAACAGATCGCCCTGGGAACGCGGCATTATCGCCTGCCGGTGCAACTGCTGCAGCGCCTGGCGGCGGGCCAGCAACGGATCGGTCATCAGGAACGCGGCCAGGCGCGGCTGCCAACCGGGCCAGCGCGTGCCCAGCGCGTCCATGTCCCCGTCGAAGGCCAGCGCCTCGCTGGCGCGGGCCACGAACGCGGTTTCGCACAGCGCGTTGCGCCAGCCCAGGCCGGCCATGCGCAGGCTCAGGTCGATCAGCGCCGCATTCCAGGAGCCGTAGCTGTGCATGTCCAGGCCACCGGCCTTGCGCCGTGCACTGGCCCGCAGCAGCACCGCGTGGGTGACTGCCGAGGGCAGCTCGGGATGCATCGGCGGCAGCGCCGCGCAGGCCTGGGCCAGTGCAGCCAGATCGTCGGGCACCGGGTCGATCTCGCCCAGGCGCGGCCACGCGGCGGTTTCACCGGCGTTGCACCACGGGGTGGCCGAGCCGATCGAAGGGTCGCGGGCAAAACACGCGTCAAGCTGCTGCAGCCAGCCGGGAGCGGGAATCGCATCGGGCGCCAGCACCACCACGTCGGCACCGGCGCAGGCACGCAGCATTTCATCCAGATGGGCCACCTCGCCGATGCTGCTCGCGCGCCGGGTGTACTCGGCCTGCAACGGCGTGTGCGCCAACCAGTGTTCGATCACCGCCTGCGCGCGCGGCCCGGCCTGGCCATCATCGGCCAGCCATACGGCAGTGCCGACCGGCGTACCGGCATCCAGTGCGCCCAGGCACCGGTCCAGGGCGCTGTCATCGACCCCGATCGGCAGCAACACGATCGTCCCCATCGGTCCCCCTGTGCGCGGCGAGCGGTTGGCGGCCGGTCATGCAGGCCGCCGCGTGGGCGCAGCGTAGCAGGCGCGCCGGTGGCGATGACAGCGGCGCGGCGGCTCAGTCCTTCCTCGCGCGGCTGGGCAGCGGCTCCATGGCGCGGAAGCGGCTGCTGTATTCGTCGGTCAGGGTGCGCGACTCCTGGGCGTTGCGCACGATCGTGGGGGTGAGCAGCACGATCACTTCCGAACGCCCGCTCTTCTGGGTCTTCTTGCCGAACAGCGCGCCGATCACCGGAATCTTGCTCAGCCCGGGCACGCCGTCGGACCCGTCCTCGTCCGAGTCGGTGATCAGCCCGGCCAGCATGATCGTGTCACCGCTCTGCACGGCCGCCTCGGTGGAAATCTTGCGGGTGTTGATCGGCGGGTTGCAGGTGCTCCGGGCGGGATCGCAGCCGGACGGGGTGGCACCGGCGGAGCTGATCTCCTGCACGATGTCCAGGAACACCACGCCATCGCGGGTGATGCGCGGGCGCACCTTGAGGATCACGCCGGTGTCCTTGTACTGCACCTGGCTGTAGGTGTTGTCGCCACCGATGCCGGTATTGACCGAGACCGAGTTGATCGGGATCTGGGTGCCCACGTTGAGGGTGGCTTCGGCGTTGTTGCGCACGAAGATCGACGGCGTCTGCAGCAGGCGCAGGTTGGTGACCTTGTCCAGCGCGGTGACCACCGCGGCGGCGTTCTTGCCGAGGAAGGTCCAACCCACGCCACCGTCGCCGACGGCGCCGGAGATGCTGCCCCAGATCGACCGCCCCAGTGCGCTGGGCAGGTCGATGCCGCTCTCGGTCTTGCCGGTGGTCACGGCCTGCTCGAAGAACCAGTTGACGCCATAGCTGAGGTCGCCGGTGAGTGCTACTTCGGCCACCTGGGCTTCGATGTGCACCTGCATCGGCATCACGTCGAGCTTCTCGATCACCTCGCGGATCGAGCGCCACGCCTGCGGGGTGGAGCGCACCAGCAGGGTGTTGGTTTCCTCCACCGCCGAGACGCCGACGGTATCGCCCTGCACTTCCAGGCTGAAACTGGCATTGCCGGGCTCGCGCTGCGGCAGGTTGAGGCTGCCCTCCAGGCCGGCGCGGCCGCTGCCATCGCCGTTGCTGCCCGCGCCGGGAATGGTGTTGGTGTTGCTGTCGCGGCTGCCCAGCTCCATCTGGGTGGCGCCCGGGGCCAGCGAACTGCGGCTGTTACGGCCGCTGCGGCCGTTCTCGTTGGCAAACGCCTCGGCCAGGCGTTCGGCCAGGTCCTTGGCCTTGATGTAACGCAGCTCGTAGGAGAACAGGCGCGCGCTGCCACCGGCGCTGTCGATGCGCTCCAGCCACTGCTGGATCTGGTCCAGGTACCGCGCCTGCGGGGTGATCACCAGCACCGCGTTGGCATTTTCCAGCGGCAGGAAACGGAACATGCCGGCGCTGGGGGTCTTGCTCTGTTCACCGAACACCTTCTCCAGGTCGGCGGCGACCTGCTCGGCCTTGCCGGTCTGGATCGGGAACACGCCCACCGACATGCCCGACAGCCAGTCCACGTCGAAGATCTCGACCGTGCGCAGGTAGTTTTCCAGTTCGCTGCGGGTGCCCCCAAGGGTGATCACGTTGCGGCCACTGTCCACGTTGACGATCGCGTTGGGCCGCGCATACGGCTCGAGCACCTTCTTCATCTCGGTGGCCGAGATGTACTGCAGCGGCACCACGCGCACCTCGAAGCCGCGTGCGCTGGCGGCCGGCGCGGTGCTCGGCGCCACGGTGCCGGCCAGTGCCTGGTCGGCAGCCACGATGTTGTAGCGCCCGCCGCTGTACACCATGCGGGCGTTGTTCCAGCCCAGCACCATTTCCAGCAGGTTCAGCGCCTGTGCCGACGACACCGGCTTGGGCGTGGCCAGGGTCACCGTGCCCTGCACGCCCGGGGCGATGACGTAGTTCTGGCCGAGCATGTCGCCGAGGATCGCCTTGACCACCGCATGCACCGACTCGCCTTCGAAGTTGAAGGTGGCCGTGCCGTTGCCGGCGTTCGCCAGCGACGGCGCGGCGGCCGCGGCGGCGCTGCGGTTGATCATGCTGCCGGTGCCGCGGCGGATCACCGCCTGCGGCGCGCCGTCGGCCTCCAGCGGTTGCGCGTCGATGCCCTCGCGCGAGCCGTCGCCGGCCACCACCTGGTGGCTGCCATCGAGGACCGCGTTGCGGCGCACGTCCGGCGCGGGCACCGACGCGCACCCTGCCAGCAGGGCAAGGGCGAGGGACAGGCAGAAGTGACGCGGGGAGAAAAGACGCAGTGTCATGCTTTGCACTCTAGTTGTTCTGGCCGGAGCCGCCCGCGGGCGGTCGCTGCGACTGTTGCTGTTGTTGTTGCTGCAGCTGCTGGCGGCGCGCCTGGATGCGCGCGCGGATGGCTTGCATCTGCGCATCACTGGGGCCCTGCGACGGTGCGCTGGGGGTCGGGGCCGGCGGCGGTGTCGCGGCCGGTGGGGTGAGGTTGACCGTGCTGGTCGCGGCCGGGCGGCTGGATGCCGGTGGCGACGGCAACGGCGACACCCCCGCGCCCGCCGGCGGCACCGCGCCATTGACCGGATTGCCCAGCACCGTCGGAGGCTCGCCGCCCTGGCCGTTGAACACGCTCAACTCCAGTGTCTGGGTGCCACCGGGGCCACTGACCGTGGCGCTGCGCGGTTCCAGCGCCAGCAGCTGCCAGCCGTTGACCGGCTCGCCGTTGAGGCGCAGGCGCAGCGACTGTTTCTGGTCGGTGGTGAGGATGGCCATGCTGAACTCGGAGGTGAGCAATACCCCGGTCAGGCTGACCGCGCTGGATGCCCCCGGTTCGCTGCCCCCGAGCAGGTAGGGCCGCGGCCGGCGGTCTTCGGCGAACAACGGGCGCGCCCCGATCTGCGCGTAGGCCTCGGCCGAGGCGATCCGCTCCGGCGCGGCGGCCGGCAGCACCGGCAGCGGCGAGGCGGCACGATCGCCCTCGCCGGCTGGCGGAAGGTGGCTGCCGAGCCCGAACAGGCTGGCGATCCAGATCGCCGCGGCCCATGCCACCGCCGTGGCCAGCCACCAGCTGCGCAGCGAGGTCAGCTCAATCTTCATGCTCGCCCTCCGCAGCGGCCGCAGCCGCATCGGTCGCGGTGGCGGCCGCATCGGCGGTGGCCTGCGCCGCGTACGCGGCGGCCATGGCGCTGGCGTTGGCCGCTGCCTGGGCATCGGTCGGCTCGTCGGTCGCCGGGGTCAGGCCGCTGGCGTCGGCCGGCATCGCGCCACTGGCCGGTGTCGGCGCCCCGGCGTCGGACGCGCCGCCTGGCTGCAGGTACCCCACCAGTTCGAAGGAGACATCCAGCCCGGTGCCGGTTTCATTCGGCGATTGCTGGAAACGTTGCGCGAGCAGGTTGAGGTTGTTGACGAACAGGCGCGGGCGACCGGTTTCCAGGGTGTGCAGCACCGCCGCCATCTCCGGAATGCCGCAGCGCAGGCGCACCTGCAGGGCCACCTTGGGGAACACCGCATCGGCACTGGTGTCCTGCAACGGCGAGCGGTTGCTGATGGTGCAGCTGCGGTTGCCGGGGCTGGCCGAAGCTACCGCATCCTGCAGGCGCGCCGACAGGGCCGCCGCGGCGGACTCGGTGGTGGCCTCGCGCAGGAACCCGGGCCGGTCGGCCAGGGCCGCCTGCACCTGCTGCAGGCCCTGCGCGACCGGGCGCCGCTGTTGCAGCTGGGCCTGCACCCGCTGCCCGCGCTCCTGCAGTTCGCTGATGTCGGCATTGATGGCCAGCAGCGGCCGGGTGAACCAGGGGTGCACCAGCAGCAGGTAGGCCAGCGCGATCACCGCCAGCAACAGCGCCAGCGCCAACCAGCGGTCACGGCGTGTCGTCGGCATTGCCATCGGCAACCTCCGTGGGGGCTGGGGTCGGCGCCGGCGCCACCACCGCACCGGGCAACGGCTGCAGTTCGGCGGTGAGGGTGAAACGGTCGCGTCCGGCCGCGCCGCCATCGGCCTGCAGCACCCCGGTCAGGTTGACCTTGCGCCACAGCGGCGAGTCCTGCAGCAGCGGCACCAGCTGCGAGGCTTCGCGGCTGAGCCCGATCAGCTGCAGCGAATTGCCCTCCACCGACAGCTTTTCCAGGTAGGTGCCATCGGGCAGCAGGCGGGTGAGTTCGTTCCACAGCTCCACGGTGCCGGCATGGGCAGCGCGCTTCTGCTCCAGGAAGGTCGCCCCTTCCACCAGCGTCTGCAGCTGCTGGCGTTCGGCGGCCACCTGGCGCGCATCGCGGGCGGCCGCGTTGACCTGCTCGCGCAGCACGTCGGCGGCGGCCTGGCGGTTGTCCAGGATCTGCTGCCCGGCCAGGGCCAGCAGCACCACGGTGGCGGCGGCCATCAGCAGGTTCCAGCGCCGCATCGGGTCGCGCAGCGCGTGGCGTTGTGACGGCGGCAGCAGGTTCACGCCCAGTGGCCGGCCCTCGGCATCGGCCACGTCGACCCCGGCCAGCCCCTGCGCCCACGCACCGATCCCGGTCGCCCACTGCTCCAGCGCCTGGCGCGGGATGACCACCAGTTCGACCTGCAGCTGGCCATCGTCGAGCGCACCGAGTTCGCGCACATCGAAACTGACCTGGGCCGGCTCGAACGGGGTCTGCCGGTCGATTTCAAAACCAGCCACGTCGCGCAGGCGCGCGCCGGCAGCGGCCGGCAGCCGCATCGGTCGGCGCAGCGCGGCACCGGCCGGTAGCAGCCAATGCCGCGGCAGGGCGCGCAGGCGCGCGTCCAGATGCTGCTCCAGCGCGGCCGGGGGCTGCGGCCAGGGCAATGCGAGCACGGTCTCGCAGGTCGGGCCGAGAGCGCGCAGCACGATCAATTGCCCGTCGTGTTGTTGCAGCAGCAACCGCGCGCGCGACCAGCCCAACGCCCACTGCCAGCGCTCGGGCAGCCATGCCAGCAGCGAACGCCGCCACCAGCGCAGGCCATTGCCCACGCCTGGCGCCAACTGCCCCTGCGCCCGCACCAGACTGTCCCGCCATGCCGTCATCGTGCTGCCATTCCCTGTTCCCAACGAAGTACTGTGTAAGTCGTTCCCGGCGTGCCCGAGGCCCCCGTGCGGACCACGCCCTGCAGGACCGACACCCGGCCGCGGTCATCCATTGCGCGGCTCTCGATACTATAGGTGCCGCTGCCACTGGCAAGCGCTGCACCTCCCACTTTCTGCTCTTCCTCGCGCTGGGCCTGTGCGCGCTGCGCCAGCAGCTGCTCCGCATCCAAGCCCAGTGCGGTGAGCACCGGCCCGGCCGCGAAACGCGGATCCGGACGCGACTGTCGACTGTACAGGGTCAGCATCGGCGCGAGGCGTTCATACAACGCCGCGTCCATGCCGAGCACGCGCTGCAGCTCGCCCAGGGTCTCGAATCGGTTGTTGCGCGGCCCATACGGCAGCCCTGCGGCGATGTATTCGGGCAGTTCGGCGCCGCCATTGGGCTGCTTGAGGCTGTCGGCGTCGCGCCAGTCCACGATCGCGCCGGCCAGCTGGCGCGCGCGCCCCGGCTCGATGTCCATCGCCTGCAGGAACGCCTCCAGCAGGGGGGCGTTGGCCAGGTTCAGGTTGATCTTGCCGTTCTCATCGACGATGCGCAGGTCGATCGTGCGCTGGTCGAACTGCCAGCGGTAGCGGCGCCCGTCGGCGACCCAGGGCGGGCGCGTGGCGGTGGGCTGCAGGCGGTACAGCGCGTACTCGAGCCCGGCGCGCGCGTGTTCCTGGCCGATCGCATCGTCGCCGACCACGCGCTGCTGGAGATGCTCCACGCGCGCGCTGAGCGCGAACGCGCCCACCACCGCGGTGAGCAGGGCGATCAGCCACAGCACCAGCACCAGTGCCGCGCCGCGGGCCCGGCTCATGGGCGCGCACCGCGTTGCTGCGGCAATGCCGCCACCATCGGCGGCCACGCCGGCCCCTGCTGCGGGGTGATGGTGATCGACACCAGGCTGGGCAGGCGGCGGGTGTCCTCCCATGCGTCCTGCCAGTCACCCAACGTGCCGTTGCGCGGGTCGATGCCGCGATAGCGGAAGCTGACCGCGCGCAGGCCGTCGGCCAGTACTTCCGGCGGGCGCGCCGGTTGCTCGGCGATGCGCTCGCCGTTCTGTACCAGGGTCAGGGCCAGTTCCAGCCGCTGCGCCTCGCCGCTGCCACGCACCTGCAGCTCATGCAGGTAAGGCCCGCCCCGGCCGAGATAGCCGGGCAGGTCGGAAACGAACAGCATCTGCTGCGCCTGCCCGAGGAAGTACACCGGCTCGCGGGTCGGATCCGGCGGCGTGGTCGCGGTCAGCATGGCCGTGGACAGGCGCCGGCGCAGGAACCCCTCGACCGCACGCATGCGCTCGTTCTGCGCCACCATGCGCTCGCCGCGCTGGCTGATCGCCATGGCCGAGCGCACGGTGGCGAAGGCCAGCGCCAGCCCGCCGACCAGCAGCGCGGTGGCCAGCAGTACCTCGATCAGGGTGAAGCCGCGCGCGCGGGTCATCGCGGCGCTCCGGCCAGCGCCGGCAGCAGGCGCAGGCTGCGCCACTGCAATCGCTCGCCCTCGCCGTCGCCCCAGGACACGTCCAGCTCCAGCTGGGCCAGGACCGGCCCGGCCACCGGCTCGGCCGCGCCCACCGTGGCGCTGCGCGGGTCCTGGTAAGGGGCCACCTGCAGATGCCAGCGGTAGCGCCCCTGCTCCCATTGGCCGTCGCGCTGCCCGATCTGCAACGGTGCGTCGACGCCGGTGGTGGCCAGCAGGGATTGCGCATGCAGCACCGCGCGGCTGCGCAGGTCGGCCTGCCGGACCTGCCGCGACGCCCCGGACAGGCTGCCCAGCAGCAGGGTCAGCGCCAGTGCCAGCAGGGCGAAGGCAACGATCACTTCCAGCAGCGAATACCCACGCTGGCGCTTCATCGTCGCTCCCGCGGCTGGCCCGAGCGCACTTCGCCGGTGATCCAGCCCACGTCGATGCGCCACACCGCCTCGCGCACCTGCAGTTCGATGCTGCCGCCGCTGGAGGCCCCATCGGGAAAGAATGCAATCGCGCCCTTGCCGGCGTCGGCCGCCACTTCGCGGGCGCCGCGGAAATGCACCTGCAGGGTGTCAGGCAAGGTGCCGTGGCGGCCGTTGGCGCCTTCCCAGGTGCGCGCCTGCGGGTCGATCAGAAAACGCTGGCGCTCGCCGCTGGCGATGGCCTGGGTGCGCGTGTAGCGCAACTGGGTGGCCAGTTCCTTGCCGGCGTTGCGCAGGCGCATGCCCTCGATGCCACCGTTCATCGCCGTGGCCGTGACCACCCCGATGATGGCGATCAGCGCCACCACCAGCAGCATTTCCAGCAACGACAGCCCGGCCGCCCGGCACGCACGGGGCGGCAGGCGACGGGGCGATGCGCGACGGGGCAGGAAGGCGACCGGCAAGCGGGCTTACTCGTAGCGGATGTCGGCGTCGTAACTGCTGCCACCGACCTTGCCATCCTTGCCCAGGCTGATCAGGTCGAACGGCTGGCCTTCGCCGGGCGCGCGGTATTCCAGCGGATGGCCCCACGGGTCGTTGAGGTCGGCCGGCTTGGCATAGGGGCCCAGCCACCCGGTGCTGCCCCCGGGCTGGGTGACCAGGTCATCCAGTTTGCCGGGCAGCTTGCCGGTATCAAGCTGGAAGTTCTCGACCTTGCCGGCCACGGTCTGCACCTGGGCCTTGGCGATGTTGGCCTTGCCGCGGTCGGCACCACCGAGCACGCGGCTGCCGACCAGGGTGAGCACCGCACCGATCAGCACGATGACGATGATGATTTCCAGCAGGCTCATGCCCGACTGGTTGCGCGGCGAGGAAAAACGGGGCGGACGGCGTTGCATGCGGCAGGCTCCTTGCGGGATGTGTCGGAACAGAATGGCCATCGTCAACCGATGGCGTTGGTCAGGTCATACAACGGCACCAGCACGGCCACGATGACCAGGCCGACCACCGAGGCCAGCACCAGGGTGATCACCGGCACCATCGCCGAGAGCAGCCGATCGATCGCGCGCGCGCTTTCCTGTTCGAAAGTGTCGGCGGTCTTGAGCAGCATCGTATCCAGTGCGCCCGATTCCTCGCCGACCTGGATCATCTGCAGCGCCAGGCGCGGGAAACGCTTGCCACGGCCCAGGGCCAGCGACAGCCCACTGCCGTTCTTGACCTCGTCGCTGGCCGCATCCACGTCGGCGGCCAGCGCGCGGTTGCCCAGCACGTTGCGGGCAATGCCCAGCCCGGCCAACAGCGGCACGCCATTGCGCAGCAGCGTTCCCAGCGTGCGGGCCAGGCGCGCGGTTTCCAGCTTGGCCAGCAGCGGGCCGATGCCCTTGCGCTGCAGCAGCCAGGCATCCATCGCCAGGCGGAACGCCGGTTGCCGCAGCTTGCGTTCGATCACCAGCAGCGCCAGCGCCGGCACCACGATCATCGCCAGCCAGCCCTCGCGCACCACCAGCCCGGCGGCGAGCACCCACTGGGTGAACCAGGGCAGCGCCACGTCCAGGCTTTCGTACATCAGCGCGAACTGCGGCACCACATATCCCAGCAGGAACAACAGTGCACCACCGACCACCGCCAGCAGGATCGCCGGATAGATCAGCGCGTTGATCACCCGCCCTTTCAGTTCGGCGCTGCGTTCGAGATAGTCCGACAGCCGCTGCAGCGTGTCGTGCAGGCTGCCGCCGGCCTCGCCGGCGCGCACCATGTTGATGTACAGCCGCGAGAACAGCCCGTGCTGGCGCTCCAGTGCAGTAGACAGCGACGCACCGCCGCGGACCACGTCGCGGATCTCGGTGATCACCCGGCGGCTGCGCTCATCCTCGGGCAGTTCCAGCAGGATGGTCAGCGCGCGGTCCAGCGGCTGCCCGGCGCCGAGCAGGGTGGCCAGCTGCTGGGTGAACTGCACCAGCGCGCCGCCGTCGAAGGGCTTGCGCCGCAGCAGCGTGGCCCACGAGGTGGCCGTGGCCACGCCCTCGCTGGCCAGCCGCGCCTCCATCGGCAGGTGCCCCTGGTCCTGCAGGCGCGCGGCGACTTCGGCCTCGCTGGCGGCCTCCATCTGGCCGTCGAACAATTCGCCGTGGGCATTGAGCGCCTTGTAGCGGTACTGCGCCATGCTCAGCGGCCCGCCTGCCCGAGGCACCCGGCGCGCATCAGGATTCCTCCGTCACGCGCAGCACTTCCTCGAGGGTGGTGTGGCCGAGCAGCGCCTTGGCCAGGCCATCCTCGTACATGGTGCGCATGCCGGCCGCGCGCGCGATCTGTTCGATCTCGCCCATGCCTGCACGACGCATCACCGCGCGGCGCAGCTCGTCGTTCATCACCAGGAATTCCAGGATGGTGGTACGACCCAGGTAGCCGGTCGGGGCGATCGCCGAGGGCTGGGCGCGGTACAGGTGGATCTCGCCATGCGGCTGCAACCGGCGCAGGCCGAATTTTTCGATCTGCTCGGGCGAGGCCAGGTAGCGCTGGGCATGCTGCGGTTCAAGCCGGCGCACCAGGCGCTGGGCCAGGATGCCGTTGATGGTGGAGGTGAGCAGGTAGTCTTCCACGCCCATGTCGAGCAGGCGGGTGATGCCGCCGGCGGCGTTGTTGGTATGCAGCGTGGACAGCACCAGGTGGCCGGTCAGCGCGGACTGGATGGCGATGCGCGCGGTTTCCAGGTCGCGCATTTCGCCGATCATGATGATGTCCGGATCCTGGCGGACGATGCTGCGCAGCGCGTGGGCGAAATCCAGCCCGATCTGCGGTTTGGCCTGGATCTGGTTGATGCCCTCGATCTGGTATTCGACCGGGTCCTCGACGGTGATGATCTTGACGTCGGCGGTGTTGAGCTGGCTCAACGCGGTGTACAGGGTGGTGGTCTTGCCCGAGCCGGTGGGCCCGGTGACCAGCAGGATGCCGTGCGGTTGCTCCAGGACCTTGCGGAACTGCGGCAGGAAGGCATCGGTGAAACCGAGCCGGTGGAAGTCGAACACCACCGTATCGCGATCCAGCAGGCGCATCACCACGCTTTCACCGTGCGCGGTCGGCACGGTGCTCACGCGCAGGTCCAGCTCCTTGCCCTGCACGCGCAGCATGATGCGCCCGTCCTGCGGCAGGCGGCGTTCGGCGATGTTCAACCGCGCCATGATCTTGATGCGGCTGATCACCGCGGCGGTCAGGTTGGCGGGCGGGCTCTCGCCTTCGATCAGCACCCCGTCCACGCGGTAGCGCACCTTCAGGCGGTTCTCGAAGGGTTCGATGTGGATGTCCGAGGCACGCAGCTCGAAGGCACGCTGGATGACCAGGTTGACCAGGCGGATCACCGGCGCTTCGGAGGCCAGGTCGCGCAGATGCTCGATGTCATCGACGGCCGCGCCCTCGCCGTCGGCGGTCTCCACGATGGCGCCCATCGCACTGCGGCCCTGCCCGTACCAGCGTTCGATCAGGTCATCGATCTCCGAACGCAGGCCGACGTGCAGCCGCACCGGCACGCCCATCGCCAGGCGCACGGCATCGGCGGCGTAGGGGTCCTGCGGGTCGCTGAGCCACAGATCCAGCACGCCCTCGTGCAGGGCCAGCGGGCAGAGATGGAACTGCTTGAGGAATCGCAGTGACAGCGGCAGTGCATCGAGCAGCGATTCCGGTGCCGCTTCCGGCACCGCGCGCGCTTCCAGCAGGGGCAACCCGAGCACGTCGGCGCTGGTCTGGGCGTGGTCGCGCTCGGAGACCAGCCCCAGCCGCACCAGCAACTGCAACAGGCTGCCACCGGCTTCGCGGTGCAGCGGGCGTGCCCGCGCGAGGTCGCCGTCCTTCAGGCGGCCGCTGCGCAGCAACGCATCGACGATGCGGGTTTCCGCACTGGAATCTGCAATGGGATCGTGGGCAACCGCGTTCACGAAAGCTCTCCTGGCGACCCCGCGACTTTAGCAGTTCATCGCCACCCTGCACCGCTTTGGAGACGCGCGGATGGAAAGCGATCGACGCTCACCCGGCGGCAACGATCCATCGCGTATGTGGGGCAGACGCGGGACGGGCGTCACGGAGCGGGCGCCCATAAAAAACGGGCGCCCGTCACAAGGACGGGCGCCCGCGAACCACACACGCTGTTACTGGTTGGCCACCACGCTCACGCCGCTGAACGCGGACTCGCCGACCAGCTTGATGTAGTACGTACCGGCCACCGGCGCGGTGAAGCGCACCGTCTCGCTGTTGCCCGGACGCGTGGACTTGGCATCGAACACCGTCGCCGTGGGCTCCTTGCCCTGGCTGACGTACACCGACACGTTGCCGCTGCCGCCGTAGGTCAGCACGCTCAGCACCTTGCCGGCCTGCGCCTCGAAGCTGTACAGCACTTCGCTGCCACCGGCCCCGCTCAGCCCGCCCACCGCCACCTTGTTGGTCAGCGGGATCGCGGTCGGGCCGCAGTTCTCGGTGCACTCCTGCTCCAGCGCCTTGGCCAGGGCCGCCTTGGCATCGACGATGCCGGTACCGATCGGCGTTGCCGCCGGGATCGTCACCGGGAACTTGCGCGCGGTTTCCTTCAGCAGGGTTTCCAGCTGCGCCGGGGTGAACGCGTCGCGGTTGTTGGCGATGCGCGCGCTCTGCACCAGCGCCGCCACGGCCGCCACGTGCGGCGAGGACATCGAGGTGCCGCCCTTGCCGCCGTAATCGGAGGTGCCCAGCTCCGGCGAGGTGGTGCTGCTGGAGATCGCCTGCCAGATGTAGCCGCCCGGATTGCCGTCCACGCTGCCGCCGCCGCCCGGGGCCGACAGGTCCACCGCCGCGCCGTAGTTGGAGTAGTAGGTGATGCCGCCGGTGATGCGCGTGGCGCCCACGGCCACCACGTTGTTGCAGTTGGCCGGGCGCGCATTGGCCACGTTGCCGCCGGCGTTGCCCGCTGCCACCACCACCAGGGTGCCGCGCGAGACCGCGCCGTTGATCGCGGCCTGGTAGACCGGATCACAGGCGCCACTGCCGCCCAGGCTCATGTTGATGATCTCGGCCGGGTTCTGGTTGGCCGGAATGCCCGCCACCGTGCCACCGGAGGCCCAGGTGATCGCATCGGCGATATCGGACAGGCTGCCGCCGCACTTGCCCAGCACGCGCACCGGCAGCACCTTGGCCTTGTAGGCGACGCCGGCCATGCCCACGCCGTTGTTGGTGGCCTCGGCGACGGTGCCGGCCACGTGGGTACCGTGCCAGGAGCTGTCTTCGGCGAGCGAGCCGGTGTAGCACTCGTTGTCGTTCTCCACCCAGTCGCCGTAATCCAGCGCACCCGGCACGCGCGCGTTGGTCGGACGCCGCGAGGTCTCCGCGTCGCTGATGAAGTCGTAGCCTTCCAGCAGGTTGCCGCTGAAGTCTTCATGGTCGGGCAGGATGCCGGTATCGATCACCGCCACCACCACGCCCTCGCCCTGCGACACGTCCCACGCCGACGGCGCGTTGATGCCGCCGGTGGCGTTGCTGAAATGCCACTGGTACTGCGCGTAGTACGGATCGTTGGGGACCAGCTGCTTGGTCTCGGTGGGCTTGGCGCGCAGGTCGGCGCGCTGCATGCGCACATCGGCCACCGCGTATTCCACGGTCGGGTCGGCCTTCAGCTCGGCCAGCACCTTCTGCAGTTCGGTCGCACCCAGGCGGCTCTGCAGGCGGATCAGGTCGGCGCCCACGCCGAGCTTGCGCACCACCTGCGGGCTGAGCGCGCCGGCACGGGCGCTGCCACCGTTGAGGGTCGCGCGCGACAGCGCCGAGTTGACCACGGCCAGCTTCGCCGAGCGGTCCGATGCGGCGGCGGTGCCGGTGCGGTACTTGACGATGATGCCGTTGCTGGTCTGCTGCGCGGCGGTTGCCGGACGCTGCGGTTCCTCGGTGCGCGGGCTGGCGGCGAACGCCGAACCGGCCGAGATCGACAGCATCGCGGCTGCCAGCACATTGATGCGAAGGTTCTGCTTACTGGTCACGTTGAAATCCTCTTCAAGGTCATGGATCAAACGACTGTTCAGGCCAACATTCCATGCGAGTTCCCTGGCCGGCCCTGGCCAGGGTTCCCGTGACCCGCCCCCTCAGGCCTTGCATTGCGTGCGGCGTGGCCCACCCGGGCCGCGCCGTGCCACGTCGGTTTACCAGCCGAAGCCGGCGCCGACGCCGACCGAGCTGTCATCGCTGCTGAACGCGCCACCGATGGTCACCGTGGCGCGCTCGCTGAGCGCCCGCTGGTAGCCCAGCGACAGCGCCGACTCGCCGCCCTGGTAGCCCACGCCCACGCCGACCCGGTTCTGGGTGCGAACGCCGGCGGCGCTGGTGGCCATGTTGAGCATGGCCGCACTCATCGCCCCCTGGCGGTCGATGCGACGGTCCTGGTGACGCAGGCGCTGGTCGATCTCGCCCTTGTAGATATCGAAGCTGTCGGCCATCGCGCCGAAGCGCTGGTCGGTGTAGCTGTTGGCGGTGGCGATGCCCCCGTCAAGCTGGCCCTTGTTGACCGCATCGGTGGCC
>DJBL01000091.1:97153-97429 GCA_002435595.1 Stenotrophomonas maltophilia
TTGTTGACCGCATCGGTGGCCTGGGTGCCGGCGGCGACGTTGGTGACCTGGCGCTCGCTGCCCACCGCACCGACGGACACCGCATTGGCACGGTCGGCGACCGAGCCCTGGCCGAGGGCGACCGAGTTGGCCGCCGTGGCGCTGGCGCCCTGGCCGATGGCCGTGGCCGAGGCACCGCTGGCCACCGCCCCCTCGCCCATCACCACCGCGTTGACCGTGGTCGGCGCGTTGGCGGCGGGCGCGGCCGCGACCTGCGCGCTGCCGGCACTGGCGGCG
>DJBL01000092.1 GCA_002435595.1 Stenotrophomonas maltophilia
GGCCGGGGCCGGCGCCGGCTGCGCGGCCGGGGCCGGCGCGGGCTTGCGCGAGGCCAGCCACTTCTGGAAGTCCTCCTTGGACACCGCCTCGACCACGATCGGCATGAAACCGTGGTCCTTGCCGCACAGCTCGGCGCACTGGCCGCGGTACACACCGGGTTTTTCGATGTTGGTCCAGGCCTCGTTGATGAAGCCGGGAATGGCGTCCTGCTTCCAGCCCAGCGCGGGCACCCACCAGGCGTGGATGACATCGTCGGAGGTGATCACGAAGCGGACCTTGGTATCCACCGGCAGCACCAGCCGGTTGTCCACTTCGAGCAGGTAATGCGGATGCGATTCCAGTGTCGGCACCGTACCGCTCTGGCGGACCCGGTCGGACTCACGGTCCAGGCGGCTGGTGAAGGTGACGTCCTGCCCCAGGTACTCGTACTTCCACATCCACTGGTAACCGGTGACCTTGACGGTCATTTCCGAGTCGCGGGTGTCATAGAACTTGATCAGGTTGGCCGTGGCTGGCCACGCCATCACCACCAGGATGATCACCGGGATCACCGTCCAGATCACCTCGGCCTTGGTGTTGTGGCTGAAGGTGGCGGCCACCGCGCCCTTGGATTTGCGGAACTTGAACATGGCATAGAACATCGCGCCGAACACCAGCACCCCGATGACCGTGCACACCCACAGCGAGAACATGTTCGATTCCCACGCCAACCGGGCGCTCTGGGTGACCCCCTTGCCCATGTTGAGCTGCCACGGTTTGGGGTCGGCCGCCTGGGCCCACGCCAATGCGGGCGCCAGCAGCGCTGCCCCGCTCATTACGGTCTTTCCGAACGTCCTGCCCCACTTGATGCGTTGCTTCATTGCCTAGACCCTTAGCGTCGTCGGTTGCAGCCATCGCTGGCCGCGAGCAAGCCTTCTAGTTTCTGAGCCAGTGCCTGGCGTTCGGCCGGTGCGAGGAAAGCCCCCACTTCCACCTGCCTGCCGCTGGACGCCAGCCGGACCCTCTGCTCGTCGGCGATCAGGCGCACCCAGTGCGGGTGTGCGCTGAACACCGGCGATTGCCCGGGTGCGGGGATGACCTCCACGCACGCCGGAACCACCCGGATTTCTTCCTGCCGTTCTCCACTACGCCACACACTACGCAGGGCTGCCGCCAGCACCAGGCTGTACAGCAGCGCGAAGCACGGGGCGAACACGTTGCCGGTGAACCAGCCCAGGCCGGCCATCAGCCACATCAACCCCGCCAACACAGCAAACAACAGGACGAACTGCCGGGCATCGAGCGCCCGTGGGGGACGCAGCCGCAATTGCGTCCCTGATCCGTCCGGAGCTGTCAGCACCTCGATCATGTCGCAACCGCGTTTTCCTGCCGCGGGAAACGTCTCGATGGTAGCCCTGCACTCGCGACAGTAGCAAGGGTCCATTCACACTTTGAGGAATGTTGCAATACAGCATAGGGATCGGCAGCACTTTTGCCGAAATCGGCACACTATTCACCAGCCTGCTTCGATCCGCCAAATCCCTTTGTATGACAGGCTATGGCTGCTATGGCGGCGACCTGGGAAGTTGCTCCGCAGGACGAAAAAACGATTAAAATGGTCAAGTTTTCCACGAGCCGAACGGCATGACCGCACCCTCCGCACCGATTCTTGCCCCGGCCCCGTCCGGCGCTCTCCGTCCGCCGCTGCTGTCGCCCGAGCTGCCGACGCCTCCCCCCGCGTTCCGCCAGGCCATCACCGATGCCTGGATGAAGGACGAGGCCAGTCACGTGCGCGAGCTGCTGGAACAGGCGCGCCTGCCGGCCGACGAACAGGCGCAGGTGCAGGCCACCGCCGCCGACCTGGTGGCCCGGGTGCGCGTGCGCGCCAAGGACCAGGGTGCGATCGAAGCCTTCATGCGCCAGTACGACCTGGGCAGCGAAGAAGGCGTGCTGTTGATGTGCGTGGCCGAAGCGCTGCTGCGCATCCCCGACCAGGACACCGCCGACAAGCTGATCCGCGACAAGCTCGGCGATGCGGACTGGAAGAAGCACATGGGCGGCAGCGACTCGGTGCTGGTCAACGCCTCCACCTGGGGGCTGATGCTGACCGGCCGGCTGGTGCAGATCAACGATGCCACCCGCGCCGACGTGCCGGGGGCGTTCGCGCGCCTGATCGGCCGCGTAGGTGAACCGGTGATCCGCCTGGCCGTGCGCCAGGCGATGAAGATCATGGGCCATCAGTTCGTCATGGGACGCACCATCGACGAAGCACTGTCGCGCTCGCACAAGGGCGACAACGCCAGCTACCGCTACTCGTTCGACATGCTCGGCGAAGGCGCGCTGACCATGAAGGACGCCAAGCGCTACCTGGAAGACTACCGCCGTGCGATCCACTCCATCGGTGGCGACCACAAGGCCCGCGGTGGCCGCCCGGACGGCGACGTCAACGCCGCGCCGGGCATCTCGATCAAGCTGTCGGCGCTGTACCCGCGCTACGAGCATGCCAAGCGCGCGCGGGTGATGGCCGACCTGGTCCCGGGCGTGCTGGAACTGGCGCAGCTGGCCAAGTCCTATGGCATCGGCTGCACCGTGGACGCCGAGGAAACCGACCGCCTGGAGCTGTCGCTGGACATCATCGAGGCCGTGGTAACCGATGCATCCCTGAGCGGCTGGGAAGGCTTCGGCGTGGTCGTGCAGGCCTACCAGAAGCGCACCCCGTACACGATCGACTACCTGGCCGACCTGGCCCGTCGCATCGGTCGCCGCCTGCAGGTGCGCCTGGTCAAGGGCGCGTACTGGGATGCGGAGATCAAGCGCGCGCAGATCGACGGGCTGCCGGCCTACCCGGTGTTCACCCGCAAGCAGAACACCGACGTCTCCTACCTGGCGTGCACCAAGCGGCTGTTCTCGCATGCCGATGCGCTGTACCCGATGTTCGCCACCCACAACGCGCACACCATTGCCGCGGTGAAGGCCATCGCCAAGGGCGGCCAGTACGAGCACCAGAAGCTGCATGGCATGGGCGATGACCTGTATGCCGAAGTGGTGCCGGCCGATCGTCTGAACGTGCCGTGCCGTGTGTATGCACCGGTCGGTTCGCACGAAGACCTGCTGCCGTACCTGGTGCGTCGCCTGCTCGAAAACGGCGCCAACTCCAGCTTCGTCAACCGCATCACCGACGATGCGGTGGCCATCGACGACCTGATCCGCGATCCGGTCGAGGCGGTGTCCTCGTTCGCATCCATCCCGCATCCGAAAATCCCGCTGCCGGTCGACCTGCTGCGCAGCCAGAACCATGACAGGACCAATTCCATGGGCGTCAATCTCGCCAACGACAACGACCTGCGCGCCCTGGCCGAGCAGCTCAACGCCGCCGTGAAGCCGTGGCAGGCCGCGCCGCTGGTGCCCGGTGCCACCCCCACCGGCGCGCTGTTGAACGTGACCAACCCGGCCGACACGCGCCAGGTGGTGGGCCAGTGGCAGCCGGCCGACAGCGCCACCGTGCAGAAGGCACTGGCCAATGCCGTGGTCGCGCAGCTGGCCTGGAACCGCACCCCGGCCGCCAGCCGCGCGGCGATCCTGGAACACGCCGCCGACCAGCTCGAGGCGCGCATGCCCGAGTTCATGGCGCTGTGCGTCAAGGAAGCCGGCAAGAGCCTGCCCGACGGTATCGCCGAAGTGCGCGAGGCGGTGGATTTCCTGCGCTATTACGCCAAGCAGGCCCGCGAGCAGTTCGGCCACGCCGAAAAGCTGCCCAGCCCCACCGGTGAGTCCAACGAACTGCAGCTGCACGGCCGCGGCGTGTTCGTCTGCATCAGCCCGTGGAACTTCCCGCTGGCGATCTTCCTGGGCCAGGTGGCTGCCGCGCTGGCCGCCGGCAACAGCGTCATCGCCAAGCCCGCCGAGCAGACCAACCTGATCGGCTACTACGCGGTGAAGCTGCTGCTGGACGCCGGCGTGCCCGAAGGCGTGGTGCAGTTCCTGCCCGGCGATGGCGCCACCGTCGGTGCGGCGCTCACCGCCGATCCGCGCGTGGCCGGCGTGGCCTTCACCGGTTCCACCGACACCGCCCGCGCGATCAATCGCGCGATGGCCGCGCGCGACGCCGCCATCGGCGTGCTGATCGCCGAAACCGGCGGCCAGAACGCCTTCATCGCCGACTCCTCGGCACTGCCGGAACAGCTGGTCAAGGACGCCATCGGCTCGGCCTTCACCTCGGCCGGCCAGCGTTGCTCGGCTGCGCGCGTGCTGTTCGTGCAGGACGACATCGCCGACAAGGTGATGACCATGCTGTCCGGCGCGATGGCCGAACTGAAGGTCGGCGACCCGGGCCTGCTGTCCACCGACGTCGGCCCGGTGATCGATGCCGATGCGCTGCAGATCCTGCAGGACCACGCGGTGCGGATGGAGAAGGAAGCACGCCTGATCGCCGCAGCCGAACTCAGCGAAGCGGCCGCCCACGGCACCTTCTTCGCCCCGCGTGCCTACGAGCTGAAGAACCTGGACCAGCTGCACAAGGAAATCTTCGGGCCGGTGCTGCACGTGATCCGCTGGAAGGGCGACCAGCTCGATGCGGTGATCGACCAGATCAACGCCACCGGCTACGGGCTCACCCTGGGCGTGCATTCGCGCATCGACGAAACCGTGGACCGCATTTCCTCGCGCATCAACGTCGGCAACGTGTACGTCAACCGCAACCAGATCGGTGCGGTGGTGGGCGTGCAGCCGTTCGGTGGCCAGGGCCTGTCCGGGACCGGCCCGAAGGCGGGCGGCCCGCACTACCTGCTGCGTTTTGCCACCGAAAAGACGGTCACCGTGAACACCACGGCAGCCGGTGGCAATGCCTCGCTGCTGACCCTGGGCGACTGATTCGCGCACGCATGCGTTGAGCGAAAAACCCCGCGAAAGCGGGGTTTTTTGTTGCCTTGAAACTGGCCGAGGTTGCCGGCCAGCGGCCGGCACTACTGCTCGATGGACTCGATCTCATCGCGCATCAGCAGCTCGCTGCCCATGTAGCGCTCGAACTTGATGCGCCCGAAACCGGCGGCGTACCACGCCTCCATGCGGTTGTCCTCGAACGTCGCGGTGAGGTGGCAGGTGTCCTTGAAGGTGCGTGGCTGGCCATCAACCTCCACGGCCACGTCCTCGAAGCCGACGAACTGGTAATCGGAGAAGCCGTCGTAGTCGATCGGCTCGACGGTCTCCTCGACGTGGTGGGTGCGCTCGCCCTTGCCGTTGACCTCGAAGCGCGCGCCCGGCGTGGCGTTCTGCGGGAACGTCGGCGCAGGCTTGAAGGTGTCGGTCATCACCGGTTTGGAGGCATCGCCGCCCCAGGCGGCGATCCCAAGGCGTTCCTGGCCCAGCAGCTGGCGGCCGCTGGCGTCGAAGTAGCTGGCGGTAGCCACGCCGCCGCCGGCGCTGCTCACCCGGATCGCATCCTGGCCGAGGAAGGTCGCCCGTTCGATGGTCAACGTTTCATCGGCGTTGGACCAGGACAGGCCCGGGGTGAGGGTAAAACAGGTGGCGAAATCCGCGGCGCCTGCCGGTGCCGAGAGTGCGGCCAGGCCGAGCAGGAGGGTGGAACCAAACGCGAGGGGTGACATGTACAGATCCTTGTCAGACGTCATGACCCACGGCATGCGCGGGTCGGTGCGGGATTGTACGCGCTGGCCACGCGCGGACGGCGCCTGCAAGGCGCCTGCGCATCGTCGCGGTGGGCCAACTCCATGGCAGAATCCGGCCATGCGTACTGCCCTGCTCCTGGCCCTCCTGCTGGTATCGACGCCCCGGCCCGCCGCATGCGCGGCCGCGCCGGCCGACCGCGTGCTGGTGTTCACCCGCACGGCCGAGTTCCGCCACGATTCGATTCCGGCCGCCATCGCCACGCTGCAGCGCGTCGCCGCCGCCGAAGGGATGCAGGCCGATGCCACCGAAGCGGCCGGCGACTTCACGCCGGCCAACCTCGCACGCTATCGGGTGGTGGTGTTCGCCAGCACCACCGGCGATGTGCTCGATCCGGCCCAACAGGCCGCGCTGGAGGGCTTCATCGGTGCCGGTGGCGGTTTCGTGGGGATCCATGCCGCCGCCGATACCGAGTACGACTGGCCGTGGTATGGCCAGCTGGTGGGCGCGTACTTCAAGGCGCATCCGCCGGGGCTGCAGCAGACCCGCGTCCAGCCCGAGCGCGATGGCCGGGCGCACGGCAAGCCGTGGCCGATCCGCGATGAACTCTACAACTACCGCGACAACCCGCGCCCACGCGTGCAGGTGATCGCCACCGTCGACGAAGGCCTCTACCAGGGCGGCACGATGGGCGCTGACCACCCCATCAGCTGGTGCCATGCCTTCGACGGCGGCCGCAGCTGGTACACCGGGCTGGGGCATGACGAGGCGGTGTATCGCGACCGGATGTTCGTCGCGCAGCTGCGCCAGGGGCTGCGCTATGCGGCCGGGCGATCACGGCGGTGTTGAGCGCAACGCTGGGGTGATCGGCGACGGCCTGTGCGGGCCGCGCTGGCCGCGCATCCACCGACCGCATCGCGCCCAAGCAAAAGGCCCCGCTTGCGCGGGGCCTTCTGCCATTCAAACAGCCTGTGCAGCGGTGTCGATCAGAACTTGTAGTTGACCGACGCAGCCAGCACGTCGCCGCGGACCTTGTACTTGCCGGTCAGCGCGTTGCCCTGGTTGTTGGTGGTACCGGCGATGGTCACGTCCGGATCCTTGGTGAACAGGTGCAGGTAGCCGAAGTTGTACTCGACGTTCTCCGACGGGGTCCAGCCCACGCCCAGCGACAGCCACTTGCGGCTGGTGTCGGGCACGCGCACGTCGCGGTGGGCGTTGGTGGTCGGGGTCTGGTCCAGCGCGATACCGCCGCGCAGGGTGACGGTGTCGCTCAGCTTGTAGTCGGTACCCAGCGAGACGAAGGTGGTATCGCGGTAGCCGAACTCCAGCACCGAATCGGGCTGCGCCGAAGCGTAATCGATGGTGACCTGGTCGAAGGCGGTCGACCACGCGGTGCGGGTGACATCGCCCATCACGGTCCAGCGATCATTGACGTTGTGGGTCACGCTCAGGGTGGCCGAGGCCGGCAGGGTCACGGTGGCCTTGCCCGAGGTGCTGGTGAAGCGGCCCGGCTGGGCCACGGCCAGCACGGCGGCAGCGTTGGCCGGCACGTCGAAGGTGGCGTCGCCGCCGGTGATCTTGTGCTCGACCTTGGAGCGGTAGCTGATGCCGATGTGGGTGTTCTCATCGGGGCTGAACAAGCCGCCGACGGTCCAGCCCACCGCGTTGTTGTCGCCTTCCACGGTCAGCTTGCCATCGGCGCTGCCCGGGGCGAAGCCCGGCACGCGCGACTGCGCCAGCGCGGTGCCGAAGTCGATGTTGTTGCTCAGTTCGATGGTCAGGTGCTCGACGAACACCGAGGCGCCGAAGGACACGTACGGGTTGACGTCGTAGGAGGCGGCAAAGCCCAGGTCGATCGCCTTCAGGTCGGTCTTCAGGCCGCTGTAACGGCCGACCCAACCATTGTCGTACTCGGTCTTGAAGCCGAACGGAGCGGTCAGCGACACGCCGAAGTGGGCCTTTTCGCCGATCGGCATGTGGAAGTAGGCGGCCGGAACCGGGGCGATCATGCCGGCGTCGCCGCCGTCACCGCCGGTCTGGGCCTGGCCGGTCGGCTTGCGGCCGGTGCCGTGGAACTTGGCCGAGAAGCTGATGGCGCTGAGGTCACCCTGGATCTGGGTGCCTTCCAGCTGGCGCATGCCGGCCGGGTTGACGGCGATGATCGAGGCATCGCCCGCGGCGCTGCCGGAACCGGCGAACGAACGGCCCAGGCCCTTGGCGCTGTTTTCCTTCAGCTGGAAGGCGGCGGCGTGAACGTGGCCGACAGCCAGGGCACCGGCAATGCCGACGGCCAGGGCGGTGACGCGGGCAAGCGTGGAAGCGGTATGCATGTTTGGTTCTCTCCGGAATTGCGGTGATGTTTGGCAACGCGCGCCTGCGTGATCCCCGCCTTGCGGCCGGAATGACGCGCCGGATTCCCCTCCCGACATACGACGCCGTATTGGAGTATACCCAGACCGGTTAATGAAACAATAACGGGCGTCACCTCGTCGGCTATTCAGGCTGAACCCGACATTTCCCCGTGCAGGCCGTCGCCGCGCTAGGCTAGCGCCACCCATGTTCGTGTCGATCCCCTCCCGCAAGAAGTCCGCCTTCCGCTGGGCTACCCCGCTGCTGTTCGCCGCCCTGTGGGCCGCGTTCCTGTGGTCGATCTCGCGCCCGGATGACGCCCGCCGCAGCCTGTGGATGGACTGGGGCGCCTTGTCGACCGGGTTGACCCGGCCGCTGGACTGGTGGGCCACCCTGCAGGACGGCAGCGTGCTGCGCCTGTTCACCGCGCTGTTCCTGCATGCGGACTGGTCGCACCTGCTGGGCAACCTGGTGTTCCTGCTGATCTTCGGGTTGCCGGCCGAGCGCGTGCTGGGCCCGTGGCGCCTGATCCTGCTGTTCCTGGTCGGCGGGGCAATCTCCAACCTGACCGCGATCTACACCATGGGCAGCCCCGACCAGATCATCATCGGTGCCAGTGGCGCGGTGTCGGCGCTGATCGGTGCCTACCTGGCTCTGTTCCCCGGCGCGCGGTTGGGCGTGGTGATCCCGCTGGGGCTGTTCCTGGAGTTCGTGCGGGCGCCGGCCTACCTGCTGATCGGGGTGTGGGCCGCCCTGCAGGTGGTGTTTGCCTATATCGGTCCGAGCTTCGGCATGGTGGCCTGGTGGGCGCACATCGCCGGTTTCGTGTTCGGGCTCGGCTATGGGGTCTACGTGCGCGCGGCGATCGCGCGGCGGCTGCGCAAGCGGCATGGATTTTGATATCGGGGACGGCGCGTTCGTGTCAGGCCGAAGGGGAGACAGCACCTGAGGCGTCCAGCGAGGCGATCAACAATTCGTTGTGATGCGTATCGAAAACCAGCGTCCGCCCATCTGGCGACGCAACGAAGTACTCGAAGAACGGTAGTGCTTCCAGCAATGCGATGAGCTCGTCCCGACCCAACACCCACATCGGCCAAGGCGGCGGTTCCTCGTCGGTTGCGACCAGCACTACCTCTTCCATTGGCAGCGTGGCCAGCACTTCGTTGAGGAGAGCCAATCCGGCGCTGCCATCTTCATACGGCATCCTGCGGGGCGGGCGGGAGAGCCCGGCCCACCAGTAGACGCGATCGCCATCAATGCCATGGAGCGCGGCCACAGTGCCCAAGTGCATTGCCCCCACCTCTTCGGATAGCGCGGCGTTGCGGGTCAATGCCGCGATCTGATCAAACAGGTCCGTCATGGCGAGTATGGGGTGGCTTGGTCAGGGCTTGATCGGCACCGTCGACGCGGGTGCATCTGGCTTGGCCGGCGCGGGCGTCGCGGGCGCTGCCGCAGGTTGCTCGGCCGACTTTGCGTCAGCGGGCTTGTCCGCTGCCCGCGTTGCCGCCGGCTTCTTCGCTACCTCCGCCTTCTGCCTGGCCAGCACCGAACCGGGCTGCTTCAACTCGGCCAGAGCATCGTTGATCGGACCGTCGCCGGGCAGCACGTCACCAGCCTTGTAGCCCTCGGTGCCTTCCTCGTCGCCGCGCAGATGGCCCGGCAGCGTGGCTTCGCTGTAATCGGCCAGGCTGGCCGGCAGGTCATCCTCGCCAGGCCGCTTTTCCGGCTGCAGCAGCACATCGGGCACGATGCCGGTGGCCTGGATCGACTTGCCACTGGGCGTGAAGTAACGGGCGGTGGTGAGCTTGACCGAATCACCATTGTCCAGCGGCAACACGGTCTGCACCGAGCCCTTGCCGAAGGTACGGCTGCCGACCACGCGCGCACGCCCGTTGTCGCGCAGCGCGCCGGCCAGCACTTCGGAGGCACTGGCCGAGCCGGCGTCGGCCAGGACCACGACCGGGGCGCCCTTGAGCAGGTCGCCCGGGGTCGCATCGAAGCGCGCATCGCTGATCGAGATGCGGCCGCGGGTGCTGACGATGTTGCCCTTGTCGAGCAGATCGTCGGCCACCTGTACCGCAGCAGTGAGCAGCCCACCGGGGTTGCTGCGCAGGTCCAGCACCAGGCCCTTGAGCTTGCCGCCGGCCTGCTGCTGGAGCTGGGTGACCTGCTTCTGGAAATCGGCGCCGGTGTCGGCCTGGAACGTGCTCAGGCGGATGTAGCCGTAGCCCGGCTCGAGCATGCGACTGCGCACGCTGGTCACGCGGATGGTCTGGCGGGTCACGGTGACATCGAACGGCTTGGGCTTGCCCTCGCGCACCAGGGTCAGCACCACCTTGCTGCCGGCCTTGCCGCGCAGCGGCTCGGTGGCCTCGATGGCACTGATCGGCTTGCCGTCGATGGCGATGATCAGGTCACCGGCCAGGATGCCGGCCTTGGCGGCCGGGGTGTCGTCGATCGGCGAGATCACCTTCAGGCTGCTGTTGTCCGGCTGCTGCTGCAACTCCACGCCGATGCCGTCGTAGGCACCGGTGGCCTGTTCGTCGAAGGCCTCGGCATCTTCCTTGTCGAAATAGGTGCTGTGCGGATCCAGGTCCAGCAGCAGGCCGCGGATGGCCGACTGCATCAGCTTCTTGTCGTCCACCGGATCCACGTAAGCGGCGCGCACGGCGTTGTAGACCGCCACATACCGCCGGATCTCCTCCAGTGGCACCCGCGATGTCACCGCCTCTTCGTTGCTGGCCGCGTCGCTGGCGCTGCTGGCAGCCTCGCTGGTCTGCTGCGCCCAGGACACCGCGGGCAGAAGGGCCAGCAGCAAGGTGGCGGAACGGGCTACGCGCATGAAGCACTCCAGGTCGGCGGGGGACGGACAACACGCACTGGGTGCGTGGCCCGATTATGCGCGAAGCCACGATAAATTCCCGTTGAACCCGGTGTTCTGCGGCGGCCCGCCGTTTGGCTGGGTGTCAGCGACGCTGCAGCCAGCCGCCCGGATCCACCGGCTGCCCGTTGCGACGCAGCTCGAAGTACAGCGCGGTCACGCCCTGCCCGCCGGAGTTGCCGACCTTGGCCACCGCGTCGCCCTTCTTCACCGTCGCCCCGGCATCACGCAGCAGGGTGTCGTTGTGCGCGTACAGGCTCATGTAGCCATTCCCGTGGTCCACGATGAGGATCATGCCGTAGCCGGTCATCCAGTCGGAGAACACCACGGTGCCATCGGCCACGGCGGTGATGGTGCTGCCGGCCGGCGCGCCGATCAGCACGCCGCTGCTGGTGCGCCCGTCCGGCAGCTTGCCGCCATAGCGCGCCAGCAGGTTGCCCGACAACGGCCAGCCGAGTCCGCCGACCTTGGGCGCCGGTGCGGACGCCACCGCAGGCGGGGTCTTGCCCGGTCGCGGCGGCGGCCGGGTGCCGTTGGCGGCCGCGGCCTTCTCGGCCTTCTCGGCGG
>DJBL01000093.1 GCA_002435595.1 Stenotrophomonas maltophilia
GGCGTCGGAGCGGCGGCATCGGCCGGGGCCGGGCTGCCCGCCACCGGCACGGCGGCCGGGATCACGTCCAGCGAGGCCGTGTTCGGGGTAGTGGCACCGCCATCGAAATGGCCCCGCGTGGCGAACCACACCGGCACCGCCAGCACCGCGGTGATGCCCACATACAGGGCGCGGCGGCCCAGGCTCTCGGCGATCCGGCGCGCGCGCGGGGTGTGGGTGTGGCTGACCAGCTGCGGCGGCACCACCGGCCCGATCTGGGCCTGCTCCAGCGCGTTGCCCAGGTCCACCTTGAGCAGGCGCGCATAACTGCGCAGCTGGCCGCGCACGAACACTGGCGCGCCCAGGCGCTGCCACTGCTCTTCCTCGAGCGACTTCACCACCTGCACCGGCATGCGCAACTGCTGCCCCACTGCTTCGAGCGTCAGTCCTGCCGCTTCCCGCGCCTGGCGGAGACGGGCTCCACAGCCGGCGGCAGAATCAAAAGCGTTCACAGTCTGGTCATCAATCACAATGCTTCAACCCCGGGGATTAGGTGCCGCATCCTGCGGAAATTCGTCGCGAATTCGCTGCAGATAGCGACCGGATGCCACGTTGTCGCCCAGCTGCGCCTCGATTTGAGAGGCAAGTTGTAACACGGAACGTGTGGCCGGTGCAGCCGCGAGACGACGTTGCGAGAAGGCCCGCGCCTCGAAATAGCGCCCTTGGGCGTACTCGCTGCGGGCCATGGACTCCAGCGCATAGGCGTTGGTCGGGTCCAGTTCGATCGCCCGGCGCAGGTCGCGGGCAGCCCGTTCGGCCTGCCCGGCGTCCAGCGCACAGCCGCCGGCATTGGCCAGGGCCGAGGCCGGGGTGGCGTAGCCCGGCGCCGCCAGGGCGCGGTCGAACCAGGCCAGCGACTCGGCTGCGCGGCCATGTGTACATAGCCAGGCGCCATAATTGTTGAGGCCATCGCCCTGCTCCGGGGCCACCTCGGCCGCCTTGCGGTACAGGGTGCCGGCCTCGGCATCGGCACCGCGCTCGCTGGCGATGCTGGCCAACATCAGATAGGCGTCGGGCCGGCTGCCATCGATCTTCAGCGCCGCCCTGGCCTTCTTCTCGGCGGCGGCCATCTGGCCGGCGCGGAACGCCTCGGTGGCCAGGGTCATCTGGTCCTGGTAGCCGACCCGCTGGCGGATCGACGGATTGTCGCGGACCTCGTACACCGGCGCGATGGCCAGCGGTCCGGACGGGGGTTTGACGCCTTGCTTGCCGCAGCCGACCAATGCCAGCGCGATGAAAACAACGGCTGGCAATCGGAAATCAGGCAGCGGCATCCCGGCTTTTCCCATCCTGGAGCGATTTGTTGAACTCGGCCTGGCGGCGCGTGCGATCCATCACTTGGCCCTTGAGCTGGCCACAGGCGGCATCGATGTCGTCGCCACGGGTACGTCGCACCATGGTCAGCACCTGCGAATCGAGCAGGATCTTCTGGAACGCACGGATTTCGGTGTCGCCGGAGCGCTCATAGCGGGTGCCCGGGAACGGATTGAAGGGAATCAGGTTGACCTTGCCCGAATGCGAGGCCTGCACCGCGTTGTCGAACTGGCGCATCAGCCGCGCCAGCTGGCGGGCATGCTCGGGCTGGTCGTTGATGCCCTTCATCAGGGTGTACTCGAAGGTCACCGACTCGCGACGCTTGTTGGCACGCAGGTAACGCGCGCACGAGGCCATCAGCTCCACGATCGGGTACTTCTTGTTGAGCGGCACCAGCGTTTCGCGCAGCGCGTCATTGGGCGCATGCAGCGATACCGCCAGCGACACGTCGCTTTCGGCCGAGAGCCGGTCGATCTGCGGCACCAGGCCGGAGGTGGACAGGGTCACGCGCTTGTTGGCCAAGCCGTAGCCCAGATCGTCGCGCATCACGCTCATGGCGCACACGACGTTGTCGAAATTCATCAACGGCTCGCCCATGCCCATCATCACCACGTTGGTGAGGCGACGCTGCTTGTGCGGGATGTTGCCCAGGTGGCGCGCCGCGACCCACACCTGGCCGATGATCTCGGCGGTGGACAGGTTGCGGTTGAAGCCCTGGGTAGCGGTCGAACAGAACGTGCAGTTCAGCGCACAGCCGACCTGCGAGGACACGCACAGCGTGCCGCGGTTCTTGTCCGGGATGTAGACCGCTTCGATGGCGTTCTTGCCATCGGTGCCCATCGCCAGCAACCACTTGTGGGTGCCGTCGGCGGACGGTTTGTCGAACACGATGTTCGGGACGCGGACCTCGGCATGCTGGTGCAGCTTGGCGCGCAGCGCCTTGCCCAGGTCGGTCATCTGATCGAAATCGGTGACGTAGTGGTGGTGGATCCACTTCATCACCTGGTGGGCACGGTAGCGCGCTTCGCCGAGGGTCTCGGCGAAGAAGCGCTCCAGACCTTCGCGATCGAGGTCGAGCAGGTTCTGCTTGGCCACAGCCGGGCTCGCGATGAGCACGGATGGGATGGCGGTTGGCTGTACGACCTCGTTCACGGCATCACTCTCAGCGCGAGACGACTTCGGTCGCGGCGAAGAAGTAGGCGATTTCGATCGCGGCGTTCTCGACCGAGTCCGAGCCGTGGGCGGCATTGGCATCGATGGATTCGGCGAAGTCGGCGCGGATGGTGCCGGCGGCCGCTTCCTTCGGATTGGTGGCGCCCAGCAGGTCGCGGTGGGCCAGGACGGCGTTTTCGCCTTCCAGGGCCTGGATCATCACCGGGCCGGAGATCATGAACTCGACCAGCGCGTTGAAGAACGGACGCTCGCGGTGCACGGCGTAGAAGCCTTCGGCTTCACGGCGCGACAGCTGCTTGTACTTGGCGGCGACGACCTTCAGGCCGGCCTTTTCGAAGCGGGCGTAGATTTCGCCGATGACGTTCTTGGCGACGGCGTCCGGCTTGATGATGGAAAGGGTGCGCTCCAGCGCCATGGGAATTCTCCGTTGGGCGGGCCACTGATCGGCCCGAGAGTAACATGAAAAAAACCCGCGTCAAAACGCGGGCTTAGCCTGATATACGTGAGGCAATTCTAACGTGTCCTCCGCATCTACGGTAGTGCCACGCCACGCGCTGCAGGCCTGCGCCCCCGCGCTGGCGCCGCCCGTTCAGGCGCCGCCGGGCTTGCCGGTCGGCGCCGGGTACCCGGATGAACGAACCCGGCGCTTTTGTGCGCCGCACAATGCGCCCGCGCAGCCCCGGGTCTAATATCAAACAATCGTTTGATTGAACCCTGCCCGCCCCATGGCCAAGCCCGCTCATTTCTCCACCAAGGACCGCATTCTCGGCGCGGCCGAGGAGCTGTTCGCCCAGCATGGCTTCGCCGGTACATCGCTGCGCCAGGTGACCAGCCAGGCCGATGTGAACATCGCGGCGGTCAACTACCACTTCGGCTCCAAGGAAAACCTGGTCAACGAGGTGTTCCGGCGGCGCATGGACGAAATGACCGCCGCGCGCCTGGCCCAGCTCGAGGCCGCCCGCCGCGAGCATCCCGGCCAGTTGCGCCCGGTGCTGGCCGCCTTCGTCGAGCCGGCCCTGGCGATGGCCCAGGACCGCCAGACCGGCGGCGCCTTCGTGCGGGTGATCGCCCGCGCCTACGCCGAGAAGAACGACAACCTGCGCAAGTTCCTGTCCGACCACTACGGCCACGTGCTGCGCGACTTCGGCAAGGCCATCGCCGCCTGCGTGCCGGGGCTGAGCAAGGAAGAGCTGTACTGGCGCCTGGACTTCCTGGCCGGGTCGCTGACCTATGCGATGGCGGATTTCGGCCTGATCAAGCGACCCGCCGGTGTCACCGAAGCGGCGCATCGTGCCCATGCCGCCCGCGAACTGATCCACTTCGCCGAAGCCGGTTTCCGCGCCAGCGCGGGGACCGAGGCTGCGGCGACCTCCCTTTCCACCCCGTAGAGCCGGGCGTTCCCGGCTGCCTGCACCGACGTTGACCAACAAAGGCTTATCGACATGTCCAATTCCCTGCTAGTCCGCCGCGCCGCCGTGCTGGGTGCCGGCGTCATGGGTGCCCAGATCGCGGCCCACCTGACCAATGCCGGCGTCGACACCGTGCTGTTCGACCTTCCCGCCAAGGAAGGTCCGGCCGATGGCATCGTGCTCAAGGCGATCGCCAACCTGGGCAAGCTCAGCCCGGCCCCCCTCGCCAGCAAGTCCTACGCCGAAGCGATCACCCCGGCCAACTACGAGACCGGCCTGGAGCAGTTGAAGGACTGCGACCTGATCATCGAAGCCATCGCCGAACGGATGGACTGGAAGCAGGACCTGTACAAGAAGATCGCCCCGTTCGTGGCCGATCACGCCGTGCTGGCCTCCAACACCTCCGGCCTGGGCATCAACAAGCTGGCCGACGTGCTGCCCGAGCAGCTGCGCCACCGCTTCTGCGGCGTGCACTTCTTCAACCCGCCGCGCTACATGCACCTGGCCGAGCTGATCCCGGCCACCACCACCGATGCCGCCGTGCTGGAAGGCCTGGAAGCATTCCTGGTCACCACCCTGGGCAAGGGCGTGGTGTACGCCAAGGACACCCCGAACTTCATCGGCAACCGCATCGGCGTGTTCTCGATCCTGTCCACCATCCACCACACGCAGGCATTCGGCCTGGGCTTCGACGAAGTCGACGGCCTGACCGGCCCGCTGGTGGGCCGCCCGAAGTCGGCGACCTACCGCACCTCCGACGTGGTCGGCCTGGACACCATGGCGCACGTGATCAAGACCATGGGCGACACCCTGCCCAACGATCCGTGGCATGAGTTCTTCAAGTCGCCCAAGTGGCTGGACGCACTGATCGCCAAGGGCGCACTGGGCCAGAAGACCGGCGCGGGCATCTTCCGCAAGGTTGGCAAGGACATCGTGGTGCTGGACGTGGAGAAGCAGGACTACCGCCCTGCCGACCGCACCGCCGCGCCGGAAGTGGTGGAGATCCTGAAGATCAGGAACCCGGCCGAGAAGTTCGCCAAGCTGCGCGAAAGCCAGCACCCGCAGGCACAGTTCCTGTGGGCGACCTTCCGCGATCTGTTCCACTACAGCGCCTACCACCTGGCCGACATCGCCGAGACCGCGCGCGATGTGGACCTGGCCATCCGCTGGGGCTACGGCTGGTCGCTGGGCCCGTTCGAGACCTGGCAGGCCGCCGGCTGGAAGCAGGTCGCGCAGTGGATCGCCGATGACATCGTGGCCGGCAAGAGCATGAGCAATGCCCCGCTGCCCGACTGGGTGTTCGATGGCCGCGATGGAGTGCACGCCGCCGAGGGCAGCTACAGCCCGTCGCGCAACGCCAAGCTGCCGCGTTCGGCACTGCCGGTGTACCAGCGCCAGCGCTTCCCCGATCCGCTGCTGGGCGAGACCTTCAGCCCGGGCGAAACCGTGTTCGAGAACGACGGCGTGCGCATGTGGCACGACGGCGACGGCATCGCCGTGGTCAGCTTCAAGACCAAGATGAACACCGTTTCCGACCATGTGCTCGATGGCCTGCAGGAAGCGATCAAGCGCGCCGAGAAGGACTTCAAGGGCCTGGTGATCTGGCAGCAGAAGGAACCCTTCTCCGCCGGCGCCGACCTGGCCGGTGCGCTCGGCCTGCTGCAGGCCGGCAAGGTCGAGCAGTTCGAGGAAATGGTGCACAACTTCCAGCGCACCAGCCAGGCGATCAAGTACTCGCTGGTACCGGTGGTGACCGCCGTGCGCGGCCTGGCCCTGGGGGGTGGCTGCGAGTTCCAGATGCACAGCGCCAAGAGCGTGGCCGCGCTGGAAAGCTACATCGGCCTGGTCGAGGCCGGCGTGGGCCTGTTGCCCGCCGGTGGTGGCCTGAAGGAGTTGGCCGTGCGTGCCTCGCAGGCTGCCGGCCCGGGTGGCGACGTGTTTGCCGAACTGAAGAAGACCTTCGAAACCGTGGCCATGGCCAAGGTCTCCAACTCGGCGGTCAACGCCAAGGAACTGGGCCTGATGCGCGCCACCGACAAGGTGGTGTTCAACAGCTTTGAGGCGCTGCACATCGCCAAGGCGGAAGTGCAGGCACTGGCCGAGGGCGGCTACCGTCCGCCGATGCCGGCCCGCCGCATCCAGGTCGCCGGTGATGTGGGTATCGCCACCTTCAAGATGATGCTGGTCAACATGCTCGAAGGCCGCTTCATCAGCCCGTACGACTATGAGATCGCCGTGCGCATCGCCACCGTCCTGTGCGGCGGCGAAGTGGACCGCGGCACGCTGGTGGACGAAGAGTGGCTGCTGACCCTGGAGCGCAAGCACTTCGTCGAACTGGCCCAGCAGGAAAAGACCCAGGCCCGCATCGCGCACATGCTCAAGACCGGCAAGCCGCTGCGGAACTGACGGAAGACATCGGGAGTGCCGGCCGCTGGCCGGCAACCTCTTCCAACCCCTATTCAAGAGATCACTGCAATGACCAAGCAAATCCAGGACGCCTACATCGTCGCCGCCACCCGGACTCCGGTCGGCAAGGCGCCCAAGGGCGTGTTCCGCAATACCCGTCCCGATGACATGCTCGCCCACGTGCTGCGCTCGGTGGTCGCCCAGGCCCCGGGCATCGACGTCAACCGCATCGACGACGCCATCATCGGCTGCGCCATGCCCGAGGCCGAGCAAGGCATGAACGTGGCCCGCATCGGCGTGCTGCTGGCCGGCCTGCCGGACACCATCGCCGCGCAGACGGTCAACCGCTTCTGCTCCTCGGGCCTGCAGGCCGTGGCCATGGCCGCCGACCAGATCCGCCTGGGCAACGCCGACCTGATGCTGGCCGGCGGCACCGAGTCGATGTCGATGGTGCCGATGATGGGCAACAAGATCGCCATGGCCCCGAGCGTGTTCGACAACGACCACGTGGCCATCGCCTACGGCATGGGCATCACCGCCGAGAAGGTCGCCGAAGAGTGGAAGGTCTCGCGCGAGGAGCAGGACGCCTTCGCCCTGGCCTCGCACCAGAAGGCGATCGCCGCGATCCAGAACGGCGAGTTCAAGGACGAGATCAGCCCTTACGACGTGCGCACCCGCCAGCCGGACCTGGCCGACGGCCGCCGCATCATCACCCGCGACACGATCGTGGATACCGACGAAGGCCCGCGCCTGGATTCGTCCGCCGAAGGCCTGGCCAAGCTGCGCCCGGTGTTCCGCAACGGGCAGTTCGGCGGCACCGTCACCGCGGGCAACTCCTCGCAGATGAGCGATGGTGCCGGTGCGGTGCTGCTGGCCTCCGAGCAGGCGGTCAAGGACTACGGCCTGAAGCCGCTGGCCCGCTTCGTCAGCTTCTCGGTGGCCGGTGTGCGCCCGGAAGTGATGGGCATCGGCCCGATCGCCGCGATTCCCAAGGCGCTCAAGCAGGCCGGCCTGAGCCAGGACCAGCTGGACTGGATCGAGCTCAACGAAGCCTTCGCCGCGCAGTCGCTGGCGGTCATCCGCGATTGCGGCCTGGATCCGTCCAAGGTCAACCCGCTGGGCGGCGCCATCGCCCTGGGCCACCCGCTGGGCGCCACCGGTGCGATCCGCACCGCCACCCTGCTGCACGGCCTGCGCCGCCGCCAGCAGAAGTACGGCATGGTGACCATGTGCATCGGCACCGGCATGGGTGCGGCGGGCATCTTCGAGTCGCTGTGATCCAACGGGTGGTGCCGGCCCAGCGCCGGCACCGGCCCTGCCGGACGGCATCGACCGCCGCTCGCTGCAGGAAACCAACGCAATGCAAAAAGGGCAGCCCGTGGCTGCCCTTTTTGTTGCTGCGCATACCGCCCGGCGCCCGCAGGCGCCCTCACCCTTCGGCGAGGGCCTTCCTGAGCATCTCGCGGGCCGGTTCGGCCAGCTTCTCGTTGTTGAGCGCGAAGCGGATGGTGGCCTCGACCAGGCCCAGGTGGGTGCCGCAGTCGAAGCGGGTGCCCTCGAAACGGAAGGCATCCACGCGCTCGCTGTTGAGCAGCTCGGCGATCGCGTCGGTCAACTGGATCTCCCCGCCCGCACCGGTACCGGTGGCCTCGAGCAGTTCGAAGATCTTCGGGCTCAGCACATAACGGCCCACCACGGCCAGGTCGCTCGGCGCGTCCTCCGGCTTGGGCTTTTCGACAATCGCACTGATCCGGCCCTGGCGACCATCGAAGGTGTCGGTGGCCACGATGCCGTAGCTGCCGGTCTTGTCGTGGGGCACGTCCTCGACGGCGATGATACTCGCGCCCGTGGCCTGGTTGGCATCGGCCATCTGCTTGAGCGCACCATCACCCTTGTTCCAGATCAGATCGTCGGGCAGCAGCACCGCGAACGGTTCGTCGCCGACGATGGCCTTGGCACACAGCACCGCGTGGCCCAGGCCCAGCGCCTCGGCCTGGGTGACGAAGATCGCGCGCACGCCATTGGGCAGCACGTGGCGGACCAGTTCGAGCTGCTCGGTCTTGCCGGCGCGCTCGAGCTTCTGTTCCAGCTCGTAGGCCTTGTCGAAATAATCGGCGACCGCGTGCTTGTAGCGGTTGGTGATGAAGATCAGGGTGTCGCAGCCAGCTTCGATCGCTTCGTCAACGGCGTACTGGATCAGCGGCCGATCGATGATCGGCAGCATTTCCTTGGGGACCGTCTTGGTCGCGGGCAGGAAACGCGTGCCCAGCCCTGCCACCGGGAAAACCGCCTTGCGGATACGCTTGTTCGTCACAGCCTGTTGGCCTCTCGTGCCGGGAAAGGAAGCACCTTAGCCGACTCGACGTGATCGTCCTGTTGCAGTGGCGAGAACTCGGGCATGGTCGCGAACAGGATGCTGTTGATGGCATCGGTGTCGTAGGTGGCGATCGCTTCGCGCAGGCGCGGCACGTTGCCCAGCACCTGTTCGCGCGCGAAGGTGCGCACGCCGGCCTCGAGGATCTTGGGATGCGCGGTGGGCCGGTAGTCCTCGTCCGAGTAGAACAGGGTCTCGTGCAGCTTCTCGCCCGGGCGCAGCCCGGTGTAGATGATCGCGATGTCCTTGTACGGCTGCTTGCCGGCCAGGCGGATCATCTGCTCGGCCAGCACCCGGATCGGCACCGGCTCGCCCATGTCCAGGGTGTAGATCGCCCCGTGCGAGGCCGACGCCGCCGCCTGCAGGATCAGCTGGCAGGCCTCGGGGATGGTCATGAAGTAACGGGTCACTTCCGGGTCGGTCACGGTGACCGGACCGCCCTTGAGGATCTGCTCGCGGAACAGCGGCACCACGCTGCCGGCCGAGGCCAGCACGTTGCCGAAGCGCACGGTCACGAAACGGGTGTGGCTGGTCTTCTGGTCCAGGCTCTGGCAGATCATCTCCGCATAGCGCTTGCTGGCCCCCAGTGCATTGACCGGGTCCACCGCCTTGTCGGTGGAGATGAACACGAAATGCTCGATGCGCGCCTCGACGCAGGCGCGCGCCACCGTCTCGGTGGACAGGATGTTGTTGCGCACCGCTTCACGCAGCTGGCGCTCCAGCACCGGCACCTGCTTGTAGGCGGCGGCATGGAAGACCGCATCGACGCTGGACAGCGACAATGCATGGCGGATCACCGCCGGGTCGCCGCAATCGCCGAGCACCGCCTCCACTTCCAGGTCGGGGAAGCTGCGGGTGAGCTCGGCCTCGATGGTCAGCAGCAGCAGCTCGCTCATCTCCAGCAGCACGATGCGCCCGGCCCCATGGCGCGCGCACTGGCGGCACAGCTCCGAACCGATCGAGCCACCGGCGCCGGTGACCAGCACCGTGCGCCCACCCAGCCAACCGCGGATCAGCGACCAGTCCGGCAGGATCGGCTTGCGCCCCAGCAGGTCCTCGATCGCCACTTCCTTGAGCTCGCCGGGCAGCGAATGCCCCAGCAGCACGTCGTTGAGCTTGGGCACCATGCGGAACGGCACCCCGGTGGCCTCGCAGATGGCGACCACGCGCTGCATGCCCACCGCATCGAGCGAGGGGATGGCGATCACCAGCAGCTTGGCCGCGGTTTCGCGCACCGCTGCCGGCGCATCGTCGAGCGTGCCCAGGATCTGCAGCCCCTGCAGCTTGGCACCCTGCAGGTGCGGGGCGTCATCAAGCAGGCCCACCGGCTCGAAGTCGCCGGAACGGCGCAGGTCACGCACCAGCGCTTCGGCGGCCTGGCCGGCGCCGAGGATCAGCACCCGGCGCGCGGTGGCATCGGACTGCAGCGACTGGTAGTCCTTCCAGGCGCGGTATAGCAGGCGCGGGGCGCCCAGCAGCGCCGACAGCGCGAACGGATAGATGACCAGGACCGACATCGGCACGCCGTTGAAGCGTTTGT
The DNA here is from genome assembly GCA_002435595.1 of Stenotrophomonas maltophilia. Taxonomy (GTDB): domain Bacteria; phylum Pseudomonadota; class Gammaproteobacteria; order Xanthomonadales; family Xanthomonadaceae; genus Stenotrophomonas; species Stenotrophomonas maltophilia_AC. Next base: position 10,256 of record DJBL01000093.1, read on the forward strand.
AGGCCAGCACCACGACGATGGCCAACAGGCCGATGAAGCTGGCCTTGAAGATGTTGAGCAGGTCGGCCACGCTGGCGAAGCGCCACAGGCCCCGGTACAGGCCCACGCGCCAGAACACCACCGCCTGGATCACCAGCACCAGCGAGGTGTCGATGTTCCACAGGGGCAACGAGGGGGCATCGGCCAGCATCGAATAGCGGCCGGCATGCAGCAGCTGCCAACAGGCCCAGACCATGAACAGGTCGTGGACCACGATGGCGCCGCGCGGAATCAAGCTGGTAAGACGGTCCTGCCAAGGCGTCATAAAACAAACAATCCTTCTAGTTGCGCATTCCCTTGCGCAGGAGTAGCCACAAGCCGGTCGCGAAGATCAACCACGCGACGGCCACGGCAGCCTCCCACCTCGGCTGCAGATCGCTGCAAGCATTAAACACTGTAATACTGAACAGACCAAAAACAAAGTAGATCGCGGTCACCAAAGTGTGGCTCATGCCACCTTTGACGGCGCGCTGATAGAGATGTTGGGTGTGGGGTTCCATCCATCTTTGCCCCGACAGCATGCGCGACAAGAGTGTGAAGCCTGCGTCCACAAGGAAGGCTGAAAGCGGCACCAGCAGCAGCAACCAATTGACGTCAGTGACCACGCTGGCCAGGCAGACCAGGGCGGCGATGGCATAGCCCAGCGCGCCGCTGCCCACATCGCCCATGAAGATCCGCGCGCGCGGATAGTTGAACGGCAGGAAGCCCAGGCAGGCCAGCGCCAGCACCAGCGGGGCCAGGGCATACGGCATCGGCATCACGGCGGCGAAGGCCAGCCCGGCGAGGATCGCCTGGGTAGTGGCGATGCCGTTGATGCCATCCATGAAGTTCCAGATGTTCACCAGCGAGACCGTGAACAGCAGCGCAAGCACGGCCTGCAACGGATTGCCGCTGGCCTGCCAGACCAGGGCGGCGACCAGCGCGGCGGCCACCAGGTGCACCAGCAGCCGGCGGATTGCCGGCAGCGGGCGATGGTCGTCCCACCAGCCGATCCCGGCCACCAGCAGCAGGCCCAGCCCGAACACGGCCAGGGTCACGCGCGCGCCCGGCCACGCCAGGCCGGCCACCACCGTGGCCAGCAGCAGGGTCAGCACGATGGCGATGCCGCCGCCGCGCGGGGTCGCCACGCCGTGGCTGCGCCGCTCGCCGGGCTGGTCCATCAGGTTGCGGCGCAGCGCATAGTGGCGCGCGCCCCAGGTGAGCGCCGCCGCGATCGCCAGCACCGCCGGCAGACCGATCATCCAGGCCATCGGCATCGCTTACAGCACCGCGTAGTTCAGCAGTGGCTTGACCGTGCCCCACTCCTTGCAGCTGGGGCATTGCCAGTGGTGGGTACGTGCGCCGAAACCGCAGCGGGTGCAGCGGTAAGCGGGGTTGCGCACCAGCAGCTGGTCGGTGATGTGCTTGAGGTCGTGCAGGGTCGCGGTGGAGTCGGCGCCCTCGGCCAGGGTCAGGTCGATCAGGGCCGATTCGCCGCGTACCGAGGGGCGATCCTTGAGCTGGCGGCCCAGGTAGGCGCGCGCCGGGGCCACGCCCTCCTGCTCTTCCATCAGCTGGGTCAGCGCCAGCACCGGGGCGATGCCTCGATAGTGCTCGGTCATCTCCGACAGGAACGCGCGGGCGCCGCCCAGATCCCCCACCTTGCGGTAGTTCTGCATGAGCGCCTGCAACACTTCGGGCAGGTACTCGGGGTCGTTGCGGGCGGCACGCTCGAAGGCGCGCACGGCGGCTTCCGCATTGCCGGCGTCGGCCTCCAGGCGCCCCTCGATGATGCCGGCGCGTACCGACATCGCATCGGCCTGGTAGGCCCGGGCGATGGCCGCCCTCGCCTCTTCGATCTTGCCTGCGCCGCGGTAGCGCTCGGCCAGTTCGCATTCGAACTGACCGATCAGCTTGCCCATCGGCTCACCGGTGACTTCCTCGAAGCGGCTGGCGTTGTCGATGGCCTTTTCCCAGTCGCGCTCGGCCTGGTAGATGCCGATCAGGTGCTTGAGCGCCTGCGGGGCGCGCTGGTCGATCTGCGCCAGCTCGGTGAACACGGTTTCGGCACGGTCCAGCAGGCCGGATTTCATGTAGTCCTCGCCCAGGGCCAGCAAGGCCTGGACGCGCTGTGCGTCCGTCAGGTCGGCGCGATTGACCAGGCCCTGGTGCAGGCGGATGGCACGGTCCACTTCGCCACGGCGGCGGAACAGGTGGCCCAGCGCGACCTGGGTCTCGAAGGTTTCCTTGTCCAGCTCGGCGATATGCAGGAACAGCTCGATCGCCTTGTCAGGCTGCTCGTTGAGCAGGTAGTTCAGGCCGCGGAAGTAGGTGCTGGACAGGCGGCTGACCTGGTTGTCGCCATGGCGCTGGCCGCCACGACGGCCGATCACCCAGCCGGACACCGCCGCCAACGGCAGGAACAGGAAAAACCAGAACCACTCGGAGACAAATTCCATCGGCGCTCAGCGTCCGTCGAAAGTAGAAGAAGGGGTGGAAGCAGGCGCCACGGCCACGGCCGGGCTGGCCTTCTGCGCCTTGCGCAGCTTGGCGTACAACGGGATCACCAGGCTGGCCAGCACGATGCCGCCGCCGATGATGGCACCGGACAACAGGGCGATGATGATCGCCAGGCCGGTGGTGGAATTGATCTGGGTAAAGCCCAGGCTGATGACGATCGGTTGCGAGTTGAGGGCACCGATGATGAGCCCGACCACCAGAACCGCCAGCAGAACAAGCAGACGTACGACTTTCATGCAGCAGCTCCAGTTCCGGGAGATTCAAGAGTAGCGGAATATAGAGCAGCGGGACAAAGAGGCGTGGAACGACCAGCAACGGCTGCAACGGGCAGCCGGGCAACGCTCCGCTCTACGCGGGGTCGCTTTCCAGCGGCACCACGGCGCTGACGCGCTCACGCAGTTCCTTGCCGGGTTTGAAATGCGGGACATGCTTGCCCGGCAACGCGACCGATTCACCGGTCTTGGGGTTGCGCCCCAGCCGAGGCGGCCGGTAGTGCAGGGAAAAACTGCCAAACCCGCGGATCTCGATGCGATCCCCGCCGGCCAGCGCCCCACCCATCATTTCCAGCAACGACTTTACCGCCAGATCGACATCGTCCGACTTCAAATGCGCCTGTCGGCGCGCCAGGATTTCGATCAGCTCGGATTTGGTCATTACGGGCTCTTCGGGGGGAACTCAGACCCTGAAACGGCCCGGACTGATGTCCGGGCCGTCCAGGAAACTACGACAGCGACAGACCGATTACTCGGACTTGTTGCCGTTCAGCTGTGCACGCAGCAGCGCGCCGAGCTGGGTGGTGCCGCTGGACGCCGAAGAGGACTGGTATTCCTCCAGCACTTCGCGCATTTCCGCGTCGTCCTTGGCCTTGATCGACAGCTGCAGGGTACGACCCTTGCGATCCATGCCCACGAACTTGGCTTCAACCTTGTCGCCGACCTTCAGGAACTGGGTCGCGTCGTCCACGCGCTCGTTCGCAACATCGCGAGCGGACACGTAGCCTTCGATGCCGTCGGCCAGTTCGATGGTAGCGCCCTTGGCGTCCACTTCCTTGACCACGCCTTCGACCTTGGAACCCTTCGGGTTGGCCGCCATGTACTGGCCGAACGGATCCTGCTCCAGCTGCTTGACGCCCAGGCTGATGCGCTCGCGTTCCGGGTCGACGGCCAGGACGACGGCGTCCAGGTTGTCGCCCTTCTTGAAGTTGCGGACCACGTCTTCGCCGGTGGTGTTCCAGCTGATGTCGGACAGGTGCACCAGGCCATCGATACCGCCGTCCAGGCCGATGAAGATGCCGAAGTCGGTGATCGACTTGATCTGGCCCGACACCTTGTCACCCTTCTTGTGGATGGCAGCGAAGGTTTCCCACGGATTGGCGGCAACCTGCTTCATGCCCAGCGAGATGCGGCGACGCTCCTCGTCCACGTCCAGGACCATGACTTCGACTTCGTCACCGACCTGCACAACCTTGGACGGGTTGACGTTCTTGTTGGTCCAATCCATTTCCGACACGTGCACCAGGCCTTCCACGCCCGGCTCGATCTCGACGAACGCGCCGTAATCGGTCACGTTGGAGACCTTGCCGAAGACGCGGCTGTTGGCCGGGTAACGACGGGCGATGTTGTCCCACGGATCCTCGCCCAGCTGCTTGAGGCCCAGCGAAACGCGGTTGCGCTCGCGGTCGAACTTCAGCACGCGCACGTCCAGCTCGTCGCCGACGTTCACGACTTCGGACGGATGGCGCACGCGCTTCCAGGCCATGTCGGTGATGTGCAGCAGGCCGTCGATACCGCCCAGGTCCACGAATGCGCCGTAGTCGGTCAGGTTCTTGACGACACCCTTCAGGATCGCGCCTTCCTGCAGCTTGTCCATCAGCTGCTCGCGCTCTTCCGAGTGCTCGCTTTCGACGACAGCGCGGCGCGACACAACGACGTTGTTACGCTTGCGGTCCAGCTTGATGAGCTTGAATTCCAGCTCCTTGCCTTCCAGGTAGGCCGGATCGCGCACGGGGCGCACATCGACCAGGGAACCCGGCAGGAACGCGCGGACATCCTTGATGTCCACGGTGAAACCACCCTTGACCTTGCCGCTGATGCGGCCGGTGATGGTTTCGTTCTTTTCCAACGCTTCTTCCAGCTCGTCCCACACCATCGCGCGCTTGGCCTTCTCGCGCGACAGGACGGTCTCACCGAAGCCGTTCTCGATGGAATCGAGGGCGACCTTGACGACGTCGCCTTCGGCGACATCGATCTCGCCAGCGTCGTTACGGAACTGCTCGATCGGCACGATGCCTTCGGACTTCAGGCCGGCGTTGATCACCACGACGTCGCCGCGGACTTCAACGACAACACCGCTGACGATGGCGCCCGGCTTCAGCTTGGCCAGATTGGCCTGGCTGGCTTCAAACAGTTCGGCAAATGATTCGGTCATTAGATTTACTCTGTTGGACACATGGGCCGGTTGGCTTCCCTTCGGGGAATGGCTACCGCCCGCCTGTTGGTCGACCCCGGAACTGCAGGTCGTGTGTTAAGTAGGAAAACCGCCACGCATCATTGCGGGACGGAGCTTGTGTTGCCTTGCGATGTGCGACGCCGCCGATGCGCTGGCGGCTCTCCTGTACAACGGATCAGGCACCCGAAACCGGAAGCAGATCCAACACGTTGGCAACGACCTGGTCGATGCCGATACCACTGGTGTCGATGATGACGGCATCGTCTGCCGGCTTCAGGGGCGCCACTGTGCGCTGTGCATCACGGGCGTCGCGGGCCATGATCTCGCGCAGGAGGTCATCAAAGTTAACAGAAACCCCCTTGTCTTTCAACTGCTTATGCCGGCGCCCGGCGCGCTCCTCGGCGCTCGCGGTCAGGAACACCTTGAACGGGGCGTCCGGGAAGATCACCGTGCCCATGTCACGGCCATCGGCGACCAGGCCGGGGAGAATCCTGAATGCGCGCTGGCGCTCCTTCAGCGCGGCCCGCACCTCCGGGATGGCCGCGATCGCCGAGGCCAGGGCGCCGGTGGTCTCCAGGCGCAGCTCATCGGTGGCATCGGTATCATTGACCACCACCCGCAGGCCGCCGTCGGCCGCTTCGACGAACCGGACATGGGTGTCGAAGGTGCAGCGGACCAGCGCCGAGGCGTCGGAGGTGTCGATGTCGGCCCAGCTGGCGGCCACGCCCACGGCGCGGTACAGGGCGCCAGAATCCAGGTAATGCCAGCCCAGGCGGCGTGCGACAATGCGGCTGACGGTCCCCTTGCCGGCCCCGGACGGGCCGTCGATGGTGAGCACGGGAGGTAGCTGGTTCATGGGTTTCCCTGTGGAATGGACCGCCCATTCTAGCCCCGCCCCGGGGGGCCTTGAGACCTTTTTCGCGCAACCACTTGAAAGGATGGAAAAAAGCCCGGTACAATTGCGGGCTTGAACGGGCGTCACCTGCCGATTGTCATCTGCATATCGCGGCCGCGCTCCAACCGAATCCAACGTTTACGCCGAGGTATGCAATGAAAGTCCTGTCTTCCCTGAAGTCGGCCAAGTCCCGTCACCGCGATTGCAAGGTCGTTCGTCGTCGCGGCAAGATCTTCGTGATCTGCAAGTCGAACCCGCGTTTCAAGGCTCGCCAGCGCTGAGCCCCGGGACGTCGCGGCCACTGGCCGGGACCTGCCTGAATAAAAAGCCGCCTCCGGGCGGTTTTTTATTGCCGTTTTTGTTGTAATCGCATTTCTTGACAACTGGGGAGTAGATCGAGATGAAGCGTTACCTGACCACCCTGCCGCTGCTTGCGGTGCTGGCCTGCGCCAGCGCCCACGCCGACACCCTGCTGATCGACCGCAGCCAGGAAAAGCCCGCCACCGCCCTGCCCGTCCGCGGCCAGAGCATGCAGCAGGTGCAGGCCCGGTTCGGCGATCCCGGCGAACGCCTGGAGCCACGCGGCGGCCAGAAGCGCCAGTGGCCGACGATCAACCGCTGGGTCTACCCGCAGTTCACCGTCTACTTCGAGAAGCAGAAGGTGATCGACGTGGTGGCCAACAAGGCCGACGCCAACGAAGTCGGCCCCAAGCCGCCGATCCGCTGACCCATTACCCGCCCGCCCACGGCGGGCCATCGCATCGAGACCATGAACGACACGCTCCGCTTTCCGGCCGAATGGGAAACCCAGTCCGCCATCCTGATCGCCTGGCCCCACGCCGACACCGACTGGGCTGACCGCCTGGGTGACGTCGAGGACACCTACATCGCCCTGGTCGCTGCCATCACCCGCTTCCAGCCGGTGCTGATCATCGTCGCCGACGATGACCTGGAGGCCTACGCCGATGCGCGCCTGCGCTCCAACCGGATCGACACCGACCGTGTCCGTTTCGTCACCGCACAGTACGACGACACCTGGCTGCGCGACTCGGGCCCGATCACGCTCACCCGTGCCGACGGCGGCTTCCGCCTGCTCGATTTCCGCTTCACCGGCTGGGGCGGCAAGTTCGACGCCAGCCTGGACGACAAGCTGGTCGGGGTGCTGCACCAGGCCGGCGTGTTCGCGCCGGGGGCCGAGGTGCAGAGCATTCCGTTCGCGCTGGAAGGCGGCGGCATCGAGACCGACGGCGCCGGCACCCTGCTGACCACCTGGCAGTGCCTGCACGAGCGTCATCCGGAGCGCAGCCGCGCATCGCTGAGTACCGACCTGGCCGCCTGGCTGCAGCAGGACCGCGTGCTGTGGCTGGACCACGGCTACCTGGAGGGCGACGACACCGACGCCCACATCGACACCCTGGCGCGCTTCGCCTCGGTGGACAGCATCGTCTACCAGGCCTGCGATGACAGCAGCGATTCGCACTTCGCCGAACTGCAGGCGATGGGCAACGAACTGGCCGCGCTGCGCACCGCCGATGGCCAGCCGTACCGCCTGTTCCCGCTGCCGTGGGCGCAACCGGTGATCGACGACGGCCGCCGCCTGGCCGCGTCCTACGCCAACTACCTGATCCTCAACGGCGCGGTGCTGATGCCGGCCTACGGCGATGTGGCCGACGAGGCCGCGCGGGCGGTGCTGGCCCAGGCCTATCCGGACCGGGAGATCGTGCCGGTGCCGTGTCGTTCGCTGATCTGGCAGAACGGCAGCCTGCACTGCATCACGATGCAGTTGCCGGCAGGATTGCTGGCCTGATCGGCCACTGACCCGCCCGGCCTGATTGGCCGCAGCGGGTGGGGGCGGTGCGGGAACCCCTCATGCCCCCGCACACCCGCTGCGACCCACCTTCAACCGTGGGTCGGCAGCCGATGCAGGTGCGACCGCCCACCGCCGATGATCGCGGCCGGTCCGGTGCGCTTGCGGCCATCGCGCGGCGCCGGCCAGCGGCCGGCACCGCCGCTGCATGGGCACTGCCCATTTAGCGGCCAGCACGCTGCGTGCACCCATCCGCGATAAACTGCGTTTTTCCCCCTGCAGGACCGTCTCCGGATGAGCTCACGCCACACCCTTTCCGTCGCCCTGATCCAGGAGCGCAACCACGGCGATGCCGAGGCCAATCTGGGCGTCATCGAAGCGCGCGTGGCTGAAGCGGCCGCACAGGGTGCCAAGCTGATCCTGCTGCAGGAACTGCACAACGGCGCGTACTTCTGCCAGCACGAGTCGGTCGATGAATTCGACCTGGCCGAGCCGATCCCGGGCCCGAGCACCGAGCGCCTGGGCGCACTGGCCAGGAAGCATGGCGTGGTGATCGTCGGTTCGCTGTTCGAGCGCCGCGCCGCCGGGCTGTACCACAACACCGCGGTGGTCTTCGAGAAGGACGGCACCCTGCTCGGCAAGTACCGCAAGATGCACATCCCGGACGATCCGGGCTTCTACGAAAAGTTCTACTTCACCCCGGGTGACATCGGCTTCAAGCCGATCGACACCTCGGTCGGCCGCCTCGGCGTGCTGGTGTGCTGGGACCAGTGGTACCCGGAGGCGGCGCGCCTGATGGCGCTGGCCGGCGCCGAACTGCTGCTCTACCCCACCGCCATCGGCTGGGATCCGGACGACCAGAAGGATGAGCAGGGCCGCCAGCGCGATGCGTGGGTGCTCAGCCATCGCGGCCACGCCGTGGCCAACGGCGTGCCGGTGCTGAGCTGCAACCGGGTCGGCCATGAAGCCTCGCCGCTGGGCGCCTCGGGCATCCAGTTCTGGGGCAACAGCCACGTGCTGGGCCCACAGGGCGAGTTCATCGCCGAAGCCGGTGGCGAGCCCACCGTGCTGCTGTGCGAGGTCGACCTGCAGCGCAGCGAACACGTGCGCCGGATCTGGCCGTTCCTGCGTGATCGCCGCATCGATGCATACGGCGACCTGCTCAAGCGCTACATCGACTGACACCCAGGATCCCCCTTCCGTGACCGTGCAGCTGCGCGACGCCCGTGACACCGACATCGACGCCATCACCGCGATCTACGCGGTGGAGGTGACCGACCTGGTCAACACCTACGAGTACGACGTGCCCGACGCGGCGGAGATGCTGCGCCGCATGCACGATATCGTCGGCCGCGGCTTCCCCTACCTGGTGGCCGAGGTCGATGGCCAGGTGGCCGGCTATGCCTACGCCAATACCTACCGCGGGCGCATCGCCTACCAGTACACGGTGGAGAACTCGGTCTACGTGGCCGGCGGTTTCCAGGGCCGTGGCGTGGGCACCGCATTGATGCAGGGGCTGATCGATGCCTGCGTGGCGCGCGGCTACCGTCAGATGGTGGCGGTGATCGGCGAGCCGACCAACACCGCCTCGATCAAGCTGCACGAACGTTTTGGTTTCCACACCGTGGGTATTTTCCGCGGCCTCGGCCGCAAGCACGGCCGCTGGCTGGACACCGTCCAGATGCAGCGCGCGCTCGGCGATGGTGCCGACAGCGCCCCTTCGAATGAATGAAATGACTGAAGCCCACATTGATGACACCGGCGATGCGTTGTTCGCCGGCCAGCCCGTGCGCGTGGTCGAGCGCGATGGCGTGCGCTACACCCTGCTCGGCACCGCCCACGTGTCCCAGGCCAGCGTGGAGGCGGTGGAGCGCGCGATCGGCAGTGGCCGTTTCGACGCGGTCGCCGTCGAGCTGGATGCGCAACGCCTGCAGGCGTTGACCAACCCCGATGCCCTGGCCAAGCTGGATCTGGTCGAGGTGATCCGCAAAGGGCGCGTGGCCCTGTTCGCCGCCAACCTGGCACTGGCCGCCTATCAGCGCCGCCTCGCCGAGCAGTTGGGGATCGAACCCGGCGCCGAACTCAAGCGCGCGGTGACGCTGGCCAACGAACGCAACCTGCCGGTGCACCTGATCGACCGCGAAGTCGGGCTGACCTTCAAACGCGCCTCGCAGCGACTGGGCTTCTTCGGCCGGATCAAGCTGGTGACGGGCCTGGGCGCAGGCCTGTTCGCGTCCGACGAAGTGGGCGAGGACGAGATCGAAAAGCTCAAGCAGGGCGACATGCTGGAGGCCAGCTTCGGTGAGTTCGCCAGCGAAAGCCCGGCCCTGTACGAGACCATCATCGGCGAGCGCGACCGCTACATGGCCACGCGCCTGCGCGAAGTGCACGACCCGGCCCAGCGCGAAGTGCTGGCAGTGGTCGGCGCCGGTCACCTCGCTGGCCTGGCCAGGTACCTGGAGACCGACACCGATGCCCCCGGCCCGCTGCGCGAGTCGCTGGAAGCGGTGCCCAGGAAGCGCAACATCCCCTGGATCACCCTGACCATCCTGGCCGTGGTGCTGACCGGCATCGCGGTGGGCTTCTACCGCGGCGGCCTGGGCATGGGCAGCGAGCTGCTGCTGACCTGGGCGATGTACACCGGCGGCCTGGCCGGCCTGGGCTGCCTGCTGGCCGGCAGCCACCCGCTGAGCATCCTGACCGCGGTCGTGGTGGCCCCGTTCAAACCCTTCCGGTTGAGCATCCCGACCGGCGCGTTCGCCGCCCTGGTGGAAACACGGTTGCGCAAGCCGGCCTACGCCGATTTCCTCAAGCTGCGCGACGACGCGCAGAGCGTGAAGGGCTGGTACCGCAACCGGGTAACCCGGGTGGTGCTGACCTTCATGCTGACCAACCTGGGCAGCATGCTGGGATTGTGGCTGACCGGGTTCCAGGTGTGGGGGAAGGTGGCGGGGTAAACGCTGCGCACCCGCAACGGAAAAAGGCCACGCACTGCGTGGCCTTTTTTTTCGTACCGGCCAACGGCCGCTACCTGCGCATCCCGTGGAGCCGACCAACGGTCGGCTCTACCGCACTGCGTTGCGCCCGGCCGCTTACGCGGCCGTTGCTGCTTCACCCTTGGCCGGCAGGCCACGGGCGCGGCGGATGATGCGCGACACGGCGCTGCTCATGTCATCGAGCAGCGCGTAGATGGTCGGCAGGAACAGCAGGCTGACCACGGTGGAGAACGCCAGGCCGCCGGCGATGGCGCGGGCCATCGGGTAGTACGGTGGGCCATCGCCGAGCAGCTGGGTGTCGGTGAGCGAAATCGGGACCATCGCCAGGATCGCCGTACCCATGGTCATCATGATCGGCCGCAAGCGCTCGCGCGAGCCCTCCACCAGCGCCTGCGTGCGCCCTACCCCACGGCGTCGCAGGTTGTTGATGTGCTCGATCATCACGATGCCGTTGTTCACCACCACGCCCATCAGCACCAGGATGCCGATGAAGGACATGATCCCGAACGAGGTGCCGGTGAGCCAGAACAGCCAGAACACCCCGAAGATCGAGAACAGCACCCCGCTCATGATCGCCGCCGGGAACAGCAGCGATTCGAACACCGCGGCCATCACCACGTAGATCATCACCAGCGCGATGATCAGGTTGAACAGCATCTGCTGCATGGCCTCGTTGTCATCGCCGTAGTCGCCCCCATCGAAAGTGAAGCTGTAGCCGGCCGGGAAGCTCATCGGCTTCAGGGTTTCCTCCATCGCCTTGCGGGCCTCGGGCGCGGTCACCTTCTCGGCCAGGTTGGCCTTGAGGGTCAGCGTGGTCTGTCGATTGGTACGCCCCACCCGCGTGGCCGCGGGCTTGATCGAGACATCGACCAGGCTCAGCAGCGGCACCGAGCGACCGTCGCCGGTGCGCACGGTGAAGCTGGCCAGGTCTTCCGGGCTGCTCTGCTCGGCCCCGGCGAAACGCACCCACACCGGCACTTCGCTGTCGCCGCGGCGGAACTCGCGCAGCGGCGCGCCGCGCAACGCCAGGCCCACGAAACTGGCCACCTGTTCGGCGTTGAAGCCGAATGCGGCCGCGCGTTCGCGGTCGACATGGATGGCCAGCTCGCTGCCCTTCTCGCCGTTGTCGATGCGCACATCGCGCAGCTCCTTGCGCCGGGCCAGCAGCGGCACCACTTCCTCGCCGATCTCCTGCAGCATCTTGGTGGAGTCGCCCACCAGCTGCACCTGCACGGTCTGGCTGCCGCTACCACCGCCATCGCCGCCCTGGTTGCCGACGATGTAGTCGGCGCGCGCCGAGCGCGGCAAGCCCTTGCGCAGCACTTCCTGCACCGCGGGCAGGTTGTCGGCGTGCTCCGGGTCGAAGGTCACCGTGGTGCTGCTGCCTTCCTGCTCGCTGTACCAGGAATACACCTGGGTGATGTGCAGCTTCTCGCGGTTGTCATCCAGGTAGCGCTCCACGCGCGCGATCTCTTCGGACATCTGCCCGTAGGTGTAGGCGCCCTTCCAGTTGTAGCCGATGAAGATGTCCTTGCCGCCTTCGCCGCCGAACATGTCCACCTTGGTCAGCTTCATCGGCACCAGGCTCACCAGCACCACCAGGAGGATGCCGAACACGCTCCAGCCGCGGTGCTCCAGCGTCCACTGCAGCAGGCGCGCATAGCGCCGCTGCAGGCGTGCGATCACCCCGCGTTCGGAATGCACCAGCTTGGGCGTCTGCATGCGGGCGGACAGCATCGGGATCAGGCTCACCGCGACCAGCCACGAGGCCAGCAGCGAGACCGAGATGGTGATCGCGATCTGCGCCATGAAGATGCTGATGTTGTTGGTTTCACCAAACAGGTTGGGCACGAACACGATGCAGTGGCACAGGGTGCCGGCGCTGAGCGCGATGGCCACGTTGCGGGTGCCGATGATCGAGGCCAGCCGCGGCTGGTCGGGCATGCGCTCGCGTTCCTGGTAGATGCTCTCCACCACCACTACCGCATTGTCCACCAGCATGCCCACCGCCAGCAGCAGCCCCATCATGCTCAGGATGTTGAGGGTGACGCCGGCGAAGTACATGAAGCCCAGGGTGATCACGAAACAGATCGGAATGGCCAGGGTCACCATCAGGGTGGACGGCCAGTGGCGCAGGAAGAAGAACAGCACCGTGACCGACAGCAGCAGGCCCACCGCACCGGCTTCGGCCAGCTCCAGCAGCGAGGAGGTCACCGTCTTGCCCTGGTTGTCGATCACCTTGATCTGCACGTCGCGCATCGAGGGCTGCTTGCGGATCGCCTCGACCTCGGCCAGCGCCGCGCGCGAGACTTCCACCAGGTTGGCGCTGCGTTCCTTGTAGATATCCAGGCCCACTGCCGGATTGCCATCCAGGCGCCGGCCGTAGTTCATCCGGGTCGGCTTGAGCCGGATCTCGGCGATGTCGCCCAGGCGCAGGCCCTTGGTGTCGATGACCAGGTCGCGCAGCTCCTGCAGGTCGGTGATCTCACCCACCGGCTGGATGCGCACGCGCTGGCCGTTGTCGTCGATCTGCCCGGCGGAAATCGAGAAATTGAGCGTGCGCAGGCGATCGTTGAGCTCGTTGATGCTCAGGTTGTGCGCGGTCAGGCGATCGCCATTGATCGCGATCTCGACCTCGTTGGGCGGGGCCCCGGAGATGTTGACCCGGGCCACGCCGGGAATGCGCTCGATGCGCCGCTTGAACTCGCGGTCGAGCATGTCATAGGCACCGGTGAGGTCGATGCTGCTGGCCAGGCGCACCTTCAGCACCGGCTCGTCGCTGCTGGACCACTTGAACACGTTGTAGCGCTGCAGGTCGTCGGGCAGGTCGCTGCGGATCGCATCGATGCGCTCGCGCGCGTCGGAGGCGGCGATGGCGATATCGCGATCCCAGTCGGTGAACTCGATGAAGATGCTGGCGCCTTCGGAGGTGGCCGAGGAGCGCATGCGCTTGATCCCGGTCATGGTGGCCAGCGCTTCCTCGGTGGGCCGGATGATGGTGCGCTCCACCTCTTCCGGGGTCGAACCGGTGTAGGGCACCTGCACGAACAGGAACGGCGCGGAGATGTCCGGCAGCGCCTCCAGCGGCAGCCGGAACGAGGCGATCAGGCCCACCACCACCAGTGACACGAAGCACATGATGGTGGTGATGGGACGGCGGATGGAGAACTCGGCGACGCTCATGCCGGCTCCTGTGCGCTACCACCCACGCGCGGCTCGGCAGTGCCGGCGTGCTGGCGGCCGCGCTGCCGATAGTAGGCATCGCCGCGCCGGTCGAGCAGGTCGTACACCACCGGGATCACCACCAGGGTCAGCAGGGTGGACACCAGCAGGCCGCCAATCACGGTGATGGCCATCGGCGCACGCACTTCGGCGCCCTCGCCCATCGCCACCGCCAGCGGCAGGAACCCGAACAGGGTGCACAGGGTGGTCATGATGATCGGGCGCAGGCGCGAGCGCGCGCCTTCCACCAGCGCCTCCCGCTTGGGTAGCCCGGCTTCGCGCAGCTGGTTGACCTTGTCGATGAGGATGATCGCGTTCTTGGTGACCAGCCCCACCAGCAGGATCAGACCGATGAACACCACCACCGAGATCGGCTTGCCGGTGAGCATCAGGGCCAGGATCGCGCCGACCAGGGCCAGCGGGATGGTGAACAGGATGACAAACGGATGCAGCAGCGACTCGAACTGCGAGGCCATCACCAGGTAGACCAGGAAAATCGCCAGGCCGAAGGCGAATATCAACGAACGCGCCGATTCGGCCAGCTCCTCGCCCTGCCCGCCGATGTGCATGCCGACCCCGGCGCCCAGCGGGTCCTTGGCCACCATGTCCTGCACCTCGCGCACCGCAGCGCCCAGGTCGATGTCGCGCAGGTTGGCCGAGACCACCGCCACGCGGGTCTGGTCGGCGCGATGGATTTCGCTGGGACCGTTGGTGGCGACCACCTCGGCCACCGCATCAAGGGTGACCGGACGACTGCTGCCCGGATTGACGATCAGACGGCGGATGCTGTCCACGCTGGCGCGGTCGCCTTCCTGGGCACGCACCAGAACGTCGATCTTGCGGTCGCGGAAGCTGTAGCGGGTGGCCACGTCGCCGCGCACTTTTTTGACCACCACGTCGGCGATCTGGCGCGTGGTCAGGCCCAGCGCACCGGCGCGTTCCTGGTCGAAGCGGATCTGGATTTCCGGGAAGCCCTCTTCCACCGTGGATTTGACGTCGGCGTAGTGCGGGTTGTCGCGCAGCATCGCCGCCAGGGCCTGGCCGGCGCGCTCCAGCGTGGCCATGTCCTGGCCGCGCAGTTCCACTTCCAGCGGCGTGGAGAAACTGAACAGCGCCGGCCGCGCGAAGTCGACCTGCACCCCGGGGTGCTGCTGCATCGAGGCACGCAGGCGCTCGGTGATCGCCGCTTCGGTGCGGGCATCGCCACCGCCGGCCATCACCACGGTGAGCTTGCCGATGTTCTCCCCGCTTTCGGTCGGGCTGGCATCCAGCCGCGTGCCGCTGCCGCTGACCCCGTACAACGACGTGATCTGGTCGTCCTTGGCATGCGCCAACTGCAGCTCGCGGACCAGTGCATCGGTCTGCTTGAGCGGCGTGCCGGCCGGCAGCTTGGCGGTCATCTCAAAGCGATCCTGGGCCAGCTGCGGGATCAGGTCGGCGCCGAGCGTGGGGACCAGCGCCATGGTGGCCACGAAGGCCAGCGCGGCCAGGCCCAGCACCTTGCCGGGGTGATGCAGCGCACCGGGCAGCAACCTGAGGTAGCCGCGCTCGGCGCCGGCATAGGGCTTCATCGCCACATCGCTGGCCTTGCGCATTACCGGGCCCACCACGGCCACCCCTGCACGCCACACCCGCACCACCAGCCAGGCCACGCCGAAGCAGCTCCAGCGCACCAGCGCACCGATGCCGCGACGGCCACCGGCGACCGGCTTGAGCCAGCGCTGTTGAGGCTGCCATGCCGCGTGCGCGGGCTCTTCCGGGAAGGCCAGCGGCGGACGGCCCTTGAGCGAGCTCAGCATCGGGATCAGGGTCATCGACACCAGCAGCGAGATCGCAATCGCGATCGCCACGGTCAGCGCCTGGTCGCGGAACAACTGGCCGGCGATGCCGTCCACGAACACCAGCGGCAGGAACACCGCGATGGTGGTCAGGGTCGAGGCGACCACCGCCATGCTCACCTCACGGGTACCGGCGATGGCCGCCTGCAGGATGCCCAGGCCACGCTCGCGGGCCTTGGCGATGCTCTCCAGCACCACGATCGAATCGTCCACCACCAGGCCGGTGGCCAGGGCCAGGCCGCCGAGCGACATCACGTTCAGGCTCAGGCCCATCTGGCCCATGAAGAAGAACGTGGTGATGATCGAGACCGGCAGCGACAGGCTGATCACGAACGTGCTCCAGCCATCACGCAGGAACAGGAAGATGATCAGGATCGCCAGCAGGCCGCCGATCACCGCGTCCTTCTTGACGTCGCTGATGGCGTGCTCGATGAAACGCGACTGGTCTTCGATGGTGGTCAGCGTGGCGTCGCCGGGGATCTGGCCCTTGATCTGCTCCAGCCGCGCGCGCAGCGCCGCGGCAGTGGCGACGGTGTTGGCATCGCCTTCCTTGTAGATGGCCAGTTCGACCGCTTCCTTGCCGCCCAGGCGGATGATCGCCTCGCGCTCCTTGTAGCCCTGGCGCACGGTGGCCACGTCCTTGAGCCGCACCGGCACGCCATTGGCGATGGTCGAGGAACTGCTGCTGGACGCACTCTGCGCGGCCGATGCCGCGGCCACGGCCGCATCCGACCCGGTCGAGGCGGCGATCGCGAACATCTGCTGCATGGCCGCGTCGGCGGCGCTGCCGTTGCTGCCCTGGGTGGTCACCAGCAGGTTGCGGATGTCCTCCAGGTCGGCGAACTGGTTCACGGTACGCACCAGGAAGCGCTGCGAGCCTTCCTCCAGGCGGCCACCGGAGATATTGATGTTCTCGTCCTTGAGCCGCTTGATGACGTTGTCGATCGGCAGGTTGAGCTGGGCCAGCTTCTGCTGGTCGATGTCCACCTGGATCTCGTCTTCCAGGCCCCCGCCCACCTTCACCGCGGCCACGCCGGCCACCGGCTCGAGCTTCTTCTTCAGGTCTTCATCGGCGTAGCGGCGCAGCTCGGTGAGCTGGCGCACCGCGTCGGCGTCGTTGGCTGCATCGGCCTTGGCCGAGATCACCAGGCGCATGATCGGTTCGGTGGACGGATTGAAGCGCAGCAGCACCGGGGCCTTGGCCTCCAGCGGCAGGTTCAGCGCTTCCATCTTGTCGCGCACCTCCAGGCTGGCCTGGTCCATGTTGGTGCCCCAGGCGAACTCGAGCACCACATCGCTCTGCCCGGTGCGCGAGACCGACTTGAGCTTGCGCAGGTTCTTGACCACGCCCACGGCCTCTTCGACCGGTTCGCTGATCAGGGTTTCGATTTCAGTGGGGGCCGCGCCGGTGTACTCGGTGCGCACGGTCAGGGTGGGATAACTCAGGTCCGGCAGCAGGTTGACCTTGAGGTTGCCCAGCGCGATGAAGCCGAACAGCATCAGCGTCACCGTGCACATGGCGATGGTGACGCGGCGCCGGGTGGCGAACTCCACCAGGCCCCCGCCCTGCGCACCCGGGCGCTCGCCGTGGTGCGGATCGTTGCCGTGGTCGTTGCCGGCCGGGGTCATTGACGGCTCTCCGCCTTCTTCGCCGGTGGCGCCGATGCGCTGGCGGTGGCCGGCTTGGCGCCGATCACCTGCACCGCCGTGCCATCGCGCAGGGCCACCTTGCCCGCGGTGACCACCTGGTCACCTTCGGCCAGGCCCTCGCGGATCTCCACCCACGGTCCCTCGGCATAACCGACCTTGACCGGCACCCGCGCCACCTTGCCGGCGCGCACCCGGAACACCGCCGGCTCGCCGTCATCGAGCAAGGCCAGGCGCGGGACCACCAGCGCGTCGGCGCGCTGGTCGTAGTCGATCCGGATGCGGCCGAACATGCCTGGCTGCAGGCCCTGCGCGTCTTCGCCAAAACCGCTGACCACGCGGAAGGTGCCGCTGCCGGCATCGATCACCGGCGAGATACGGTCGACCACGCCGGGGAACGACTTGCCCGGCAGCGCGTCGGCCACCAGCGTCACCGGCTGCCCGGCGCGCAGCGTGGCCAGCTCGCGCTCGGGTACGTTGAGGGTGGCCTCCAGCCGCGAGTTGTCGACGATGCGGAAGATCGGCGTGTTGATCTGCACGAAGTTGCCGGTCTTGATCGAGCGCGAAGCGATCACCCCGGAGATCGGCGCCACCACCGTGGTGTAGGACAGCTCCAGCGTGGCCAGGCGGTACTGCGCGCGTGCGTTCTCCAGGTCGTACTTGATCTGGTCGACGTCGGCGGCGCTGACCATCTGCTGGCCGATCAGCTTCTGGGCGCGCTGGTAGTTGTTTTCCAGCTTGCGCATCACCGCCTCGCTCTGGGCCACCGCCAGGCGCGCACGATCCGGGTCCAGCCGCACCAGCGGTTGCCCGGCGCGGACCGGCTGGCCTTCCTCGACCAGCACCGCCAGCGCCACCCCGGAGGTCTTGGCGACGACCTGCGATTCGGCGCGGGCTTCCAGCGCGGCGGTACCGGTATAGCTGGCAGCCACGGCACGGCGGCTTGCGGCCACCGCCTCGACCGGCACCGCCTCCACCGCCTTCTCGGCCTTGGGATCCTTCTCGGCGGCCTGCGCATCGGCCGCGCCGGTGCCGGCACTGCAGCCGCTCAGCAGCAGGGAGGTGGTGATCAGCAGTGCAGCGGCGCAGGTTCCGGTGCGGCCGTGCAGGAAAGAAATTCGCGACATCGTCGTGTCCCTGAGGGATGCGTGGGCAGGTGTTGTAGCAAAGTAATGCACCACGTCACGATCACACCATATCCCAAAGGTCATGGTGACCTGCGGCCACGCAGCGCGCGCAGGCGGTTTCAGCTAGATGAAAACGCAGGCTATACTCGGGCCAGTTCCGTACCCCACGCCGGAACGACCAGACCCGTACACCGGAAAGGACATCATGCGCCCGCAGCCGCTCGCCGCTTGTCTTCTGGCCGTCCTCCTGCCCCTCGGGGCCGCCGCACAGGCCGCCACTGCTCCTGCAGTACCCGCCGCACCTGCCGCACCCGCAACCGCCCCTGCCGCCGCCGTGCCCGCCCCGCTCACCGGGAGCTACGACAATGGCCGCGTGCTCGCCTACACCTGCCAGGGGTGCCACGGCATCACCGGCTACAAGAACGCCTACCCCAGCTACCGGGTGCCCAAGATCGGGGGGCAGACCCAGCAGTACCTCAGCCAGGCGCTGAGCGAGTACCGCCAGGGCAAGCGCAGGCATCCGACGATGCAGGCGCAGTCCATGAGTTTCAGCGAACAGGAGATCGCCGATCTCGCTGTTTACCTGTCCACCGCCAAATAAGCACCGCTCATGACGAAAGCCGCGCCGTTCACGCGTTATGCCATCGCCCTGTCCGTTGCCCTGCTGCTGGCTGGCTGTTCGCAGTCGCAGGTGGAAAACAGCGCAGATTCCGCCGCCGATCCGGGCCACGCCAGTGGCGAGCACGGGTCCGGCTCCTCCGCCGGCTTGCCGACCGGCCGCATCGCTGCCGGTGAGGCCCGGGCCCAGGTCAAGGGCAAGGCCACCGGCCAGAGCTGCATCGACTGCCACGGCGCCGACGGCAACAAGCCGATCGATCCGACCTACCCGAAACTGGGGGGCCAGTACGGGGACTACCTGGCGCATGCGTTGCAGGCCTATCGGGCCGGTGACCGCCAACATGCGCTGATGACCCCGCAGGCGACCGACCTGAGCGACCAGGACATCGCCGACCTGGCCGCGTACTTCGGCTCGCGCCCCTCCCAGCTGCGGGATCTGCACGGGTTGAAATGACGGCGGGCGCCACGTGTCCGGGCGGGTGGGTCGTGCAGCCACGCGTGGCGTGGCTCTACGTGGGGTGTTGAACCGTCTGGCGGGTGGGTCGTGCAGCCGCGCGTGGCGTGGCGCTACGTGGGGTGTTGAACCGCGTGGTGGATGGGTCGTGCAGCCACGCGTGGCGTGGCGCTACGCGGGGTGTTTAACCGGTAGCGCCGACCGTTGGTCGGCTGCCCTTCCGCCCGGCACCATGGGCATCCGACCTACGCCGGGCAGCGCCCGGCTCTGCGGGGTCACGCGTCCAGTTCTTCCCAGCGTGCGTAGGCCGCATCCAGGTCGGCCTGCACCTTGGCAAGCTTCGCATTGTGCGCGGCCATGTCCGCCGCGCTGCGCTGGTAGAACGCCGGGTCGTTCATCGCGGCGGTGAGGCCTTCGACGTCCTTCTCCAGGGTTTCGATCTTCAGCGGCAACTGCTCCAGCTCGCGCGCATCCTTGTAGCTGAGCTTGCGCTTGGCCGCAGCCGGTTCGGCCGGGGTGGCCGCCGTCGGCTTGGCCGCCACGACCGGCGCGGTGGCGGCAACGGCCGCCGCGCGTGCCGCCTGCCGCTGCCAGTCGCTGTAGCCGCCCACGTACTCGCCCACCACGCCATCCCCTTCCATCACCATCGTGGAGGTCACCACGTTGTCGAGGAAATCACGATCGTGGCTGACCAGCAGCAGGGTGCCGGCGTAGTCGCCGAGCAGCTCTTCGAGCAGCTCCAGGGTTTCCACGTCCAGGTCGTTGGTCGGTTCGTCCATCACCAGCAGGTTGGACGGCTGGGCGAACAGCTTGGCCAGCAGCAGGCGGTTGCGCTCGCCGCCGGACAGGCGGGTGATCGGCGCGCGCGCGCGCTCGGGGGTGAACAGGAAATCCTGCAGGTAGGCGTGCACGTGCTTGCGCTTGCCGTTGACCTCGATGAAATCGCGGCCTTCGGCCACGTTCTCGATCGCGGTCCAGTCTTCGCGCAGCACCGAACGGTACTGGTCGAAGTAGGCGATCTGCAGGTTGGTGCCGGCGCGTACTTCGCCACTCTGCGGCTGCAGGTCGCCCAGCAGCAGCTTGAGCAGGGTGGTCTTGCCGCTGCCGTTGGGGCCGATCAGGCCGATGCGGTCGCCGCGTAGGATCACGGTTTCGAAATCCTTGACCATCGTGCGTGCACCGAAGGCGAAGGAGATGTCCTTGACGTCGATGACCTTCTTGCCGGAGTTCTCGGCCTGGGCCGCTTCCATGCGCACGTTGCCACCGAGTTCGCGGCGCTGCGAGCGATCGTTGCGCATCGCCTTGAGGCGCCGCACGCGGCCTTCGTCGCGGGTGCGGCGGGCCTTGATGCCCTGCCGGATCCAGATTTCCTCCTGGGCCAGCAGTTTGTCGAAGCGCGCGTTTTCCTGCGCCTGCGCATTGAGGCGTTCTTCGCGGCGGCGTTCGTAGTTGGCCCAGTCGCCCGGCCAGCTGGTGACCTGGCCACGGTCGATCTCGACGATGCGGGTGGCCAGTGCGCGCAGGAAGCGACGGTCATGGGTGACGAACACCACGCTGCCGTTCCAGTTCTTGAGGAACATTTCCAGCCAGTCGATGGCCTCGATGTCCAGGTGGTTGGTCGGTTCGTCGAGCAGCAGCAGGTCCGGCGAGGACACCAGCGCGCGGCCAAGCAGCACGCGGCGCTTCATGCCGCCGGACAGGCGCGCGAATTCGGCTTCCCCGTCCAGGTCAAGTTTGGTCAGGGTTTCGCTGACCCGCTGGTCCAGGCCCCAGCCGTTGGCTGCGTCGATCTTGGCCTGCACGGCCGACAGGGCATCGCCGTCGAACTCGTCGGCCACGCTGAGATGGTGGAATTCGGCCAGCCATTGGCCCAGTTCGCCCAGGCCATCGGCGACCACGTCGAACACGCTGCCGGCGGCACCGTGCGGGACTTCCTGTTCCAGGCGGGTGATGCGCACCCCCTGCTGCACGCGGACTTCTCCGTCGTCGGGCTTGTGGTCGCCGGACAGCAGCTTGAGCAGGGTCGATTTGCCGGCGCCATTGCGGCCGATCAGGGCGATACGCTCGCCCGGCTCGATCGACAGTTCGGCTTTTTCCAGCAACAGGGGGCCGCCGACGCTGAAGTCGACGTTTTGCAGAGTAATCAGAGGCATCCGACCATTGTACGGTGTGGCGGTGCGCGGCGTCGCTCAACCGGACGCGAAAGCGTCCGCAGCCAGCCCCAGCAGGGCGCGCAACGGCGGTGGCACGTGCTTGCCGGGGTGGTGGACCACCCACAACTGACGCGACAGTGGCGGCAGCGGGGTGTCCAGGATGCGCAGGCTGCCCAGCGCCACCAGGTCGGCCACCGCATGCGCCGACAGGCAGGCCACGCCCAGCCCCGCCGCGGCGGCCTGCTTGATGGCTTCGGTGCTGCCCAGCTGCATGGCGCGCGCGAAGTGGTGCAGGTGCGGCAGCAACTCCTGCTCCACCGCCTCGCGGGTACCCGAGCCGGGCTCACGCAGCAGCCAGCGCGCGGCTGACAGCGCGGCAAGGTGGGGGCGGGCGCCCAGCGGGGACGCAGCGGCGGCCACGATCACCAGGGCGTCCTGCTGCCACGGCAGCACGTTCAGCCCGCTCTCGTGGCACGGGCCTTCGATGAGGCCCAGGTCGACCTCCAGCCGCTGCACCGCCGCGACCACCTCGGCGCTGTTGCCGATGCGCAGGTCCACGTCCACGTGCGGCTGGTCCGCCAGCAGGGCAGCGACCCGGGCGGGCAGCAGGTAATTGCCGATGGTGGTGCTGGCCCCGATCCGCAGTTGCAGCGGCACCCCGGTGGCGGAAGCAGGACGCCCTGCCCCGGCCATCGCCTCCAGATCCGCGGCCGCGGCCAACAGCCCGCGCGCCGGGTCCAGCAGGGCCCGGCCCTGCGCATTGAGGATCAGGCGGCGGCCGATGCGGTCGAACAGCGGCGACGGCAACTGCGCCTCCAGTTCGTTGAGCGCCGCACTGGTGGCCGACTGCGACAACGCCAGCTGCTGGCCGGCGGCAGCGGTGGTGCCCACGTCGGCGACGGCCACGAATACCTGCCATTGGCGAAGGCTGATGCGCATGGCGCCATTAACCCATAAAACCGGTTGAAATCACATAAACAATACGTTTTACAGGTTTATCGGTCGGGCGCAGGCTGGAAGCCATCCAAACGGAACCACACCGTGAACGCCTCCCGTCCCACGCTGTACCTGCCCACCCTCGCCTACCGTTGGCGGGGGCGTCTGCCCGGCCTGCTGCTGGCGGGCGGTGTCGCCCTGGCGGCGATGGCGCTGGCCGCCCTGCCCTGGCTGCAGGCGCACGGCATCAGTGCGCTTACCCTGGCCATCGTGCTCGGCATTGCGCTCGGCAACAGTGTGTACCCGCGCCTGGCACCGCAGGCGGCGGCGGGCGTGGGCTTTTCCAAGCAGTGGCTGCTGCGCGCCGGCATCGTGCTGTACGGCCTGCGCCTGACCTTCCAGGACATCGGCCAGGTTGGCGTTGGCGGTGTGCTGATCGATGCGCTGGTGCTGACCAGCACCTTCGCGCTGGCCTGGTGGGCCGGCACGCGCTGGTTCGGGATCGACCGGGAGAGCGCCCTGCTGATCGGTGCCGGCAGCGCGATCTGTGGCGCAGCGGCGGTGATGGCGGCCGAGCCGGTGGTGCGCGGGCGTGCGGAACAGGTCACCGTGGCGGTCTCCACCGTGGTGGTGTTCGGCACGCTGGCGATGTTCCTGTATCCGGCGCTGTACCCGCTCACCCTGGCGCACGGCGTGATGCCGATGAGCGAGCAGGCCTATGGTGTGTTCACCGGCTCCACCGTGCACGAAGTGGCGCAGGTGGTCGCGGCCGGACGTGCGGTCAGCGAAGGTGCCGCCGACACCGCGGTGATCGCCAAGATGGTGCGGGTGATGATGCTGGCCCCGTTCCTGGTGGCGCTGTCGTTGCTGCTGGCCCGCGGTGGCAGCGCCCAGCCCGGGTCGGCACGCGCGAAGATCGTGGTGCCGTGGTTTGCGTTCGGCTTCGTCGCGGTGGCCGGGTTGAATTCGCTGCACCTGCTGCCTGCCGCGTGGGTCGCCATCGCCATCGATGTGGACACGGTGCTGCTGGCCATGGCCATGGCGGCGCTGGGCTTGACCACGCACGTGTCGGCGCTGCGCCAGGCCGGCATGAAGCCGCTGCTGCTGGCCCTGCTGCTGTTTGGCTGGTTGCTGGCCGGGGGCCTGGGCATCAACCTGGGCGTGCACGCGGTGCTGGGGTGAGCGCGGGCCGCATGCCACACTGGCGCGATGAAGCGCGCGCGTGTTCCCCCCGTCGATCGCCGTCGTCTGCACATCCCGTACCGTCAGGTGCTGGAGCGCTACGGGGCGATCGATGACGCCGAAGACGACCTGCTCGACCTGCTGCAGCGGGTGCTGGGCCCGGAGGTCGTGGTCCGCTGGGAGCAGGACGTCAGCCACCCCAATCCCTGGTTCCACACGCTGATTCTGGATGTCAGCGACGGCCCGGGCGAGTTCAGCCAGGCCCAGCACACCGCGTTGATGGCGGGGTTGCGGGCGCTGGATCTGGCCTGAGCAGCGCCGGCACGCGCCCGACAGGCGGCCCAGCGGGTAGAATGCGCCATGAATGAATTCTCCGAACTGCCCCTGTCGGCCTCGCTGGCGGCGGGCATCGACGCGCTGGGCTATACCCGCATGACGCCCGTGCAGGCCCAGAGCCTGCCGGCCATCCTTGATCGCCGCGACCTGATCGCACAGGCCCCCACCGGCAGCGGCAAGACCGCCGCCTTCGGGCTGGGCCTGCTGCAGGCGCTGGATCCGGCAGTGATCCGCGCCCAGGCACTGGTGCTGTGCCCCACCCGCGAGCTGGCCGACCAGGTGGGCAAGCAGATCCGCAAGCTGGCCACCGGCATCCCCAACCTGAAGCTGGTGGTGCTCACCGGCGGCATGCCGCTGGGCCCGCAGCTGGCTTCGCTGGAAGCGCACGACCCGCACGTGGTGGTGGGCACGCCGGGGCGCATCCAGGAACTGGGGCGCAAGCGCGTGCTCAAGCTCGGCGGGGTGACCACGCTGGTGCTGGACGAAGCCGACCGCATGCTGGACATGGGCTTTGAAGAGCCCATCCGCGAGATCGCCGGGCGCACCAGCAAGGACCGCCAGACGCTGCTGTTCTCGGCCACCTACCCCGATGAGATCCGCACGATCGCCCGCGAGCTGCTGCGCGACCCGGTCGAAGTAACCGTGGAAGGGGCCGACAACGCGCCGGCCATCCGCCACCTGTTCTGCGAGACCGACCTGGCCAGCAAACAGAAGGCGCTGGCCGGGCTGCTGCTCAAGTACAACCCGGAATCGACGGTGGTGTTCTGCAATACCCGCCGCGATGTCGATGAGGTGGCCAACTCGCTGCAGCAGTTCGGCTTCTCCGCACTGCCGCTGCATGGCGAGATGGAGCAGCGCGACCGCGATGAAGTGCTGGTGCGCTTTGCCAACCGCAGCTGCAACGTGCTGGTGGCCAGCGACGTGGCCGCGCGCGGGCTGGACGTGCAGGACCTGGCGGCGGTGATCAATTACGAGCTGCCCACCGATATCGAAACCTATGAGCACCGCGTGGGGCGCACCGGGCGTGCCGGCGCGACGGGCCTGGCGATCAGCCTGGTGACCGGCCGCGAGCACAACCGCGCCGACGCGCTGGAAGCGGCGCAGGGCAAGCCGCTGGACTGGCAGAAGACGCCGCTGGCGATCGCCCGCCCGGCCGTGCTGCCGCAGGCAGCGATGGAAACCCTGCGCATCGACGGCGGCAAGACCGACAAGCTGCGCCCGGGCGACATCCTCGGCGCACTGACCGGCGAAGCCGGGCTGTCGGCCAAGGTGATCGGCAAGATCGACATCTACGCCACGCGTTCCTACGTGGCCATCGCCCGCGAGCACGTGGGCCGGGCGATCGCACGGCTGGAAGCGGGCAAGATCAAGGGCCGTCGTTTCCGCGTCCGCCAGATGTAACCGGGGGTAGAGCCGACCGTTGGTCGGCTTGCACCCTGCACAACGGCCGACCCACGGTCGGCCCCGCGTCAACAGCGCTCGGCCTCAATACACCAGGTTGGCCAGCAACGGCACGTCCGCGGCCCAGCGCTCGCGGCCGCCCAGGCCACCCAGTTCGACCAGCACCGCCGCGCCCACCACCTCCACCTGCAGCTGGCGCGCCAGCGACAGCGCGGCCAGCAGCGTGCCGCCTGTGGCCAGCACGTCATCGACCACCAGCACGCGCGCACCGGGCGGCAATGCGTCGGCGTGCACTTCAATGCTGTCGGTGCGGTATTCCAGGGTGTATTCCTGCTTGAGCGTGCGACCCGGCAGCTTGCCCGGCTTGCGCACCGGCACGAAGCCCACGCCAAGCACGCGCGCCATCGCCGCCCCCAGGATGAAGCCGCGCGATTCGATGCCCATCACTGCCTGCAGGTCCGCCGTACGCCAGGGCGCGACCATCGCGTCGATGGCAGCCGCGAAATCCGGGCCGTCGGCGAGCAGCGGCATGATGTCCTTGAACAGGATGCCCGGCTTGGGGAAATCGGCGATGTCGCGCAGGCGGCCGGCCCAGGCGGGCGTGGCGGAAGACTCGGTCATGGCAGGGGAAATCTACGGGGTGGCATAGGGTAAACGCTTCGGCCCGGCATCGCCCGCGCCGGGCCGATGCGTTGCTGCGTTCCAGCCATGGCATGGTCGATTCACGCCGAAATCGCACATTGGTGCGATAATCGCCCTAACCGGTCGTTCACCCCGTTTCCGCGATAAGCAGCGGAGCGTCCGTCGCGCCGTCGCCCGGCGACGCACGCCACGAAGGTAACGCCCGACGGTCCCCGCCACGCTGGTCGCGCGCGGGCCTGCCCGATGCCGCGCGGCAGCGGGTTTCCTCTGTAGAGGTTCATGCAACGTGGACGAGAACAAGAAACAGTCGGCAGCGTGCCGGATCCTGGTCATCCTGCCGGGCGTGCTGATCATGCTGTTCGGCCTGGCCCTGCTGGTCGGGGGCATCCGCCTGGTGCAACTGGGCGGCAGCTGGTACTTCCTGCTGATGGGGGCGGCCTCGCTGGTCGCCGGCGGGCTGCTGGCCGCACGCCGCCCGCTGGGCGCGGTGCTGTATGGCGTGGCGTTCGTGGCCACCGTGGCCTGGGCGCTGGCCGATGCCGGCCTGGAATTCTGGCCGCTGGTCTCGCGCCTGGTGATGCCGGCGGTGCTGGCGCTGCTGGTCGCGCTGGCCTGGCCGGCGCTGAAGCGCGGCCGCGGGTTGCCGGGCGGACGCGGCGCGTACGCGGTGTCGGCGGTGCTGCTGGTCGGGCTGCTGGCCACGGCGCTGTCGGCGTTCCAGCCACGCCCGGTGGTCACCGCCGGCGCTGATCGACCGGCGGTGGTGCCGGTGGCCAGGGAGCGCCAGCAGCGCGACTGGATGCACTGGGGCAACACCACGGCCGGCACCCGGTTTGCCGCGCTGGACCAGATCACCCCGGACAACGTGGACCAGCTGCAGGTGGCCTGGACCGCGCATACCGGCGATGTGCCGCAGAGCGATGGTTTCGGTGCCGAAGACCAGGTCACGCCGCTGCAGATCGGGCAGACCCTGTTCGTGTGCACCCCGCACAACCGGGTGGTCGCGATGGACGTGGACAGCGGCCAGCAGCGCTGGTCGTTCGATCCCAAGGCGACCGCGCCGAACTGGCAGCGTTGCCGCGGCCTGGGTTACTTCGATGCCAGCCTGCCCCCGACCGGCGTGCCCACGGTGGCCACGGCGGCGGCGCCGGTGCCTGCCGCGCCCGCCGCGGCCGTGCCCGGTGCCGCACCGGCGGTATGCGAAAAGCGCATCCTGATGACCTCGATCGACGCGCGCCTGTTCGCGCTCGATGCGGCCACCGGCAAGGCCTGCCCGGACTTCGGCGTCAACGGCGTGGTTGACCTGAAGGTCGGCATGGGCGAGATCAAACCCGGCTTCTACACGTTGACCGCCGCGCCCCTGGTGGCCGGTGAACTGGTGATCATCGGCGGCCGCGTGGCCGACAACATCGAGGTCGGCGAGCCGTCCGGCGTGGTCCGCGCCTACAACGTGCGCACCGGCGCGCTGGCCTGGGTCTGGGACCTGTCCAGGGAAACCCCGGACGTGCCGCTGGATCCGTCGATCCACTACACCCGCGCCACCCCCAATGTGTGGACCTCGATGGCCTACGACCCGCAGCTGGGCCTGGTCTACCTACCCACCGGCAACACCACCCCGGACCAGTGGGCCGGCGAGCGTACGCCGCAGGACGACAAGTACAGTTCGGCGGTGGTCGCGCTGGATGTGGCCACCGGCAAGGAGCGCTGGGTCTACCAGACCGTCCACCACGACCTGTGGGACTACGACCTGCCCGCCCAGCCGACCCTGACCGACGTGCCCGACGGCAAGGGCGGCACCCTGCCCGCGCTGCTGCAGATCACCAAGGCCGGCCAGGTGTTCATGCTCAACCGCGCCACCGGCCTGCCGATCACCGAGGTGCGCGACATCCAGGCCCCCCAGGGCAAGGCGGCGGGCGAGCGCTACTCGCCGACCCAGCGCCTGTCGGTCGGCCTGCCGCAGATCGGCGCGCAGACCCTGACCGAGGCGGACATGTGGGGCGCCACGCCCATCGACCAGATGCTGTGCCGCATCCAGTTCAAGGGCTTCCGCTACGACGGCATGTTCACCCCGCCGGGCGAAGACCTGGCGCTGCAGTGGCCCGGATCGCTGGGCGGCATGAACTGGGGCAGCGCATCGGTGGACCCCACCACCGGCTACCTGTTCGTCAATGACATGCGCCTGGGCCTGTGGACCAAGCTGATCCCGCGCGCGCAGATGACCACCGGTGCAGGCGGCGTGGAAATGGGCGCAGCCTCGCAGACCGGCACGCCGTACGGTTCGCTGCGCGACCGCTTCCTGTCCAAGCTCGGCATCCCGTGCCAGAAGCCGCCATTCGGCACGTTGTCGGCGATCAACCTGGCCACCCACCAGCTGGTCTGGCAGGTGCCGGTGGGCACGGTGAAGGACACCGGCCCGATGGGCATCAAGATGCGCCTGCCGATCCCGATCGGCATGCCCACCCTCGGCGGTTCGCTGGCCACCCAGTCCGGCCTGCTGTTCTTTGCCGGCACCCAGGACTACTACCTGCGCGCCTATGACAGCCGCAGCGGCGAGGAAGTGTGGAAGGCGCGCATGCCGGTAGGCAGCCAGGGCACGCCGATCACCTACGTCTCGCCCTCCACCGGTCGCCAGTACGTGGTGATTTCCGCCGGCGGTGCGCGCCAGTCGCCCGATCGCGGCGACTACGTGATCGCCTACGCGCTGCCGGCCGCGCACTGAGCCACGCGCGCCACGGTCACCCACCGTGGCGCGTCGGCTTCGCTTCGCCGCGTGCAGCCTTTACCATGCACGATCACCGAGCACGACACACCATCATGTCCGCCGCACCTCCCAGCCGTCGCCCCAAGCGTGCCCCTGCCCCGCCGCAGGATCGCGGCCTCAGCCATGAGCTGATGCAGCAGATCCAGGACAACCAGGGTGATCCGGATTTCATGACCTCGCTGGGCCGTGGGCTGGTGGTGTTGAGCGTGTTCTCGCAGCACCCGCGCGAGGTGACCATGTCGCAGATCAGCACGGAAACCGGCATTTCACGCGCGGCCGTGCGCCGCGTGCTGTACACGCTGGAGAAGCTGGGCTACGTCGGCGAGCAGGGGCGCGGTTTCGTGCTGCTGCCGCGCGTGCTGGGCATGGGCGGCGCTTACGTGGCCTCCTCCTCGATGACGGCCGCCGCGCAGCCGGTGCTCGATGCCCTGCGCGACGATGTGCACGAGTCATGCTCGCTGGGCGTGCTCGACGGCGATGACGTGCTGTACGTGGCGCGTGCCGAAACGGTGCGGATCATGTCCATCGGGCTGCGCGCGGGCAGCCGTCTGCCCGCGTATTGCACGTCGATGGGCCGCGTGTTGCTTGCCGCACTGCCGCGCGACACGCTGGAAAGTTACCTGGAACGCAATCCGCTGCGGCCGCGCACCGAGCGTACCGTGACCCGCATGGACGACTTCCTGGAAACGCTGGAACGGGTCCGCCGCGAGGGCGTGGCACTGGTGGACCAGGAACTGGAGATCGGGCTGCGCTCGATCGCCGTGCCGGTCCACGCGCGCGGTGGCGCGGTGGTGGGTGCGTTGAACATCGGCACCCAGGCCGGTCGCATCAGCCTGGGGGTGATGCAGTCGCAACTGCTGCCGCGCCTGCGCGAGGCGGCGCAGCGGTTGGGGACGTTGCTGCACTAGGCGCGCGCCGGGGCAGTGGCCGGTGGCCGACCTGCGGCCGGGACTACCGGGTGGGTTCGTTGGCCTGTTCTTCCAGGATCGGCTTGGCCAGGGCGAAGGCATGGTTGGCCGCCGGCACGCCGCAGTAGATCGCCGCCTGCAGCAGCACTTCCTTGATTTGGTCCGGGGTGACGCCGTTGTTGCGCGCCGCGCGGATGTGCAGCTTGAATTCTTCGTCATGGCCCAGCGCGACCATCATCACGATGGTGAGCAGCGAGCGGGTGTGCCGTGGCAGCCCGTCGCGGGTCCAGACCGTGCCCCACGCGGTCCGCGTGATGAAGGCCTGGAATTCTTCGGTGAAATCGCTGCGCGCCTGCAGTGAGCGCTCCACGTGCGCGTCGCCGAGTACGGCGCGGCGTACTGCAAGGCCGGCTTCGTATCGTTCCTGTTCGTCCATTGGGTGCCTCTTGGGGTGGGGGCGTGCCGGCCAACGGCCGGCAGCAGCCGTAGGTTCAGGCGTGACCCGGGGTCACGCCGGCGGCGTGCAGGTGGCGCGCCAGTGCGGCGGTGAATGCATCGGCCGATTCGAGGTTGCAGATGTGGCGGCCCGGCACGGCGATGGCGTGCCCTTGCCCGACGCCAGCGGCGATCGTCTGCAGATCGGCCGGCGGGCAGACCGGATCGTCGTCGCCGGCGATGGCCAGGGTCGGCACCGTGATGCGCGCCAGCGTGGCGCGGAAGTCGGCCGTGGCCACGGCATGGCAGCACCCCACGTAGCCGGCCACGCTGGTGGCGACGAAGCGCTGCAGGATGTCATCCACCTGCGCAGGCTGTGCGTGGGCGAAGGCCGGGGTGAACCAGCGCTCGGCGGTGCCCTCGCGCAGTGGCTGCAGGCCATGCGCCTGCACCTGCGCGATGCGCGCCTGCCAGCTCTCGGCCGTGCCGATCTTCGCTGCGGTGGCCGCCAGCGTCAGGGTGCGCAGGCGCGCGCCGGCGTGGATGCCCAGCCACTGCCCGGTGAGGCCGCCGATCGACAGCCCACAGAAGTGACTGCGCTCGACCCCGAGGTGGTCCCACAGGGCCAGCACGTCCGCGCCCAGGTCAGCCACCCGGTAGGCGCCCGGCGGTGCGCTGGACTGGCCATGGCCGCGGCGGTCGTAGCGCAGGATGCGGAACTGCGTTGCCAGCGCCTGCACCTGCCGGTCCCACATGTGCAGGTCGGTGCCCAGCGAGTTGCAGAAGGTCAGCCAGGGCGCATCGACGGGTCCATCAACGCGGTAATGCAGGCGGTGCGATTCCAGCGCAAGAAACGGCATGCAACACTCCAGAAAATTGGCGGATCAACGCTGCGCCAGCACGCGGTCGATCCAGGTATCGGCCATGCCGCGCCAACTGTCGGCGGCAAACAAGGCCTGCAGCTGTGCAGGCGACAGGTGCGCGGTCACCTCGGGCATCTGCTGCAGTACCTCGTGCAGGTGCCGTGACTGGTCCAGCGCGCGGCGCGCGGCCTGTTCCACCAGCGCGTGGGCGGCGGCCTTGCCGAGCGTGCCGGCCAGGGTCACCGTCACTGCTTCGGCGTAAAGCAGGCCGCCATGACTGTCCAGGTGCGCCTGCATGCGCGCGCGATCCAGTTGCAGGCCCTGCACCACCACGCTCACCTGGGCCAGGCTGCCGGCGCACAGGCGCACGATCTCCGGCACGGTGTCCCACTCGGCGTGCCACTGGCCGGCGGCGCGCTCGTGCGGCTGCGGCATCGCCGTGAACAAGGTGGACAGCAGGCCCGGCACGCGGGTGGCCGCGGCGATCGCGGCCACGCAACCGACCGGGTTGCGCTTGTGCGGCATCGCCGACGATCCGCCCTTGCCCTCGGCGCTCGGCTCGAAGGCCTCGGCGACTTCGGACTGCATCAGCAGCACGATATCGGTGGCGATCTTGCCCAGGGTTCCGGTGAGCAGCGCGAAGGTGCTGCCCAGCTCGGCGATGCGGTCGCGCGCGGTGTGCCAGGGCAATGCCGGAACCGGCAGGTCGAGTTCCTCGCCCAACGCCTGCGCTACCTCCAGCCCACGCGTCTGCAGCGAGGCCAGCGTGCCGGCGGCACCGCCGAACTGCAGCACCAGCGTATCGGTGCGCAGCGCCTGCAGGCGCCGTTGGCTGCGCTGCAGCGCATCGAGCCAGCCCGCCGCCTTCAGCCCGAACGTGACCGGTACCGCGTGCTGCAGCAGTGTGCGACCGGGCAGCCCGGTGTCGCGCTCGGCTTCGGCCAGCGCTGCCAGCGTGGTGCACAGCCCATCCAGCCGCGCCTGCACGTCGCCAAGCGCGTCACGCAACTGCAGGATCGCCCCGCTGTCGATGATGTCCTGGCTGGTGGCCCCCCAGTGCACCCAGCGTGCCGCCTCGGCGTCGTGGCGGCCCACCTCGGCGGTGAGCGCCTTGACCAGAGGGATGGCCGGATTGCCGGCCAGTGCGGTGGCCTGGCCGAGCGCATCGAGCCGATAGCGCCCGGCCTGGCAGGCCGCCTCGATCGGCGCCAGGGCGGCAGCGGGGATCACCGCGCAGCGCACCTGTGCGCGGGCGAGCGCGGCCTCCACGTCGAGCATGGCCTGCACGCGGGCGTGGTCGGTGAACCGGGCGTCCACCGCCGGATCGCCAAACAGGGCCCCCAGCAGGGAGTGCGAATCGTGCATCAAGCCAGCTCCATCCAGGACAAGGACAGCTTACCCGCGCCGGCCGATGGCAGGCGTGGAGGCTGCATCAGTAATCGAAGAACACGGTTTCGTGCTCGCCCTGCATGCGCACGTCCCAGTGGTACAGGCCGTTGCCCTGGGCCTGCGCGATCAGCGTGGGGCGCCGTTCGGCCGGGACCAGGGCCAGGATCGGGTCCTGGTCATTGCCGGCCGCGTCGCTGAAGTACAGCCGCGCGCTGGCCGCCCGCAACAGGCCCCGCATGAACACCAGCACCATCAGGTGCGGTGCCTGCGTGCGCCCGCCCGGACCGGTCACGTTGCCCGGGCGGATCGTGGTGAAGGCGAAGCGGCCGTGCGCATCGGTGGGCACCCTGCCCCAGCCGTTGAAGGCCGGATCGTGGTCGGCATGGCGCGGGTCTTCGGGGTGGGCGTAGATGCCCTGGGCGTCGGCCTGCCAGATTTCCAGCACGGCATCGGACACCGGTACGCCGACGCCATCGAATACCTGACCCTGCACCTGCACGCGCTCGCCCTGCGCCTGCGCCGGGGCGATGTCGGTGCGGTACAGCGGCTCCAGGCCCAGCCGGTAGTACGGGCCCACGGTCTGCCACGGAGTGGATTGGAAACTCATCTACTTACTCCCACACGGTCATCTTGCGGCCACGCAAGACGATGTCGAAACGGTAGCCCAGGGCGAACTCGTTGGCGGTGTTCTCCCAGTCGAAGGAGGACACCATGCGCGCGCGCGCCTTGGCATCGTCCACGCAGTTGTAGATCGGGTCGTACTCCAGCAGCGGGTCGCCGGGGAAGTACATCTGGGTCACCAGGCGCTGGCCGATGCCATCGCCGTGCAGCGAGAAGTGGATATGCGCCGGCCGCCACGCGTTGTAGTGGTTGCGCCACGGGTACGCACCAGGCTTGATGGTGGTGAAACGGTAGCGGCCGTGGTCGTCGGTGAGCACCTGGCCGGTGCCGGTGAAGTTGGGATCCAGCGGTGCATCGTGCTGGTCGCCCTTGTGCAGGTAGCGGCCGGCGGCGTTGCACTGCCACACCTCGACCACGCGGTTGCGCACCGGGCGACCGTTTTCATCGAGCACGCGGCCACTGACCACGATGCGCTCGCCCAGCGGCTGGCCCTTGAAACCGGCGGTAAGGTCGGCCGCGTGTTCCCCCAGGGTGATGCGGTCCAGGGCCGGCCCGGTCACCTCCGACAACGTGGCCGGGATCCGGATCGGATCGCGGCCCGGGCCGCGCAGGCGCGTGGACGCGTACGGCAGGTGGATGCGGTCCGGCTGGGTGCCGGGATACGGCCTGCGGTAACCGCGCAGGTCGGTGGGATCGCTCATGGCGTACTCCAATTGGCGGGCGGCCGGAAGACCGCGGCTGTGCTGCCCCGGCACGCTGCCACGCGGAGGTGACAGCGGCCGTGAAGCGGAAAAGGGAAAAGGGTGTCAGACGCGCTCGATCGCCAGCGCCACGCCCTGGCCGACACCGATGCACATCGTGGCCAGGCCGCGGCGCCCGCCGCTGGCCTCGAGCTGGCGTAGCAGGGTCAGCGCCAGCCGCGCCCCGCTCATGCCCAGCGGATGACCGAGCGCGATGGCACCGCCATTGGCATTGACATGGGCAGCATCGTCGGCCAGCCCGAGTTCGCGCAGGCAGGCCAGGCCCTGCGAGGCGAATGCCTCGTTGAGCTCGATCGCATCGAAATCGGCGATGCCCAGGCCCAACCGGGCCAGCAGCCGCTGCGTCGCCGGTACCGGGCCCATGCCCATCACGGCCGGCTCCACGCCGGCACTGGCGAAGCCGAGGATGCGGCCCCGCGGGGTCAGGCCCAGTGCCTGCACCTGTGCGCCGGAGGCCAGCAGCAGCGCCGCGGCACCGTCGTTGATGCCCGAAGCGTTGCCGGCGGTGACGGTACCCGGCTGACGGAACAGGGGTTTGAGCTTGCCCAGCGCCTCGATCGTGGTCTCGGCACGCGGGTGTTCGTCGTGCTCCACGCGCACGCTCTCGCCGCGCTTGCGGCCCGGCGCGTCCACCGCGACGATCTCGCCAGCGAAGAAGCCACGCTGCTGGGCCGCGGCGGTGCGCTGCTGGCTGCGCAGCGCGAACGCATCCTGGTCCTCGCGCGAAATGGCGTAGCGCTCGGCCACATTCTCTGCGGTCTGGCCCATGGTTTCCACGCCGTGCAGCTCACGCAGGCGCGGGTTGATGAAGCGCCAGCCCATCGTGGTGTCTTCCAGGATCTGGTCGCGTGCGAACGCGCTGCCCGGCTTGCCCATCACCAGCGGCGCGCGCGACATCGATTCGACCCCGCCGGCGATCGCCAGCCCCAGCTCGCCGGCAGCGATCCCGCGGGCCACCGTGCCGATCGCATCCAGTCCCGAGCCACACAACCGGTTGACGGTGCTGCCCGGCACGCTGACCGGCAATCCGGCCAACAGCAGGCTCATCCGAGCCACGTTGCGGTTGTCTTCGCCGGCCTGGTTGGCGCAGCCCAGATACACCTCCTCGATCAGCGCCGGGTCCAGCTGCGGCTGGCGCGCCAGCAGCGCCTTGATCGGCAGCGCGCCCAGGTCGTCGGCGCGGATGCCGGACAGCGCACCGGCGTAGCGGCCGATCGGGGTGCGGATACCGTCGACGATATAGATTTCCTGCTGGCTCATGTCAGGCTCCTTCACTCATCTGCAGCGGCAGGCCGGTCAGCTCGCGCAGCTGCGCCAGCGTCATCCCGTCCACCATCTCCAGCACGGTCGCGCCGTCCTTGCCCAGGTCGAACACGGCCACATCGGTATAGACCCGCGAGACGCAGCGCAGGCCGGTCAGCGGATAGCTGCACTGGGCCACCAGCTTGCTCTGCCCCTGCTTGGTAAGCAGGTCCATCATCACGAACACCTGCTTGGCACCGATGGCCAGATCCATCGCACCACCGACGGCTGGAATCGCATCGGCCGCACCGGTGCTCCAGTTGGCCAGGTCGCCCTGCGCCGATACCTGGAACGCACCCAGCACGCAGATGTCCAGGTGGCCGCCGCGCATCATCGCGAACGAATCGGCGTGGTGGAAGTAGCAGCCACCGGTCAGCAGCGTCACCGGCTGCTTGCCGGCGTTGATCAGGTCCGGATCCTCATCGCCGGGCGCGGGTGCCGGGCCCATGCCCAGCAGCCCGTTCTCGGACTGCAGGAAGATCTCCTTGTCGGCCGGCAGGAAGTTGGCCACCGTGGTTGGCAGTCCGATACCCAGATTCACATAGGCACCTTCGGGGATGTCCCGCGCGACGCGGGCGGCCATCTGTTCGCGGCTGAGGCGGTTCATGCGCGGCCTCCTGCAGCGGTGGGCGCAGGAAGTTCGACCACCCGCTGCACGAAGATGCCCGGGGTCACCACGGCCTCCGGGTCGAGCGCACCCAGCGCCACCACCGACTCCACCTGGACGATCGCGCAGCGCGCGGCCATCGCCATCAGCGGGCCGAAATTGCGAGCGGTCTTGCGGTAGACCAGGTTGCCCCAACGGTCACCCTGGTGGGCCTTGATCAGCGCGAAGTCGGCGTGCAACGGGTACTCGAGCACGTAATGGCGGCCATCGATTTCGCGGGTCTCCTTGCCCTCGGCCAGCTCGGTGCCGTAGCCGGTGGGGGTGAAGATCGCGCCCAGCCCGGAACCGGCGGCGTGGATGCGCGCGGCCAGGTTGCCCTGCGGCACCAGTTCCAGTTCGATCTCACCGGCGCGGTAGGCGGCATCGAAATGCTGCGAATCGGCCTGGCGCGGGAACGAACAGATGATGCGGCGCACACGCTTGTGCCTGATCAGCGCGGCCAGCCCGCTGTCGCCGTTGCCGGCGTTGTTGTTGATGATGGTCAACCCGGTCGCGCCCTGCGCGATCAGGGCATCGATCAGCGCGTCGGGCATGCCGGCGGTACCGAAGCCGCCGATCATCACCGTGGCGCCGTCGTGGATATCGGCCACCGCTGCATCAGCGCTGGCCACGGTCTTGTCGATCACTGCAATGCTCCTTGCCACGCACTGCGATGCGTGGCCACGTGCGGGAAGACTCTGGAAGCGACCATGGTGCGGAGCGCACTGGGCACGGTCAATCCGATATTCGGCCAATCGATTCGATAATCGCACATCATTGTCGGTCTCCGCGTGCGCTCAGGTACGCGTCTGGCCAACGCCGACACGCAGACCCAGGCAGGCCCATGCGGCCAACGCCAGCGGTAGCGCGCACAGCACGTACAACGCCGCCGGCGACCAGCCCGCGTCGACCAGCAAACCAACGCTCAGCGGCGAAAGAATCGCGCCGACCCGACCGATGCCGATCGCCCAGCCCAGGCCGGTGGTGCGCACGTCGGCGGCGAACACCACCGGGGCGGCGGCATACAGCCCGGCCATCGCACCGAACAGCGCCGCGCCGATCACGAAGGCGATCGGGAACGCGATTTCCAGGCGGGTGTTGAAGGCGGCAAACAGCAGCATCGCCAGCATGGCCAGCACCAGGCTCGCAGCGGTCAGCCGCGACAACGCCCAGCGCGAGGCCAGCCAGCCAAACAGGCTGCCGCCAACGATGCCGCCGAGGTTGAGCAGCACCCCGCCGGTGATGCCCTGCTGCGCCGAGACACCGGCCGAAACCAGCAGCTTGGGCGTCCAGCTGAGCACGAAATAGAACGCGAACATGTGCAGGAAGAACGCCATGGCGATCAGCACGGCCACCTTGCGCAGGTCACCGACGAACAGCGCCGCGTAGCCCTTTCGCCCATCCCCGCGCACCGGTGCCGGCGGCAGCGCCTGCAAGGCGGGCATGTGCATGCGGGCCAGCAGTGCGTTGAGTCGCGGCAACGCATCGGCCGGGCGCCGCGCGACCAGGAAATCCAGGGATTCGGGCAGGCACTTGAGCACCAGCGGGATGCACAACAGCGAGGCGCCGGCCCCGATCAGGAACACGCTGTGCCAGCTGAAATGCTCCAGCATCCAGGCCGCCAGCAGGCCACCCAGCGTGGCGCCGATCGGGTAACCGGTGGCCTGCATCGCCACCGCCGTACTGCGCCATTTGGCGTTGGCATACTCGGCGGTGATCACCCCTACCCCGGCCAGCATGCCGCCGATGCCGATCCCGGTGAACACGCGCAGTGCGCCGAGCTGCCAGGCG
Organism: Stenotrophomonas maltophilia; assembly: GCA_002435595.1. GTDB lineage: Bacteria > Pseudomonadota > Gammaproteobacteria > Xanthomonadales > Xanthomonadaceae > Stenotrophomonas > Stenotrophomonas maltophilia_AC. The sequence continues at coordinate 47,973 of DJBL01000093.1, forward strand.
TTGGCCGCCAGCGCCGAGGCGGCCATGCCGATGGTGAGGATCACCAGGCAGACGATGATCATCGGCCGGCGGCCCCAGCGATCGGCCAGCGGCGCCAGCAGGAACGAGCCCAGCGCCATGCCGACCAGCCCGGCGCTGAGCATGACCCCCAGTACCTTGCCCGACAACGCCCAGTCGGCCGAGACGTGCGGCGCCGTGAACGCCATCACCATCACATCGAAGCCGTCGAGCATGTTCAACAACACGCAGATGGCGATGGCCGTCCATTGGAAGGAACTCATGCGCTCCAGCACGAGCGGTGGGGCGGCGGCGGTGGCATGGCTCATACGGGGGTCCTGCGACGACGGGGTACGGAAAGCATCCGGCGGGGAGGTCTCAACGACCGGCCTGGCTGGAGGCATGGATGACCTGGAGCACCGACTGCAACTGCTCGACCTCGACCTGGCCCGGCGCCGACGGCGTGCCGATCATGCCGAAGGTCAGCGCCTGGCCGAAGGTCTCCCCGGCCAGCCGCGAGACCACGCCGGTGCCGCCCATGGACATGGTCAGCAGCGGCTTGCTGCTGCGCTGGCGCACCTCCCAGGTGGCCTGCAACAACGTGAGCACGTCGCCGGCGTCGCGTGGCATCACCGCGATCTTGAGGACGTCCGCGCCCAGCGCATCCTGCCGAAGCAGGCGCGCAACGATCTCTTCGCGCGCCGGCGTGGCATGGAAGTCGTGGCTGGACATCACCACCTTCACCCCCGCCTTGTGCGCCTGGGCTACCAGCGCGGCCACCCGTGCCGGATCGCGGAACATCTCCACGTCGATCAGCTGGGCGAAGCCGCCGCGCAGCAGCGTGGCGTAGAGCGCAGCATAGTCGGCGTCGCTGATCGGCTTGCTGCCGCCTTCGGCCTGGGTGCGGAACGTGACGATCATCGGCTTGCCGTCCAGCGTGCGTGCGATGCGCTTGCCGAGTGCGACCAGCGCCTTGCCGTCGGTGGCGATGTCCAGGTAGTCGATGCGCCATTCGGCGACATCGGTGGCGGGACTGGCGGCGATCGCCGCGGCCTGCTGCAGCGCCAGCTCCGCGCTGGCCCCGGTGATCGGCACGATGGTGCGCGGCGCACCTTCGCCGATGCGCAGCGCGCCGACCTGCAGCGGTGTCACCGGCAGCGGCGCGGCGTGGGCGATGGACGCGGCGCCGCCGAGCAGGGCGGCCAGAACGAAGGCAGTGGGAGCGCGCATCAGAAGGTGACCTTGGCTTGCACGCCCAACGCCCAGGCGTTGTCGGTGCGGGTGTAGGCGAACGTGCCGGGATTGACGATGTACTGCACGTCCGGACGGATCATCAGCCAGGGATTGACCTGGATGCTGTAGGACAGTTCGAACAGCTCTTCGGCCTGGCTGAGGTGGTACAGCGGCGAATCCAGTGGCACGCCCATGCCGGTGAGGCTGGCCCGACGCGCATCGACCAGGCGGCGGTTGATGTCGGCCCCCACGTACCCCAGTGCGATGCTGTCCTGCGCACGCTTGCCGATGCCCTGGTAGACACCGCCCAGCGCGTACCAGCGGCGGATCTGCGCGGTGTCCACGTCCGACACCATGTACTGCGCGAACGCGGTGAGCCCGCGCTGCGGATCGCCCGCTTCGCGGGTCAGGCGCTGCTCGGCCAGCACATACGCGCCATGACGGCCGGTGGTCGGCGAGGTATCCAGCCCGCGCTGGTCCACCCGCGAGGTTTCGTAGTAACCGCCGAACTTGTAGACGCCCGGATGGGTGCCGCCCTTGTCCGGGGTCCAGGTCACTTCCAGCGGAATCAGCGACCCGGTGGTGCCCGAGACGAACGGCCGGAACGCGTTGCGCTCGATGTTGCCGCCCAGGTTCGGATTGACCTGGAACCAGCCGGTGCGCACGTTCACTGCCGGGCTCACCTGCTGGGCCACTTCACCGCCCCAGCGCGCGGTCGGATAGTTGTACCAGCCGCTGTTGCCGGACATCGCCAGCGGATGGGCGCAGAACGCGGCATTGACGAAATGGGTCAGCAGGCTGTGCAGGCCGAACTGGTTGCCCATGGCGTAATAGCCCAGCTTGACGTACGACTGCCCGCCATTGAAGGTCTGGTCGTAACTGGCCTCGGTGAGCCGGGTGTACTGACCGCCGTAAGCCTCCTGGATCGGGAAACGGTTGCCCACCAGGTCGGCCGAGGTGCTGTTGCCGCGGCGGTCATTGAGGGTGACGTGGAAGGCGCCGCCGTCCCAGCCGGCGAGCCGGCCCATGTCCAGGTCCACGCCGATGCGCAGCTGCTGCGCGTAACGGGCGCCGGTACGGCCATACCCGCCGTCGACCACGCCCATCGCCTCGCCCACGTAGTCGCCACGGAAACGGATGCCCTGCGCGTCCAGCGCGCTGCGGGTGCCGCCCCAGTCGCCGGTCATCGTCTTGCCGTCGTAGCGATTGCTGTCCTGCGCGTGCGCCAGTGCAGGCGCCAGCAAGGCCAGGGACAGCGTCATGGCCAGGGAGGTCGGGGTCGGAGTACGCATCGGGATCTCTCGGGGTGTGCTCAGCGCAGCGACAGCGGCGCGCTCAACGGGGAGGTGGCGCCCAGCGCGGAGGTCGCGGTGGCGGTCAGCGTGGCGATATCGGGGGTGGCCGGCAGGGTCAATGCGAAATGACCCTGCCCCTGCGCATCGGTGACCGCCTCGGTACTGCCGAGCAGGCGCTCGGCGTCGCTGCCGTTGGCGGCGCGGTTGCCGAACACCTCCAGCAGGTAGCGCTGCCCGGGCACGCCCTGGACCACCCCGCGCACGCTGCGCGCGCTGCCCTTGCCCTGCACGGTCTGCAGCACCGGGGCGGCCTGGCCCAGGTTGGGCGGCGGCTGGCAACCCTCACTGTCGGCACCGGCGCAGATGCGCGCACGCTTGGCTGGATCGCCCTCCACGCCGCGCCCGCGCGATCCCACGAAGACAGCATGCTCCAGCCCGGGGACGCCGAACACGATCGCGCCGCGCCGCTGGCCGGTGACGCAGGCACCGCCGGCTTCGCAACGCTCGATCGGCAGGCCGTTGCCGACCATCTGGTTGGCGCTGAAGCGGTTGGGTGCGCTCACCGGCTGCGGCCGCACTGCGATGCCGATCCCGTTGCCGGTGATCGTATTGCCGTCCACCACGTTGTCGCTGCCGGTGATGCTCAGCCCGATCGAATTGCCGGTGAAGGTATTGGCCGCGATGTAATTGCGGTTGCCCCAGTTGATCTGCAGGCCGTCGGAGTAATCCACGAAGCGGTTGCGCACCACGGTGTTGTCGTTGCCCCACAGGATCTCGATGCCCTGCGACGGTTCCGGGTTGGCTGCGGTGGACTGGAACAGGTTGTCGGCCACCAGGTTCCAGGCCGCGCCGCGGGTGAGCTCCAGGCCGTCGCCGTTGTCCACGAACTGGTTGCGCACGATGCGGTTGTGCACGGTGGTGGTGGCGGTGGACTGGCCCTTGCCGTCGTCGCCGGTGAGCATGATCCCGGCACCGCCCTTGTTGGCGACGATGCGGTTGTCGTGGATGTCGCTGTGGCTGCTGCGGTTGATCAGCACGCCGATGCAGAAGTTGCGGATTTCCAGACCGCTCAGTTCCACCCCGCGGGTGTCGCGCAGGACCAGGCCGGGCAACGTGGTGGTGCGCACGTTGGTGCCGGACTGGCCCGGCTCCGCGCCGGGGCAGGCATCGGTGCCGGTCCCGGTCACATACGCCGATCCGTCGATGGCCACGTACTGGCCCTCGCCTGCCCAGGGCGTGCCGACGATCTGCACCGGCCCGACGATCTCCGGCAACGGCGTGGCCGGCCGGATCACATACGGCGCATGGCCGACGGCAGCGATCTCGATGCGATAGCGCCCCGCGCCCTGGTTGGCGGTGTTGATCGCCCAGCGCAGCGAGCCGGGCGCGGCGTCGTCGGCATAGCGGTCCACGTGCAGCACCTGCAGGGCGTGGCGCGGCGGTTCGGCCTGGTAGGCCAGCGCCAGCGACGGCAGCACGGCAAGCAGGGACAGGGAAACGACAGACAGACGGCAACGCATGCGCAGGCTCCGCACAGGAAAAGGGACTCCGGCGGTCTTCCCCTGCACCTGGCTTCAGTGCCGTCCGGCACTGCCCTCGCCCGCCAGAGGTGGATCGCTTGGAACGGGATTGAAAGTAGGTTTATCGCACTGCACCATTCAAGTGCGTTTATCGACTACGTGTGCGATTATCGAACTCAACGGCTACGACCATTGTCGTAGCCGCACCCGCAGCGTCGCCCACGGCGCCACGCACAGCCAGGCAAGGCAGCGCCGTTGGCGTATTCAGCCGAATCCAGCGCCGCTCAGGAGCTGCAGGACAGCGTCGAGCACCCTGCCTTGTCGCGCGCCCAGTCCGGCCGCTTGCCCGCGTAGTGCTCGCGGCCGGGCTGCAGCGCGTAGGGCTGGCGCAGCACCTCCTGCAGCGCGTGCACCCCGCCCAGGTCGCCCTGCTCGGCCCGCTCGATCGCTTCCTGGGCCAGCCAGTTGCGCAGCACGTACAGCGGATTGGCCGCGGCCATCCGCTGTTGCCGCGCCGGTGCCGACAACTGGTCGCCACGCAGTCGGGCCGCGTACTGCTGCAGCCAGGCCTGCAAGGTCGGCTGCACGGCCTGGCGCCGCCCGGCGCTGTAGAACGCCTGCGCCAGCACCTGCTCCGCCGGCGCCTGCGGGTCCAATGCCATCAACCCGCGGAACGCCAGGGTCATGTCCATCTCGCCGTCCTGCAGGATCTGCAGCCACGCGGCCATCATCGCCACGTCTTCGTCGCGGCAGTGGGCCAGGCCGAACTTGGCCGCGATGTCCTCGCGCTCGCAGCGTGCATGCACCGCCTGGAAATGCGCCAGCCCGGCGTGCAGCGGTGCCACATCCTCGAACAGCGGTGACAGCGCCTGCGCCAGGCGGGTGAGGTTCCAGTAGGCCACCTGCGGCTGGGTGCCGAAGCGATAGCGGCGGCCCTGTGCATCGGTGGTGTTGGGGGTCCAGTCCGGATCGTAGTCGTCCACCCAGCCATACGGACCGTAGTCGATGGTCAGGCCCAGGATGGACATGTTGTCGGTGTTCATCACCCCGTGCACGAAGCCCACCCGCATCCAGTGCGCCACCATCACCGCGGTACGCTCGCAGACCAGGGCAAACCACCGCGCGTGGCGCTGTTGGCCGGCCTCGGCCAGTTCCGGGAAGTCGCGCGCGATGCAGGCATCGGCCAGCTGCCGCAGCAGCGCCACGTCGCCGCGCGAGGCCGGCAGTTCGAAACTGCCGAAACGGACGAACGAGGGCGCGACGCGGCAGACGATCGCGCCCGGTTCGGCACGTGCATTGCCGTCATAGAACATGTCGCGCACGACGCTGTCGCCGGTCCCGACCAGGCTCAACGCACGCGTGGTCGGCACGCCGAGGTGGTACATCGCCTCGCTGCACAGGAACTCGCGGATCGACGAGCGCAGCACTGCACGCCCGTCGGCCCCGCGCGAGTACGGGGTGCGGCCGGCGCCCTTGAGCTGCAGCTCCCAGCGTGCGCCGTCGGCGCCGAGCAGTTCGCCCAGCGAGATTGCCCGGCCATCGCCGAGCTGGCCGGCCCAATGCCCGAACTGGTGCCCGCCATAGTTGGCCGCCCACGGCGCCATGCCCGCGTACAGCGCGTTGCCACCGAACACGCGGGCAAAGTCGGCACTGTCGGTAAGATCCGGGCCGAAGCCCAGCAGGTCGGCGACCTCGGCCGACAGCGCCAGCAGGCGCGGATCGGTGACCGGGGTCGGCAGCACCGACGACCAGGCCGCGCCACGCACCTCGCGCACCCGCGGGCCGCTTTCCTCGTCGCCGGGGAGATCGCGGATGAAGCGGTTGTCGAAACGCAGCGATGGAGTACTCATGGTGAGCAGATGGGGGCGCCCGGGCGCCCCCGCAAGCTCATGTGGCGCCGGCGGCCAGGTCCAGCGCCCCGCCGCGTTCGCTGGCCCGCTGGTACGCCGGGCGCTGCGCGATGCGCTGCAGGAAGCCCTGCAGCTTCGGGTAGGGGTCCATGCTGCCGGCGCGCGAGGCGGCGGCCTGGATCGGGAAGCTCATCTGGATGTCGGCGGCGGTGAAACGCTCGCCGGCGAACCACGGCGACTGGCCCAGTTCATTGTCCATCCACTGCAGGTGCAGCTTCAGCTGCGGGCCCACGAAGCCCTTCATCACCTTGTCCACGATGCCGCGGGCGATCGGCCGGGCGAAGAACGGCATCGGCGCCTTGCGCACCCGGGCAAACACCAGGCTCATCAGCAACGGCGGCATCGCCGAGCCTTCGGCGTAGTGCATCCAGTAGCGGTAGCGCAGCCGCTCGGTTGCCTGCGCCGGCAGCAGTTCGGGCGAGAGCTGGCGGCCACTGTCATAGCGGTCGGCCAGGTATTCCAGGATCGCCCCGGATTCGGCCAGCACCAGCGCGTCGTCCTGCAGCACCGGCGATTTGCCCAGCGGGTGGATCTCGCGCAGGGCCTGCGGGGCCAGCCAGGTCTTCGGGTCACGCCGGTAGCTGACCACCTGGTATGGCAGCCCCAGCTCTTCGAGCATCCACAGCACGCGCAGCGAGCGCGAGTGGTCCAGGTGGTGCACTTTGATCATCGACGCGTCCGCAGGTTCAAAGCGTCATCGTAACCGGCGCCCTGCCACGGTGACGTGGTTGCCCGGGATACGGCCAATAAAAAACGCCGGAAGCTTTCGCTCCCGGCGTTTCATTGCAACCTGACGGTAGCGGGGGGTCGATTAGACCGCCTGCACCTGGTCAGCCTGCATACCCTTCTGGCCCTGCACGGCGACGAAGGTCACCTTCTGGCCTTCCTGCAGCGACTTGAAGCCGGTGCCCTGGATGGCACGGAAGTGCACGAAGAGGTCCGGGCCGCTTTCCGGGGTGATGAAGCCGAAGCCCTTGGCATCGTTGAACCACTTGACGGTGCCGCTCTGACGATCAGACATGTACAAACTCCTGAAACAATAGTTGAAATAATCGCGGCCGCCCATTGTGGGCGCCGAGACTGAGTTGCAGGCGTTGGTAAAGCGGATCGATGAGCAGATCGTGAGATCAACTGCACCAGGCCACGATTCACGGTGACCCTAGCAAACACAGTGTGGGGGACGATACTCGTGTTTTACCGAAAAAGCGATAGCTGGTTTATTCAGCCATCCCCCCGTCCCGCCTGACGCGACAAGGGATTGGCGCATCCTACACGAATTCGCACCCCCTATTCAGACTTTTCTTACCTTAAGATCAGCCAAATGCCCGATTCAAGTTCTGCCAATGGCCGCATCTGGGTAGATGCCGACGCCTGCCCCGGGGTGATCAAGGAGATCCTGTTCCGGGCCGCCGAGCGGGTGAAGATCCCGCTGACCCTGGTCGCCAACCATTGGCTGCGGATACCGCCCTCGCCGGTGATCCGCTTCCTGCAGGTGCCGCCGGGGCTGGACGTGGCCGACAGCGCCATCGTTGAACGGGTTGCCGCCGGCGATCTGGTGGTCACCCAGGACATCCCGCTGGCCGCGCTGGTACTGGCCCGGCAGGCCGTCGCCCTGAACCCGCGCGGCCAGCTCTACACCCCGGACAACATGGCCGAGCGCCTGTCGATGCGGAACTTCATGGAGGAGTTGCGCGGCGCCGGCGTGCAGACCGGCGGCCCGCCACCACTGGGCCCGCGCGAACGGCAGGCATTCGCCGCCGAACTGGACCGCTGGCTGGCGAAGCGTTCAGCGCGCTGAACCACGGCCGTGAAATCCGGGCTGGCCTGGTGGTGCCGGCAGCTGGCCGGCCCTGCCGGGCGCTTCGGCATGGCCGGTGCCCCGGCCCTAGCGGCCTGCGAGCTGCCGGGCGCTGCTGAAATGACGCGGTTCGCCGGTCAGCGGATCGATGAAGGCCAGCGCCCGGGCCAGCAGCTGCAGCGGTGGCGCCGCAGCGCCCTCGCCCGGCGGGCGTAGCGTGGGGTACAGGTCGTCCCCAACGATGGGCGCGCCCAGCGCGGCCATGTGCACGCGCAACTGGTGTTTGCGGCCGGACTCGGGGTGCAGCCGGTAGCGCCAGATCGGCCCGGCGGCATCGATCACCTCGACCCGGGTGCGCGCGTTGGGCTCGCCGGCCACCTCGGCCATGCGGAAGAACGGTTCGCCCGCTACCAGCCGGGTATGCCGCTCCAGCGGAAAGCTGCGCCCGGGCAGCGCCGGCGCCAATGCCTCGTACGTCTTGCCGATGCGCCGCTCGCGGAACAGCCGCTGGTAGGCGTCACGGGTATCGGGGTGGGTGGAAAACAGCACCAGGCCGGCGGTGAGGCGGTCCAGCCGGTGCAGCGGCACCAGGTCGGCATTGCCGGTGCGCGCCACCAGCCGCGCCAGCAGGGTTTCACGCACATGGCCACCGGCCGGGGTCACCGGCAGGAAGTGCGGCTTGTCGGCCACCAGCAGATGCGCATCGGCATGCAGCACCGTTTCCAGGAACGGGATCACCGGTTCCTCGGCCACCTCACGGAAATACTGGATTTCCAGCCCCACCTGCCACGCCCGGTCCGACGCCAGCGCCCTGCCCTGCGCGTCCAGCACCCGCCCCCGTGCGAAGCGGCTTTCCCATTGCGCCCGGTCGATCCGCGGGAAGCGCGCGCACAGGCCGTCGAGCAGGGTCGCCCACGGGCCCGGCGGCAGTTGCAGGCGACTGGGCGTGGAGGCGCGGTCGATGAGCAGACCGCGTGGCGGGGAACGTGACATGCAGGGCGACAACCGGAGCGCGAAGTGTCCAGCGTGCCACCAAACGCCCTCCTTCAGAAGCATCGCCCCGGACACCCCGGAGCCAAACCACTATCATGGTCCTCTTTGCTCCCGGTATCCCCATGGCCCTCACCGCCACCATCCGCAAGGCCGAACTGCAGATCAGCGACATGGATCGCGGCTACTACGCCAGCCATTCGCTGACCCTGGCCCAGCACCCCTCCGAGACCGATGACCGGTTGATGGTGCGGCTGCTGGCGTTCGCGCTGAACGCCGACGACCGCCTGGAGTTCGGCCGCGGCCTGAGCGTGGACGACGAGCCGGACCTGTGGCGCCGCGATTACACCGGCGACATCGAGCTGTGGATCGAACTGGGCCAGCCGGACGAGTCGCGCCTGCGCAAGGCCGCCGGCCGCGCGCGCGCGGTGCAGCTGGTCACCTACGGTGGCCGCGCGGCGGACATCTGGTGGGATCGCAATGCCTCGGCACTGAAGAAGCTGGCACTGCTGGAGGTGATGGACCTGCCCGGTGAGTTCGTCACCGAATGGGGCGCGCAGATCGAGCGCACCATGCGCTGGGACGTGCTGATCCAGGACGGCGAGGTGCAGCTGATGTCCGACAAGGCCCAGCTCAGCGTCATCCCCACCTGGCGCAAGCAGAAGCCGCAGGCCTGAGTCCGCTGCGATGTCCGTGATCCGATGCGATGTACTGGTGATCGGCGCCGGCGCGGCCGGGCTGATGTGTGCGCTCACCGCCGGCCAGCGCGGGCGCATGGTGCAGGTGATCGACCATGCCAACAAGGTGGGCAAGAAGATCCTGATGTCCGGCGGCGGGCGCTGCAACTTCACCAACACCGGCACCACCCCGGCCAACTTCCTCTCGGCCAACCCGCACTTCTGCAAGTCGGCGCTGGCCCGGTACACGCCGTGGCACTTCATCGAGATGGTCGAGCGCCACGCCATCGCCTACCACGAGAAGGAACTGGGCCAGCTGTTCTGCGACGTCTCCTCCAAGCAGATCGTGCGCATGCTGATGGACGAATGCCAGGCCGCCGGGGTGCAGGTGCGCACCGACTGTGCGGTCACGCAGGTCGAGCGCGGCAGCGACGGTTTCCATGTCACCACCGCGCAGGGGCACTTCCATGCCGCCTCGCTGGTGGTGGCCACCGGCGGCCTGTCCATCCCCAGCCTGGGCGCGACCGGGTTCGGCTATGAGCTGGCCCGCCAGTTCGGCCACGAGGTCCTGCCGACCCGCGCCGGGCTGGTTCCGCTCACCCTGAGCGGCAAGCACCAGGAGCGCTTCGACGACCTGGCCGGGGTGGCGCTGCCGATCACCGCGCGCTGCAACGAGGTGGCCTTCAGCAACGCCATGCTGATCACCCACCGCGGCATCAGCGGGCCGGCGATCCTGCAGATCTCCTCGTTCTGGCAGCCCGGCGACGACCTGCGCCTGGACCTGCTGCCGGGCCAGGATGCCGAGGGCTGGCTGCGGGCGATGAAGCGCGAGCGCGGCGCGGCCGAGCTGCGCACGGTGCTGTCCGAGGTGCTGCCGCGGCGCTTGGCGCTACGGCTGTGCGAGCACTGGCTGCCGGACCGCCCGGTCAAGCAGATCGACGAACCGCAACTGCGACAGGCCGCGGCACTGCTGCAGGCCTTCCCGCTGGTGGCCAGCGGCACCGAGGGCTACCGTACCGCCGAGGTCACCCTGGGCGGGGTGGACACCCGCAAGGTGTCCTCCAGCACCTTCGAATCACAGCTGGTGCCCGGCCTGCACTTCGTGGGGGAAGTGCTGGACGTGACCGGCTGGCTGGGGGGCTACAACTTCCAGTGGGCCTGGGCCAGCGGCCATGCCGCCGGCCAGGTGGTCTGACCGCGCGCTGGATACGTGACCGGCTACCGATTGCCGCATGGACGTATCCGCACGCATCGTGTATCAAGTTTGCAGTCCGGGGAGTAGTGAATGCAGAACGCGAATGACATCACCGTCCGCCTGCTGATCGTGGATGACAGCGGGGAGAACGCTGAAACCATCGTCAGCACGCTGCGCAACAGCGGCATCGCCGTGCGCCCGGCGCGCCCCCAGCACAGCGAGGAGCTGGCCCAGATCCTGGGCAGCCAGCCGATCGACCTGGTGCTGGCCGCGCCCGCGCAGAGCATCCCGCTGCTGCAGGTGACCCAGCAGATCGCGGCCAGCGGCAAGGACATCCCGATGATCCTGCTGGCCGAGTCGATCGACGAGAACGAATGGGTCGAGGCTGGCGCCAATGGCATCCGCGCCATCGCCCTGCGCCATCGCCCCGAGCACCTGCTGGCGGTGGTGCGCAACGAGTGGACCGACCTGCACGCGCGCCGCGGGCTGCGCCGCATCGAAGCGCAGATGCGCGAGACCGAACGCCGCTGCGACGCGCTGATCTCCTCCTCGCGCGACCCGATCGCCTACGTCCACGAAGGCATGCATATCCGCGCCAACGAGGCCTACCTGGAGATGTTCGGCTACGAATCCTTCGACGACGTCGAAGGCATCTCGCTGCTGGACATGGTGGCCCCGCAGCACGTGGACGGCTTCAAGCAGCTGCTCAAGTCGATGAGCAAGGGCGAAGCTCCCCCGCCGCAGTACCAGGTGGATGCGCGCAACCAGGACGGTGCGGTGTTCCCGGCCACCATGGAATTCACCCAGGCCAGCTACGAAGGCGAATCCTGCCTGCAGGTGGTGTTCCGCCGCCGGCGGATGGAGTTCGACCCGGAACTGGCCCGCGAGGTCGAGGACCTGCGCCAGCGCGACCAGGTCACCGGCCTGCTCAACCGCCCCACCTTCATGCTGCACGTGGAAAACGCGGTGGCCCAGGCCGGTCGCAGCGAAGGCCAGTTCGGCCTGCTGCTGATCGAGCCGGACCACTACGCGCGCCTGCTGCCGGACATCGGGCTGGATTCGGCCGATGCCCTGATCGGTGCGCTGGGCCAGGTGCTGGCCGCCAGCGTCGGCGATGCGGCCCAGGTGGCCCGCTTTGGCGAGCACAGCTTCGCGGTCCTGACCGAAGGCGCCTACGCGCAGACGGTGGCCCTGGCCGACCAGATCCGTGATGCGTTCGCCGCCCAGGTATTCAGCATCGGCGAGCGCTCGGCCACGGTCACCGTCAGCATCGGCGGCGTGCAGGTGGGCGAGAAGATCGCCAGCATCGGCCAGGTCCTGGCGCGCGCCACCGAATGCCAGCAGGCTGCCTCGGAGCTGGGCAATACCACGCGCATCTTCGATCCGGCCGCCATCGACCGGGTGGAGGAAGAACGCATCCAGCGCTGGGTCACCCGCATCCGCGAAGCGCTGGGCGGCGACGGCTTCCAGTTGCACTACCAGCCGGTACTGAGCCTGCAGGGCGAGCCGCTGGAGCTGTACGAGGCGTACCTGCGCCTGGAGAACAATGGCGAGCTGCTCAGCCCGACCGCGTTCCTGGGCATTGCCGAGGAACACGGGCTGCTGGCCGAGATCAACCGCTGGGTGGTGGCACACGCCATCGGCGTGCTGGGCGAGCGCGAACGCGCCGGCCACCCCACCCAGATGATGGTCAAGATCACCCCCGAATCGTTCAACGACCCGCAGATGGTGGCCACGCTGCGCCGCGAACTGCAGGCCCATGGCGTGCCGGGAGAGCGCCTGTGGCTGCACGCGCCGGAAGCGAAGGTCTTCACCCACCTGCGCAATGCCCAGCAGTTCCTGGCCGAGGTGGCGCCGCTGGGCTGCCGGATCGGCCTGGAGCAGTTCGGCTCGGGGCTGGATTCGTTCCAGCTGCTGGCGCACTTCCAGCCGCAGTTCCTCAAGCTGGACCGCGACTTCACCCGCGATGTGGCCAGCACCCGCGAGCACAGCGAGAAGATCAGCGAGATCACCGCACGCGCGCAGTCGGCCAACATCCGCACCATCGCCGAGTTCGTCGCCGATGCCAACTCGATGAGCCTGTTGTTCAGTGCCGGCGTGGACTACGTGCAGGGCGACTTCGTCGGTCCTGCCGGGCCGGTGATGAATTTCGATTTTGCGTGAGGGACGTCACGACCAACGGTCGTGACCTGCCGGGCCCGCCGGACCCGGCCAGCGCCACCCGCTACCGGGTGGTCAGCAGGCCGCGCAGCAGCAGATCCAGCGCGGCCTGTGCATGGCCCAGGCGCTCGCTCGCCTCGGGCTGTTCGGCTATCCAGAACGCCGCTTCGGCCAGGCTGCCATAAATCAACGAGGCCAGCGCCTGCGGGTTGGCGTCGGCCACCACGCCCAGGCGCATGAGGTTCTCTATCAGGCCCTGCATCGAGGCCACGCAATGGCGCTGCGCCTCCGGTGATGCCCCGCCCAATACCGCACGCGCATCGCGCAGCACGATGCGCTGGATGTCCGGCTCCAGGGCCATCTGCAGATAGGCGTGGCAGCGGCTGCGGAACCCGTCCCATGGATCGGCGGCCGTGGCCGAGATCGTCTGCAGGCGCGCGTCCATGGCGGCGTCCAGCTGCGCCACCAGGGCCTGCAGCAAGCCCTTCTTGTCGCCGAAGTGGTGATACAGCGCGCCACGGGTGAGCCCGGCCTGCGCGGTCAGATCGTCCATCGAGGCGTCCGCATAGCCCTGCGCGGTGAACACCGCATGCGCGGTGGCCAGCAGGGCGGCGCGGGTCTGTTCCATCTCGGCACGGGTACGGCGGGCCATCGGCTCAGCTCCTTACATACGGTACGTATGATTATTTACATTCACCACGTATGTATATAGGATTTTATTCATACGCGCCGTATGTATGTTCGTCAGCCCATCCGGACCGACGCTCGAATCCTGGAGAACCCCCCGATGCTCACCCCCTACCGAACCCTGTTCGCCGTTGCCGCAACCCGGCGCTTCGCCCTGGCTGGGCTGCTGGCGCGGCTGCCGCTGCCGATGACCGGCATCGGCATCATCACCCTGCTCGCGCAGCTGCGCGGCAGCTACGCCCTGGCCGGCAGCGTGGCCGCCACGTTCGTGCTTGCCTACGCGCTGCTGTCGCCGCAGATCTCGCGCCTGGTGGACCGGCACGGGCAAGCGCGCGTGCTGCCGATCGCCACGGCGATCAGTGTGTTCGGCATGGCGGTGCTGCTCGCGGCCGCCGCGTGGCAGGCGTCGGCCGGGATGCTGTTTGCCGGGGCGGTGCTGGCCGGGTGCATGCCGAGCATGTCGGCGATGGTGCGTGCGCGATGGGCCGCGCTGTACCGGGGGCAACCGCAGCTGCAGACCGCCTACTCGCTGGAGACCGTGCTGGACGAAGTAACCTTCATCGCCGGTCCGCCGCTGGCGGTGGGGCTGGCGGTGGCGATCGATCCGCTGGCCGGCCTGTTTGCCGCCGCCGTGCTGTTGGCCCTGGGCGTTGCCGCGCTGGTCGTGCAACGCGGCAGCCAACCGCCGTTGCAGCCCATCGATGCGGGCAACCGCCACGGGTCGGCGATCGGCGTGGCGAACGTGCGTCTGCTGGCGCTGCTGATGGTGGCCATGGGCGTGATTGTGGGCACCGTGGACATCACCAGTGTCGCCTTCGCCGCGCAGCGCGGCGTGCCCGGCGCCGCCAGCATGGTGCTGTCCGCCTATGCTCTGGGCTCGTGCGTGGCCGGGCTGGCATTCGGTGCGGTCGCGCTGCGCTGGCCGCTGCGGCGGCTGCTGTTGCTGGGTGGCCTGGCAACCGCGGCGTCCACCCTGCCCCTGCTGCAGGTGGACGGCATCGCCGCGCTTGCGCTGGCCGTGCTGGTGGCCGGCGTGTTCTTCGCCCCGACCATGATCGTGGCGATGTCGATCGTGGAACGGCTGGTGCCTGCGCATCGGCTGACCGAAGGCATGACCTGGCTGCTGGCCGGGCTCAACGTGGGCGTGGCGATGGGTGCGGCCGCTGCCGGCCAGGTCGTGGATATGGCCGGGGCGCGCGCGGGCTTCGGGGTCGCCGCGACCGGCGCTGCGATGGTGGTGCTCACCACGCTGTGGGTGCATCAGCGTCTGCCCGCGACACCGGACGCCACACCCGGTGCGGCCCACGCGCCCGCCGCCCTTGCTGCAGGATCCGATCGATGAGCGGCGTCCTGGCTGCACCCGCCGGCGCACCGCGTGCCTGGCTGGCGGTGGTGGCCGCCGGCCTGGCCACGTTTTCGGTGGTCACCACCGAGATGCTGCCGGTGGGCCTGTTGTCCAGCATCGCCGAACAGTTGGGCACCCGCACCGGCACGGTGGGTCTGACGCTCTCGCTGCCGGCGCTGCTGGCCGCGCTGTTCGCGCCGATCGCGGTGATCGGCGCCGGTGGGGTTGACCGGCGCTGGATCCTGGCGGGTCTGCTCGCCCTGCTGGTGGTCGCCAACCTGGCCTCGGCACTGGCGGTGGACATTTACGGGCTGCTCGCCGCCCGGGTGCTGGTGGGCTTCTGCATGGGCGGCATCTGGGCCATCGCCGGTGGCCTGGCTGCGCGGCTGGTGCCGGCCGAGGGCGTGGGGCTGGCCACGTCGATCATCTTCGGTGGCGTCGCGGCGGCGTCGGTGCTGGGCGTGCCGCTGGGCACCTGGGTCGGCGACCTGGCCGGCTGGCGCTGGGCCTTTGCCGGCATGGCGCTGCTCAGCGCAGCGGTGCTGCTGCTGCACCTTCTGGCGATGCCGGCGCTGCCGGTGGCGTCCTCGCCCACGCTGCGCCAGTTGCGCGGGCAGCTGGGCAACCGGGCGTTGCAGGCGGGGCTGTTGTTGACGCTGCTGCTGGTCGGTGCGCACTTCATGACCTTCACCTTCGTGCGGCCACTGCTGGTCAGCGTGGCCGGCATCGATCCGCGCTGGATGGGTGCGGTGCTGTTCGGCTACGGCATCGCGGGCATCGGCGGCAATTTCCTCGCGGGCGCCGCGGCTGCCCGTCGCACGGCACCCACGGTGGCTGTCATTGGGTTGGGCCTGCTGCTCACGCCGCTGCTGTACCTGACCATCGGCGACACGGTCGCGGCGGGCACCGCCGTACTGCTGCTCTGGGGGCTGGCCTACGGCGGGGTGTCGGTCGCGCTGATGACCTGGGTGATGCGCGCCGCGCCGCACGCGCTTGAAATGGCCAGCGCGCTGTATGTCGGCGTCTTCAACGTGGGCATCGCGCTGGGCTCATGGACCGGCGGCCAGCTGATGGACGGACCGGGGCTGACCACCATGCTGTGGTCGTCGGCGGGCTGTGCCGGCGCCGCGCTGGCGCTGGCGGCAGTGCTGACGGCACGTGGGCAACCACCGCGGACGGAAACGACAAACGCCGGGTAATCCCGGCGTTTGCGGTGCAGCTCCGGCGTGCCCCGGGTGGGGCACCCTGGCTCAGGCCAGGTCGACCAGGTTCGGGATCTTCACGTCGGTGGCGACGTCGGCGTCGTAATCCACGCCCTCCACCCCGAACCCGAACAGACGCAGGAAGTCGGCCTTGTAGCCGGCCAGGTCGCTGATCTCGTACAGGTTCTCGTTGGTCACCTGCGGCCACAGGGCCATCACTTCGCCCTGCACGTCCGGCGCCATTTCCTTGTAATCGGCGCGCAGGCGGCCGGCGTCGTCGATCAGCTGCACCTGGCGGTCGCCATCGGTGAGCGCGTGGCGCAGGCGGTCGGTTGCGGTGCCGGTGTCCTTGCCGCCGTAGACGATGTCGTACAGCGTATCGAGCTGCTCGATGCAGCCTTCGTGCGTGCCCTTGGCCTTCATCACCTTGAACAGCAGCGACAGGTACAGCGGCATGGTCGGGATGGCCGAGCTGGCCTGGGTGACCACCGCCTTGAGCACCGATACGCGTGCGTCGCCGCCGATCGCCTGCAGCTTCCCGCGCAGGCCCAGCACCTTGTCGTCCAGGTCCTTCTTGGCCGCGCCGATCGAACCGTTCCAGTAGATGGCCTGGGTGATTTCTTCGCCCACGTAGGTGAAGGCGGTGGTGGTGGCGCCGTCGGCCAGCACGCCCGCTTCCAGCAGCGCGTCGATCCACATCTGCCAGTCTTCGCCGCCCATCACCGCCACGGTGCCGGCCACTTCTTCCGGGGTCGCCGGTTCGATCGTGGTCTCGGTGATCACTTCCTTGTCGGTATCCAGGCCGCGCAGGGTGATCGGCGCGCCGATCGGCTTGAGCGTGGAGCTGATGATCTCGCCGGTCCTGGGGTGCTTGCGGCGCGGCGCGGCCAGGCTGTACACCACCTGGTCGACCTGGCCCAGGTCCTGCTTGATCAGTTCGATGACCTTGGCCTTGACCTCATCGGAGAAGGCATCGCCATTGACGCTCTTGGCGTACAGGCCCGCCTGCTCGGCGTACTTGTGGAACGCGGCGGTGTTGTACCAGCCGGCGGTGCCGGGCTTGGTCTCGGTCCCCGGACGCTCGAAGAACACGCCCAGCGTGGCCGCGCCACTGCCGAAGGCGGCGGTGATCCGCGCGGCCAGGCCGTAGCCGGTGGAGGCACCGAGCACCAGCACCTTTTTGGGGCCGTTGGCGCGCCTGGGCTGGGCCTGGATGTAGTCGATCTGCTGTTTGACGGCCGCATCGCAGCCGACAGGATGGGTGGTGACGCAGATGAAGCCGCGCACACGCGGTTTGATGACCATGGAAACCTCGTTTGGACTGGCGCAGGCCGGGCCTGCGCGATGAAAAGGGGCGGCGCGCGCCACCGGGGCGGCTGCGCGGAACGCATGGGATCGTAGTGTGCGGGGCGGTGTTTCACAACCGACGGGGGTGTATGGCGCGTTGCTTGCCCGGTGTTGCGAGGGGCGGGAGGGGAGTGGCGGGACACGCCGTAAACCCATCCCTGGGGCTCGTGGTCCACATCCATGCGGCCCAACGGTCCCGCCACTCCCCTCCCGCCCCTCGCCCGACAGTCGGCTGCGCGCGGAGAGAAAAGCAGCCGGGCAGAACCCGGCTCTACGAGCTGTTGCGCCGCGTAGCGCCGGGCTCTGCCCGGCTGCCAAACATCCCGCAGCGCCGGGCTCTGCCCGGCTGGGCGTTGCGGCCGCCCAAAAGAAAAGCCGCGCGGGGCGCGGCTTTTCAGGTACTTCATGCAGCCGGTGGCTTATGGACGACGCTCGAGCGCCTCGATGTCCTTGGCCTTGGGCAGCAGGTCCTGCTTGGTCACGCGCAGGGCGCCGATGGTCAGCATCGGCACCGCCACCAGGATCGAGGACAACACCACGATCACCGCGCCCACCATGTGGGTCTCGGCCAGGCCTTCCATCGAGGTGCCGCCGTACAGGTACAGCGCCAGCGCCGACAGGAAGAACATCACCGCCGTGATCACCGTACGCGACAGCGTCTGGTTGATCGAACGGTTCAGCACTTCCAGCGGCTCCACCCGCAGGCTGCGGAAGTTCTCACGCACGCGATCGAACACCACGATGATGTCGTTGATCGCAAAGCCCATCACCGACAGCAGACCGGCCAGCACCGTCAGATCGAACTCACGACCGATCGCCGAAATGTAGGCCACCGTCACCAGCAGATCGAACAGCGCCACGATGCTGGCGGTGATCGCGAACTTCCATTCGAACCGGAACGCGATGTAGATCAGGAAGCCCACCAGCATGAACAGCGTGGCGTACAAGCCGTTCATGGCCAGGTCCTTGCCGACCTGCGGGCCCACGAACTCGTTGCGCAGCACGGTGGCCTTGTTGTCGCCCAGCGAGATCGCCTTGACCACCGCATCGGCGGTGCGCTGGTCACTGGCCGCGCCCGTGCCCGGGGCGTGCTCGCCCTGCGGCGCCAGGCGGATCAGCAGATCGGTGTTGCCACCGAAACTCTGCACCTGGGCGCCGTCGAAGCCATTGGCCTCGAGCTTGGCGCGGACGTCTTCAACGTCCACCTGACGCTCGAACCGGGCCTCGATCAAGGTACCGCCGGTGAAGTCCAGCGCGTAGTTGAAGCCCTTCGTGGCGATCAGCGCGATCGAACCGATGAACAGCAGCAGGGTGACCACCATGGCGGCATGACGCCAACGCATGAAGTCGATCTTGGTGTCGTTCGGGAGGATATGCAGCGGAAACAGTTTCATTGTGCGTGTCGTCCCGTCAGATGGCCACGTTCTGGAGCTTCTTGCGGCGGCCGTAGATCAGCGTCGCCAGCGCGCGCGACACGGTGATCGCGGTGAACATCGACGCGAAGATACCGATGATCATGGTCAGCGCGAAGCCCTTCAGCGGACCGGTGCCGAATGCGTACAGCGCCACGCCGACGATCAGGCCGGTCAGGTTGGCGTCGAGGATGGTGCCGCTGGCGCGGTCGTAGCCGGTCACGATCGCGGTCTTGCCCGGCATGCCGGCCCGCAGTTCTTCACGGATACGCTCGTTGATCAGCACGTTGGCGTCCACCGACAGACCCACCGACAAGGCCAGGCCGGCGAAGCCGGGCAGCGTCATCGTGGCGCCGAACATGGACATCACCGCCACCACGATCAGCAGGTTGAACAGCATCGCCAGCGAGGTGATCACGCCGAACATGCGGTAGTAGACGCTGAAGAACACCAGCGTGAACAGGAACGCGTACACCACGGCGGTGATACCGTTCTTGACGTTCTCCGCACCCAGGCTGGGGCCGACCACGCGCTCTTCGACGAAGTCCATCGGCGCAGCCAGCGAGCCGGACTTCAGCAGCTTGGCCAGGTCTTCGGCTTCCTTCTTCTCCAGACCGGTGGTCTGGAAGTTCTTGCCGAACACGCCGTTGATGTTGGCCACCGAGATCACTTCTTCCTTGATCCGGAAGCTGCGCACTTCCTTGCCATCGACCATGTTCACCGTCGGGATGCGCTCGGTGTAGACCACGGCCATCGGCTTGTTCACGTTGGCGCTGGTGAAGTCGAACATGCGCTGGCCGCCGACGTTGTTGAGCGTCACGCTGACCGCCGCGGCGCCGTTCTGGTCGGTGGTGGCCTGCGCGGCGACCATCTGGTCACCGGTCACGATCACGCGCTTGTTGAGCAGCACCGGGCCGCCGCTGTCACGGCGCTGGTAGACCTTGGCCTCCGGCGGGATGCGACCGCTGGTGATCGCGTCCTGCGCGTTGCCTTCGACCACGGCGCGGTATTCCAGCGTCGCGGTGGCGCCGATCATGCGCTTGGCTTCGGCGGTGTCCTGCACGCCCGGCAGCTGCACCACCACGCGGTCGGCGCCCTGGCGCTGGATGATCGGCTCGGCCACGCCGAGCTGGTTCACACGGTTGCGCAGGGTGTTGATGTTCTGCTCGATCGCCCCGTTGGCGATCTGGTTCAGCTCGGCCTCCGGCACCTTCACCGCGATGCGGTTGTCGGTGACTTCATAGCCCAGGGTCGGCTGCGCCTTGGCCATCACCTCGCGCGCACGGGTCACCGCATCGGCGCCGGCGGACGGGCTGATGGTGGCGATGATGCTGTTGTCCGGGCGACGTTCGACCGACTGGTAGGCGATGCGGGCATCGCGCAGGCTGGTACGCACGTCTTCGGCGTAGGCATCCAGGCGCTTGTCCAGCGCAGCCTTCTGGTCGACCTGCAGCACGAAGTGCACACCGCCCTGGAGATCCAGGCCGAGCACCATCGGGCGACCGCCCAGCTTGGCCAGCCACTCCGGCACGGTGGAGGCCAGGTTCAGTGCCACCACGTAGTTCTCGCCCACGCTGTCGCGCAGGGTGTCGCTGGCGGCGGCCTGTGCCTTCAGGTCGGGCAGGCGGACGATCAGGCTGTCGCCTTCCTTCTCCGCGCCGATCGTGGTGATGCCGGCCTTGCCCAGGTCGGCCAGCACGCGGTCGCGCAGCGCGTCATCGATCTGCCCGCCACGATTGGCGGTGATCTGGACGGCCGGGTCCTTCTGGTAGATGTTGGGCAGCGCATACAGGGTGCTGAGCGCCAGCACGATCAGGATGACGAAGTACTTCCAGCGTGGAAATTCGAGCATTGCTTGGGTCCCGCGCGGCGCCCGTCCCGGCGCCGCGGTTGTGCTTCGGAAAAGGAGTGGCTCAGTTGGCCGACTTCAGCGTGCCGGTCGGCAGCACGTTGCCGACGGCGCCCTTCTGCACGCGGATCTGCACGTTGTCGGCCACTTCGATGGTGATGAAGTTGTCGCCGATGTTGGTGACCACGCCGGCGATGCCGCCGTTGGTCAGCACTTCGTCGCCGCGCTTGATCTTCTCCAGCATGGCCTTGTGTTCCTTCTGGCGCTTCATCTGCGGGCGGATCATCAGGAAGTACATGATCGCGATCAGGATGATCGGGAACAGCAGCGTGGTCAGACCCATGCCCTGCGGCTGGCCACCAGCGGTCTGGGCATGGGCGGCGGGAATCAGGAAGGCGAGCAGGTTCATCTTGTGTCCTTGGGTTGGGAGGCGCCCCGCCCAGGTGGGCCGGGGAGTCGCCGCGAAACGGGGGTCAGCCTCGAAGTATGCCACGGCCCCGGGAGTTCGTCCTTGGGCCGTTTGGCAGGGTCCGCGCGCCGGCCCAGGCCGGGGTGGAACCCTTACAGGGCCGGCGTGGCCATGCCACGGGCCATGTAGAAGGACTCGCGGAAGGCGGTAAAGGTTCCCGCCGCGATGGCCGCGCGCATGTCGGCCATCAGCTTTTCGTAGTAATACAGGTTGTGGATGGTGCCCAGCATCGGCGCCAGCATTTCATTGCAGCGGTCCAGGTGGCGCAGGTAGGACCGGGTGTAGCCGCTGGTGCAGGCATGGCAGCCACAGCCCGGCTCGATGGTGTCCATGTCGCGCTCGTAGCGGGCGTTGCGGATGCGCACCGTGCCGAAGGACGTGAAATAGTGGCCGTTGCGGGCATTGCGGGTGGGCATCACGCAATCGAACATGTCCACCCCGCGGGCGACGCCTTCGACCAGGTCTTCCGGGCGGCCCACGCCCATCAGGTAGCGCGGGCGGTCGGCCGGCAGGATCGGGTGCATGTGGTCGAGCATGGCGTTGCGCTCGTGCTCGGGTTCGCCCACGGCCAGCCCGCCGATCGCATAGCCATCGAACCCGATCTGCTGCAGGCCCTCGGCCGAACGGCTGCGCAGGTCATGGTGGACTCCACCCTGGACGATGCCGAACAGGGCCGCATCGTTGCCCAGCTCATCGTGCGCGTTGCGGCTGCGCTGGGCCCAGCGCAGGCTCAACTCCATCGAGGTGCGCGCGACCGGCTCGGTGGCCGGGTACGGGGTGCACTCGTCGAAGATCATCACGATGTCCGAATCGAGCACCTTCTGGATGCGCATGCTCTCTTCCGGCCCCAGGAAGACCCGGGCGCCGTCGGTCGGCGAGGCGAAGGTGACGCCCTGCTCGGTGATCTTGCGCCGGTGCGCCAGCGAAAACACCTGGAAACCGCCGGAATCGGTCAGGATCGGGCCGTCCCAGCGGGCAAAGCCATGCAGGCCGCCGTGGTCGGCGATCACGTCCAGCCCCGGGCGCAGGTAAAGGTGGAAGGTGTTGCCCAGGATGATTTCCGCGCCCAACGCCCGGATCTGCTCCGGCAGGATGCCCTTGACCGAGCCATAGGTGCCCACCGGCATGAACGCCGGGGTTTCCACGGTGCCACGCGGGAAGGTCAGGCGGCCGCGGCGGGCGCGCCCGTCGGTGGTCTGGAGCTGGAACTGGAGTCGGGACATGGAGCGGGATTCGGGCAAATAATTGCCGATTATCGCCGAAAAGCGACCGACATGCCCTGCCGCACCCGGCGCAGGCCAGACCGGCGCCACCCTCGCGCCCCCGGTACCGGGCAACGGCGGGCCCTACCCCCGACCCACGGCCGGCCCGCGCAGCGCCGACCGTGGGTCGGCTGCCGTCGGCTCACGCCTGCGGGAACAACAACATCGCATCCCCGTAGCTGAAGAATCGATATTTCTCGGCAATCGCGGCCCGGTAGGCCTCGAACACCCGCGCCTGCCCGGCAAACGCCGAGATCATCATCAGCAGGGTGCTTTCCGGCAGGTGGAAGTTGGTCACCATCGCGTCCACGCTGCGGATCCGGTAGCCGGGGGTGATGAAGATCTGGGTTTCACCGGCGTACGGCAGCAGCTCCCCATCGCGCATCGCGCTTTCCAGCGCGCGCACCACGGTGGTGCCGACGCCGATCACCCGCCCGCCGGCGGCCCGCGTGCGGCGCACCTGCTGGACCAGCTCGGCGCCCACGTTGAGCCATTCGCGGTGCATCACATGGTCGGTCAGGTCATCCACCCGGACCGGCTGGAAGGTGCCCGCGCCCACGTGCAGGGTCACATGGCCGAAATCCACGCCTTTCTCCTTCAACGAGGCCAGCAGGGCCTCATCGAAGTGCAGGCCGGCGGTCGGGGCCGCCACCGCGCCGATCTCACGGGCAAAGACCGTCTGATAGCGCTCGCGGTCATCCACGCCCGGCTCGCGCTGGATGTAGGGCGGCAACGGCAGTCGGCCGGCGTGCAGCAGCCACTGCTCCAGCGCCTCGGGCACGTGGAACTGCAGCACGTAGAACTCGCCGTCGCGGCCCAGCACCTCGGCCTCGCCACCGGCGTCCAGCGCGATCCGGCTGCCCGGTTTGGGCGATTTGCTCGCGCCCACCTGGGCCCGGGCCTGCTGCGCGCCGAGCAGGCGCTCGATCAGGATCTCGACCCGGCCGCCACTGGCCTTCTGCCCGAACAGACGCGCCGGAATCACCCGGGTGTCGTTGAACACCAGCAGGTCGCCGGGGTTGAGCAGGTCCGGCAGGTCGCGCACGTGGCGATGATCGAAGGCGGCCGGCGCCGGCGGCACCAGCATCAGGCGGCTGGCCGAGCGCTCGGCAAGGGGCGCCTGGGCGATCAGCTCGGGCGGCAGTTCGTAGTTGAAATCGGACTTCTTCAAGGGAGCGCACGGCAACGTGTAGGCAATGTCGCGCATTGTACGACTGGCCCTCGGTGGCAACGCAGGATTCGGCGAACGTCGCGCAAAATGCTGCTATGCAACAGTTTTCGGCGGGGTTATCGCGCGAAAAGCCGCGTGCTAGCATCGGGATGGAAGTCAGATGCACGAGCAGGAATACCCCGAGCGCGCGCGAATAGACGCGCGTTTTGCATTTCCGCCGTGCCGCCAATCGTTTCAGGAGATCTGCAATGAGCTTCATCGAACGTCTTGCCCCCCTTCGCGCCCAGCCCGGCACCCGCCTCACCACCGGCCTGGATGACGCCAGCCTGGAACGCCTGGCCACCGGCCACCCGCAGCTGGTCGCTGCGATCGACGCTGCCGCCGCCGAATTCGAGCGCGTGCGCGCCGAGCTGGGCCCGCTGCTGGCGCTGGACGAACGCGCCCAGATCGATGCGATGCAGGATGGGTTCGTCAATTTCTATGCCGACGATGCGGTGACCCCGTACGTGGCCCTGGCCGCCCGCGGTGCCTGGGTGGTGACCCTCAAGGGCGCGGTCCTGTACGACGCCGGCGGCTACGGCATGCTCGGCTTCGGCCACACCCCCGAGGCGGTGATGGCGGCCATGGCCGCGCCGCAGGTGATGGCCAACGTGATGACGCCGAGCCTGTCCCAGCAGCGCTTCATCCAGGCCCTGCGCAAGGAAATCGGCCACGTGCGTGGCGGTTGCCCGTATGCCCGCTTCATGTGCCTGAATTCCGGCTCCGAAGCCGTCGGCCTGGCCGCACGCATCGCCGACGTCAACGCCAAGCTGCAGACCGATCCGGGCGCCCGCCATGCCGGGGCAAAGATCAAGCGCGTGGTGATCAAGGGCAGCTTCCACGGCCGTACCGATCGCCCGGGCCTGTATTCCGATTCCAGCCGCAAGACCTACATGCAGCACCTGGCCAGCTACCGCGGCGAAGACACCGTGATCGCGCTGGCGCCGTACGACGAGGAGGCGCTCAAGCGCGTGTTCGCCGAGGCCGAGCAGAACCAGTGGTTCATCGAAGCGGTGTTCCTGGAACCGGTGATGGGCGAAGGCGACCCCGGCCGCTCGGTGCCGCCGGCGTTCTATGCCCTGGCCCGCGAGCTGACCCGCCAGCACGGCAGCCTGCTGCTGATCGATTCGATCCAGGCCGGCCTGCGTGCGCATGGCGTGCTGTCCATCGTCGACTATCCCGGCTTCGAAGGCCTGGACGCGCCGGACATGGAAACCTATTCCAAGGCGCTCAACGCCGCCCAGTTCCCGCTCTCGGTGCTGGCCGTGACCGAGCATGCCGCGCAGCTGTACCGCAAGGGCATCTACGGCAATACGATGACCTCCAACCCGCGCGCACTGGACGTGGCCTGCGCCACGTTGTCGCTGCTGACCCCGCAGGTACGCGAGAACATCCGCGTGCGCGGTGCCGAAGCGGTGCGCAAGCTGGAGCAGCTCAAGGCCGACCTGGGCGGGCTGATCACCAAGGTGCAGGGTACCGGCCTGTTGTTCTCCTGCGAGCTGGCCCCGCAGTTCAAGTGCTATGGCGCCGGCTCCACCGAGGAATGGCTGCGCAACCACGGCATCAACGTGATCCACGGCGGCGAGAACTCGCTGCGCTTCACCCCGCATTTCGGCATGGACGGCGAAGAGCTGGACCTGCTGGTCGGGCTGGTGGGCCGCGCATTGAAGGAAGGCCCGCGCCGGGAGCAGTCGCAGGCCGCGTGAGGCCCGTCGCCGCGCACGCACAGGACAGCCGACCGTTTGGTCGGCTGCCATCCGGGCGGCCCGATTGGCCTCCGCGCCCGTAACGCGCGATAATCACCGCCCGCATTCGCGGAACGAACCCCGTCACGAGGCCGGAACATCGGTCATCGGCGGGGCTTTTTCGTTTCCGCCGCGCCAGTTTCTGAACACAGGAAGATCCAATGAAGTCGATTTGCGTTTACTGTGGCTCCAACCCCGGCAGCAAGCCGGTCTACACCGAGCGTGCCATCGCGCTGGGCGATCGCATCGCCCGGGACGGCCTGCGCCTGGTCTACGGCGGCGGCAACGTCGGCCTGATGGGCACGGTGGCCAACGCCGTGCTCGAAGGCGGCGGTGAAGTCACCGGCGTGATCCCGCAGCAACTGGCCGACTGGGAAGTGGCGCACCGTGGCCTGACCGAACTGGAGATCGTCGGCTCGATGCATGAGCGCAAGTCGCGCATGTTCGATCTGTCCGACGCGTTCGTGGCCCTGCCCGGCGGCTTCGGCACCATGGAAGAGATCTTCGAGATGCTCACCTGGCGCCAGCTTGGCATCGGCAACAAGCCGTGCGCCTTCCTGGACGTGGACGGCTTCTACGCGCCGCTGATCGGCATGATCGACCGCATGGTCGAAGAGCGTTTCCTGCATCCGGAGCAGCGCGCCGACCTCTGGTACGGCTCGGACATCGACGCGATGCTGGACTGGATGCGCGCCTACGAGCCAGCCCAGGCATCCAAGTGGATCGACGAAAAGCGCCGCGCCGCGCTGCGTTGATGCCGTCGCGTTCGCGGCGCGGTCAAGGCGCCGCGAACGTTTCCATCGGTGCCGGACGCCCCAGCAGGTAGCCCTGGCCGTAATCGCAGCCCAGCTGCAGCAGCGTGCGCCGCTGGGCGTCGTTCTCGATGCCCTCGCCCACCGTCTCGATGCCCAGCGTGCGCGCCAGCGAGAGCACGCCCTGCACCAGCGCATAGGTACTCTGCATGTCCTGCCCGTGCAGGCCGGCGATGAAGCTCTGGTCGATCTTCAAAGTGGAGATCGGGAAACGGTGCAGATAGGACAGGGCCGAGAAGCCGGTCCCGAAATCATCCAGCTGCACCAGCACGCCGCGCTCGCGCAACTGCTGCAGGATGCGCAGCGTGCGTGGGCCATCGTCGAGCAATGCCACCTCGGTGATCTCCAGCCGCAGCCGGCGCGGATCGGCACCGGCGGCCTCGATCAGGCCGAACAGGCGCGCGCTGAAATCAGGCGAACGGAAATGCCGCGGCGAGACGTTGACCGACAGGTATCCCTCCCCGCCCCGGGCCAGCTGCCCGATCACCTCTTCATACAGCAGCCAGTCGACCTGTTCGATCAGCCCGCTCTCCTCCCCCAGGTCCAGGAACGCGCTGGGCAGCAGCAGGCCACGCCGCTCGTGCTGCCAGCGCAGCAGCGCCTCGTAACCGACCACCGCGCCATCGCCCAGGCGCACGATCGGCTGGTAATACGGCAGGAAATCGCGGTTGATGATCGCCCGGCGCAGATCGGCCTCCAGGTCCAGGCTGCGCAGCGCTTCTTCGCGCATGGCCTCGTCGAACACCGCGCAGCGGTCCTTGCCCTGCGCCTTGGCCCGGTACATCGCCGCATCGGCGTCGCGCACCAGCTCCTCGCCATTGCGGTAGCGCGGATTCCACAGGGCAATGCCCAGGCTGCCGGAAGGAAACAGCTCCCGGCCCTGCACCCACATCGATTCTTCCAGCGCCACCAGCATGCGCTGGGAAAAGTCACGCGCCGTTTCCAGGCCATGTTCGCACTGCAGCAGGATCGCGAACTCGTCTCCGCCCAGCCGCGCGACCACGTCGCCACTGCCGATCATCGACACGATCCGCTTGGCAACCTCCACCAGCATCTGGTCGCCGGCGGCATGGCCGATGCTGTCGTTGACCAGCTTGAACCGGTCTAGGTCCAGGAACAGCACCGCAAAGCGCGGTCCGTCCGGCTGTCGCGCACGCGCGATCGCATCTTCCAGGCGGTCCAGCAGGTGCAGGCGGTTGGGCAGGCCGGTCAGCGCATCGTGCATGGCCTGGTGGGTGAGCCGCTGTTCGGCGCGCAGGCGCTCGCCAATCTGCCCGAGCAGTTTGTCATTGACCTCGGCCAGCTCGCGGGTGCGCTCGTCCACGCGTTTTTCCAGCTCGGCGTGCGCATTGCGCAACCGCTCCTGGTCACGCTGGCGGGCCAGCCCGTTGCCGATGTTCTGGGCCACGAAGGTGAGCAGGCGCTGGTCGTGCGCGGTGAAGCTCACCTCCGGCGAGTAGCTCTGCACCACGATCACCCCGACCACATCGTCGTCGCTGAGCAGTGGCACGCCCAGCCAGCAGTGCGAGCGCGCACCAAACTCACGGACCCGGCCGGAGGCCCGCAGCGCGTCGATGTGGTCGCGCGAGGCCAGCAGCGGCTGGCGGTTGCGCACGATGAACTCGGTCAGCCCCTTGCTGAACGGTCGCGGCGCGCGCGACGCGTTGTACTCATCCACCGAGTAGACGAAATCCAGCCCGTCGCCGGCCTCGTTGACCAGGGCGATGTAGAAATTGCGCGCGTCCAGCAGCGTGCCGACCACCCCGTGCACCTGCACGTAGAACTGGGCCAGGCTTTCGGCGCTCATCGCCATCTCGGCGATGTTGAACAGCGCCAGCTGCAGCTTCTCGGCGCGTCGGCGCTCGACCACTTCGTCCTGCAGGCTGCGATTGGCGCGCTGCAGCTCCAGCGTGCGCCGCTCCACCTGACGCTCCAGCTGCACCTGCGCCTGGCGCCGGTCCATCGCGGTGAGGATGTGCTGGGCCACATAACCCAGCAGGGTGCGGTCGGCCTCGTTGTAGCGCACGCGCTGCTCGTAGCTCTGCACCACGATGGCACCGCACACGCGGCCCTCGCGCAGCATCGGCACGCCCATCCAGTCCAGGCTCTCCGGCCCACGGCTGGGGTCGTACTCGTCGTTCATCGCCGCCAGCAGCTCGTTGGACGGCCCGCTCAGCGGCTGGCCGTGGCGCAGCAGCGCGAAGGTGAGGCTGCGCGGCATTTCATGCTCTTCGTAGCTGCGGTCCGGGTCGGCCTCGAAGGTGTCGCGCTGGTCGGCGAAATACAGGAAGCGCACCCGTCGGCGCACATCGTCGTACTCGACGATGTAGCAGTTCTGCGCGTACATCAACGAATTGAGCACGCGGTGGAAATGCCGCAGCATTTCGGTCATTTCCAGGTCCGCACCGGCCAGGTCGGCAATCTCGTACAGCGCCTGCTGCAGCCGCTTGGAGGTTTCCAGGGACTTGATCTGCTCGCGTTGGCGGGCCAGCGCCAGCGCGTCTTCCAGCGCCTGGCGTGCCACGGTCCACCAGCCCGGGTCCGGCACCGCGCCCGCCGCGGTCAGCGCGTGCACGGCCAGCTCGCTGCCGTGATGCTGCCATCGGCGCAGCGCGGCCTCGGGCCCGGCCACGCCGCCCAGCAGCGCGTCCAGCAGTTCGGGGCCGGTCGGGGTGCAGCCCGGGTGCGCCTGGCAGCCCTCGCCCAGCCCCGGGTCCGACCACGCCAGCGCCACCTGCGCCTGCCCGGGCAGCAATGCGCACAGCGCCTGCGCAAGCGCAGCGGACACCACTGCGTCGCGATCAGGATGCCCCACGTACGTCACCCTCTGGCTGGACAGCATGTTGATCTCTTCTGGCACCGGATACCCGGCGCCTCCCCTGTGCCCGGAGCATAACGCGCCCACCGGGGGGCAATGGAAGCCCGCAACCCCGTTCAGCGCCCCCGGCCGTTGGATCGAACGTCCTCCTGCCCTGCCCTGCCATGTCCGCCGTCGCCGTCGCGCTCCCGTCCAGCTATGCGGAATCCTGCCCAGCGCTTACTCTGTGCGCCGTGGATGCCGCTGCCCTGCCAACCGACGAGTCGCTGATGCTGGCCTGGGCCGGTGGCGAGCTGCGCGCCTTCGAAACCCTGTATGCGCGCCACCGCAGCCGCCTGTACAGCTTCCTGCTGCGGCAACTGCGCGATGCCGCGCTGGCCGACGAGATGTTCCAGGACGTCTGGCAACGGGTGATCGCCGCGTGCGCCGGCTGGCAGCCGGACGCGGCCTTCACCACCTGGCTGTTCCGGATCGCCCACAATCGTCTCAATGACCATTGGCGCGCCGCGCGGCACCGCCCGCCGGCGCCGGGCGACGCCGAGGAGCGGGTGGCGCGGATGAGCGATACGCGCACGCCGGAATCGCAACTGTCCGAGTTCGAACAGCGCCGCCAGCTGCAACTGGCGATGGAGCAGCTGCCCGATGAACAGCGCGAGGTACTGCAGTTGCGGCTGGAGCAGGAACTGAGCCTGGAAGAGATCGCCCAGATCACCGGCGTGGGCCGCGAGACGGTCAAGTCGCGGCTGCGCTATGCGATGGACAAACTGCGTGCGGGGCTGGGCCAATGAATCCGTCCGAGCCGCTGACCCCCGAAGAACGCGAGCTGGCCCGCCTGCTCGGCCGCGCCGCGCCCAGCGTGCCGTCGGCCGCGCTGGACGAGGCGGTACTGGGCGCC